>NZ_JBIWDK010000003.1:0-558788 GCF_044761985.1 Peribacillus sp. NPDC097224 | reverse complement strand
GAACCTAAAAAAGATGACCCCTGTTCAATACAGAGATCATCTTTTAAAAATTGCTTAGGCTTTTTTAAAATGTCCTTTACACAGGGTACACTTTATCCTTCTTTAGACTTTTTTCATGCTGGATATTCGATTATCCAATCAAATATATTACTTATCTGCCTGTTCTTTTTGATTTGCGCTTTCATATGAAACGTCGGCAACCTTCCAGACGTCATTTTCTTTTTTCAAGGTAACTGTCTCTACATGTTTCCCGGAAGTGACAGGGCCCCCTTCTGACACCTCAAATGACTCTTGTACATAAATGTAGTCCGAGTTTTCCCCATAGATTACTTCTGTATGATCATCATAGCTAAAGAAAGGAATATAATAGGGTGCGAAATCCGAACCGAAGGCCATATAACCTCCCTCGACTTGCACGACATTGGCTTTATAAAACTTATCTATGAACTCTTCCGTGAAGTGATCATTCAGTTTTCCTTTAATGTCTTTCTCCGTTCTTATTTCCTCACTGAGTGAACCTTGATTATTTAATGCTTCCTGCATTAACGAAAATACTTGTTCCCTATGTATGCCTTCTTCTGCAGTTACAGGTAAGCCTCCGATTAAAAGAAGGGCACTAACGACGCAAGCAACTAAATATTTTTTCATAGTTTCATCTCCTAGGTAGTATAATATCCGAATCATACCGGTTTTTGTCTATACTTTTCCTTACCCGCCATGGATAAGACCAAACTGAAAAAAAATACCATATTGGAAAACCACCCGAATATTGGTAGTTTTCTTCTCGCTATTCCATAAAAAAAAGAAGATTTCATAATTTCCGAAATCTTCCTTCTTATGAATTATTTAAATGCATAATAAAAAATGAAACCAGCAATCAAGACCGTTGCAACCAATAAAGAAATAAAAATCGGATTCCACAAATATGGATGCTCTTTTACTGAATCATCGAGAGACGAATCGTACTTCCCTTTGACCGCTTTCTGCCCTTTTGCAACAGAATAGGTATAAAAGAGTAAATATATCGACATGATGATTACGACAATGAGTAGAATCCAAATATATGTACTCAAAATATGTCTCCTCCAAGCATTATTTTTGCTTATCGTTACACATTTTGAACAATATTATACCTGCATCCGCTTTTATAACAAGGCTTCGTTTTCATAGAGGAAGCTATAGGACAAATCAAAGAAAATATATTCTTTATTATTCAGCGGATATGAAAAGGTTCTAATCGTCTCCCCCGTTTCGATATCACTGTACAGATCAGATAAAATGCCTTTTTTTTCATTGCGCATTTTAACGATATTTTCAAGGAAATAAGGGCGCCAGCTCCAATTATGATTCATATATTTAGGTTGGACCACCCATTGTCCGTCTTTATGAAGAATATTAGGCGATTTCTGATACCCTTCTTCATCACAAATATATAACCGAAAACATACTGAATCCAATTTTTTCGCCAGGATTCCGAGGAATTCCTCATGCGAACCTTTTCCTTTTTGTTGTTTGATGAAATCTTGCATCCCTTCATTAAACTGCAGGGTTTTTTGATAAACGGCTTCCATCTTTTTTGTTTCCAGAGATATGAAAGATTGGCATTCCTGATGAAATTTTTCTCGAAGTAAATCTTTATCAATAAATTCCCCGTCAGGTTTTGCTAAGAAATACCCCTGATAATAACGCCCCCCATTCTTCCAAGCGAAACGGAGCTGGTACTCAGACTCGATATTTTCAAACAGTAAATTGGCCCCTATCCTACGTGCTAGCATACTGAGCGAGAAGAGAATGACCTGGTATGCGTCTCCCCCTGATATTCGAAGTTGATTCAAATTCACTTTTAAAATATTCGGAGAAATCTGAGCAATATGATCGAGTTGACTATCTTCCCCAAGATGATCAAATGCTATTTTAATGCCGTATGTTTTAAAATAGGCGAGTACATGTTGTAATGGTTCGTAGTTTTCCGGGCTGATCGTATCCGATAGTTCAAGAACGATTCTATTCATTTCCTCCGGTTGAAAGTGACGATGGAGAATTTCCATAAATTCTTCGCCATGATCGAGCATAAGCAAATTGGGATCGCGATTAATAAAAATGAGAAAATCCTCACCATAATCCCTTATTCGTTCGAGAGCTATTTCCAACACATAATTATCCACTTCTATCCGATATTCTTCAGGCACGGAAGAATCGTGAAAAAAAGTACCAAGACTTTCATATTCGCCCTTTTCCTCATAGCGCCCTAGTATTTCATACCCGATGACCTGATGTTGATCTGCACTGAAAATGGGTTGAAAAAAAGGTGTCACCCTGTCTAAATTCTTTAATATTTTTTCTGCATCCATGATGTATTCCCCCTAATTACGAAACATCAATATGCAAAAATTATACCATTAGTTGTTGGCGTTGATAATACTAACTTTCGCAATCCTCCCTTTTCACCCTTTATATGGGTAAAAATATAGGAAGGAATCTCTATTATTTTACTCGGATATAGTAAAAGGCCATTGTTCTAAAATCGAACAATGGCCTTTTTAATGCACGATTAAAATGGGAAGAACAATGGAATCGTTATGACCACGATGACACCGATGAAGATTTGTGTCGCAATGCCTATGACGGTGAAATCTTCATATTTATAATCGCCCGCAGTCATGACCAACGCATTTGTAGTCGCCACTCTTGGTGTCGCCAAGGCCAGGCTCCCTGCAACCGCCAGTGAGAGGAAAACCGGAACGGGATCGATTCCCTGATTGACTGCCGAGGTTAATGCCAGGGGCGTCATAACGACTGTAGCTGCCCCATACGGGATGAATTGGCTCAGGATCAGGGTCAAGAGATAAAAGACCGCCAATAATCCATGTGCACCAATATTATTGAATAATAAAGCCATCCAATCACTTATCATCCTGACACCACCTGTATCATCAAAAGCAGCGGTCAGCCCCAGCATGGCCGCAATTAATAGGATAGGTTCCCAATTTATCTTTTGATAGGCATCTTCCATGGAACGGACACAGCCAGTTACGATCATCAGCAAGGCAGCGGTAAGGACCGACAAAGCAGGAGGAATTGAATCAATCGATAATAGAACGATCATTATGCCCATTATGGTCAAGGCAATCCACGTTTTGGATTTTGGATCCACAGCGGAACTTTCTTCTGAGGTTGTACCTATCACTATCACATCCTCTAGATCGGAAGAAATCCTCTCGATATTCTCCCACTCCCCGTGAATCAATATCGCATCGCCAGGTTTCAAACGCTCTGTTCCGACATCCGCCTGGATATATTCACCATTCCTATTGATTGCAAGCACGTTACATTGGTATTTTTCACGAAAATGAACATCAATAAGAGTTTGATTTTCATAGTCCGAGTTCGGGACGATCAATATTTCCGTCAAACCAAATTTACTGCTAAGGAAATGTTTCTTAATTTGTTCCGTATTAAAGTGTTTGAATTCCAATTCATAGTGCTCCGCTAATCTCTGAACGGCGTCTTCTTCACCAAAAACCAAAATGATGTCATCCGGATGCAGTACCTCATTGGCCCTGGCAGATATCGTTTGTTGCTTTTGAAGCAACGGCAACTGCTTGTCTTTGGATTTCCGTTGAATTTCAATTAATGTCAATTCATATTGAATGGGAAGCTGAAGGTCGGATAGCCTTTCTCCGACAATATCCGATGAAGCAGGAATGTGTAGGTAATGCAAAAGATCATACACTTTGTACATCCCAGCCAGTTCCCCCGCGGATAAGCCCTTCACACTATTATTGGCTGCAATTGTTTTTTCCGGTAATAGCAAACGTCCCAGTGTGAGCATGAAGAAAAGCCCAGCTATAAATGCAATCAAACCGATTGGTGCGAAATCAAAGAAAGAAAATGTCTCTAACCCATTTTCCCTCAATACATTGGCTACAATCATATTTGACGGGGTACCGGTTAGTGTAATGAGTCCGCCAATACTGCATGCATAGGCCAGTGGCAATAAATAGCGGGTCGGACTTGTTTTTTGTTGCAAAGCCATGCTCATTACAAGTGGAAGCAAAATGGCAACAATACCGGTACCGCTTAATAGTGCACTTAATAGGCCTGCCGTTACCATGACGATCAATAGTGACTTCCACTCATTCCCACCACAATAGTTAAGCAATTTGTTTCCTATCTTTTCTATGATTCCAGTATTGAATAATCCTGCCCCGACGATATATAGGGCCGCTAGCATAATCACTACGGGATTGGCAAACCCCGCCACCAGTTCATTAAATGTAAGTATGCCAGTCAGCCCCAGAACAGCAAGGGCACAAAGAGCGATTAAATCCGCACGAAATTTACCTTGTATAAAAAGCGCGAACGCGCATAGAAGTATAATCAGTGTAATAAACATTGGTTCGGTCATCATGCTACCTCCGTGTAAATGTCAGTTTTAAACTGGATATTAACCATTCGACTCCAATAAACTAGGTTTCCCTTTGCCTATAGAAGAGATTTCTTCTAATTATGTACATTGTTTGTTAATATGAGGAAGTAACATTCTTAATGTAGATAGGTTGATTAATTTGAGTAAAAGTATTTCCCGAAGAACATTTATAAAAAATGGCCTGCGTACGCTGGCGACTGTAACTGGTTTAAGCGTTGGGGGCGGATATTACGCCCATAACTTAGAGCCAAAGTGGTTAGAAATAAAGCACAATTTTATCAGCCACCCTCTTATTCCTAAAGGTTTTGATGGTATGAAGATGATACAGTTCAGCGATACCCACTTAGGCTTTCAATTTCAGCTTAGTGACTTGCAAGCGATAGTCGAGAAGATAAACCAAATGGATCCGGATATTGTTTTATTTACCGGTGATTTGATGGACGAGCCCAATAAATATAATGCTCAAAATGAAATCCCACCTGTGTTGAATCAACTTAAAGCGCCCTTGGGCAAGTTCAGCATTTTCGGTAACCATGATCACGGTGGGTATGGCTCCGAGATATATCGAGATATCATGGAAAAATCGAATTTCACCATGTTGCAAAATAATTCCGCCCGGGTTTCATTACTTTCAGCAGAAGAAATATTCCTAACTGGTGTGGATGATGCGATGCTCGGAAAACCTGACTTTGAAAAGGCTCTCTCAGGTATACCAAAAGGGGGGTTCACCATTATGCTCTCCCATGCTCCAGACCTGGCAGATATATCTAGCACTTATGATATCCACTATCAGATTAGCGGGCACAGTCACGGCGGGCAAGTTCAAATTCCTTTGATTGGTGCCCTTGTCACTCCCCCATATGCCGAAAAGTATACGGAGGGGACCTTTGATCTTGGTTCCTTGACTCTACATGTTAACCGAGGTCTTGGCACAACCCGACTTCCTTATCGCTTTTTATCGCGCCCTGAATTGACCATTTATGAACTAAGAGCAGAATAACAAGAAATACAGGGGAAAATCGCCAGACTCATTAACAAAGCCTGTGCGTGAAAATTCCTATGTAGTGAATTATAGCATTAGATGGTGAATGGAAACACCTCGATAATTTTACCATCCTGCAAAAGTGTTAATGGATAAGACCTTTAAAGCATATAACCATATAGGAACGCCAAGATGCCACCAATAACCGATACCGTTATGTAGATAAGACATTCTATGTAGCGGTGTTTTTTCATAAGGTCAAGAGCTTCCATACTGAAAGTGGAGAAAGTCGTAAAAGCACCGAAAAATCCCATTGAAAGCATCAACTGCATAGAAAGTTCCCATTCTTCCTTTCTTGGAAAGATCCATCCTAACCCGAAACACCCAATTAGATTAATCAGCAAAATACTAAATGGTATGGGCTTCGAAGGCAGAAGCTTATTAAATAAAGTCTGAAACATATATCTGAAGGCTGCACCGAAAAACCCTCCAATCAAAACGGAGAAAACATGAATCACAAGGTCTCACCTCTTTTGTCAGTAAAAGGACGCAGCCCTATAAAACCAGCAAACAGTCCCATTACAAGCGTAGCTCCTAGATAAATCGCTGCTTGAATCATGGAATGCCGCATAAGCGTTACCATTTCCTGAGAAAATGTAGACATCGTGGTAAACCCTCCGCAAAACCCACTACCAAGAGCTAAAAAAACGAGTGACTTTTTTTTAGAGGCGAAATACCCATTTATCGTTCCAAGCAAAAAACACCCTACTATATTTATAAGGAGCGTCCCAAATGGAAAGAAAAAAACGGATGTCGAGGCACTAATTGAATAGCGTACTAATGCTCCACCCGCACCTCCAAAACCTACGGCCAAAACCTTCTTAAACGGCTCCATAAAACCACCTCAACTATTTGAAAAACGAATAGATTCATTATAACAGATTCAGCTGGAACAGGCTCTTTTCATAAAATAAACCATACTATGTAAAGACATAGAGAAAAGGAGGCCAACCATGCAAACACAATATTATTATCCTTTCTATCCCTACCAACAATATCCACATCCGCAAAATGTATATCGTAACGGATACGGGGATGAAATGGGAATTGAATATGGGAACGATGAACGCTTCTTTCCATTCTTTCCTTTATTGCTCCCTTTATCATTTGTGGCTGGATTAGCAGTAGGTCCGTTATTATTCAACAACCGTCCACCGTACCCGCCGCCGTATCCGCCGTATCCTCCCTATCCGCCCGCTTACCCTCCTTATCCTGCCCCTCCCTATCCAGGCAATCAGGGATATCCGGGGTACCAAGGTTTTCAGGGCTACCCACAACAATTCGGCGCACAAGCCGCAGTCAATGAAAATATTAATATCTACACCCAATAAGGGTTGCACAGAAGGCGGAATGAACCGCCTTCTTTTCTTAATGGATACAAGTTCTTTACCTTATAGTTTTTCACAAATTAAAGCGTCACAGTATTAGAATTTGCTTCCTTATATATTTTGTAGTGGTATAATATGAAATGCAT
Organism: Peribacillus sp. NPDC097224; assembly: GCF_044761985.1. Taxonomy (NCBI): domain Bacteria; kingdom Bacillati; phylum Bacillota; class Bacilli; order Caryophanales; family Bacillaceae; genus Peribacillus; species Peribacillus sp. NPDC097224. The sequence continues at coordinate 551,843 of NZ_JBIWDK010000003.1, read as the reverse complement.
AGATGGTAAAGTGTTGGGAATAACTTTAAATTATAAATTTTTGAACTATTTTCCATCCGACTCTACCTTACAAGCCTAATATCACACCAATATAAATAAACGGTAGACTTGATTGAAGAAATCTATTTCAATAGCATTACTTCTAAACCTATGATGAAAAGGAGTTTCTACTATGAATCAAACGAAAGGACATTCTGAAATGGATGAGTTTTCGATAAACTCCCTTGCCCAAGCCGTGTTTATAGTAAATAAACATGCTAAGACTGCATTGGAGCCTAAAAATCTGTACAATCTAAAGAAGCTCGCATTAAATAAGCTCATGCAAGAAGGAAAAGCGAAGAAGATGGGACTCCATTTTTCTGACAACCCTCGCTTTGCCGCGCAACAATCCGATGTCATTGTTGAATGTGGATCATACGTCTTTCACCTACCGCCTACGAAGGAAGACTTAAAAACCCTCCCCCATCTCGGCAGTCGCGCAGCGTCCATACGAAATCCTAAAGCTGCCTTGTCACTATCAAAAGCAAAGCAAATTTTACAAACTTACGTTGGACAAGCTGGCGAAAAACAAACCAGCCCTGTAAAGGCCGAAAAAAAGTCATATGGACGGAGTCAAGTTAAACAGCCCTTTCATAATCCATTCCCCTCTTCTTTTTTAGGAAAAGGTTCAAAGTATTAAAAGAAAAAAACGGGACGAGGATCTAATATCCTCGTCCCATTTTCATAGGTTATAAAACAAATTGATCGATCAATCTTATCAGTTCCGCAATCTCCGGTTTGCTGATCTGTGCATCCGCACCGACTACCTGCCCTTTATGGCGTAGGCTATCTGTAATCAACGATGAAAATATAATGACCGGCAATTCAGCGAGTTTGCCATTCTCCTTAATTCTTCTAGTAAGATGATGCCCGTCCATTTGAGGCATCTCAATATCCGTAATCACCAGTTGGATTTCCTCCACAATCGTTTTGCCGGCTTCTACGAGCCCTTCCAAATAATTGATGGCATCCTGACCATTTTCGTAGAACTCCAATTGCTTAAATCCGGCTTCAGTCAATGTATCGAACAGCAACTTACGCAGTAATGGCGAGTCCTCAGCAATCAAGATTCTCTTTTCGGAATTTTGACGTTGACCAAGTTTTCTAACCTGCTGAACATTGATTCCTGACTCAGGATTGATTTCGACGACGATTTTCTCAAAATCCAGCAATAATATCATTTCACTGTTTAGTTTGATAACGCCGATAATCTGGCTTTCCAAGCCTTGATACATATCCGAAGGCTTTTCGATTTGTGTCCATGAGATACGATGGATCTGTGTCACCGTATGGACATGGAAGACGACTTTTTGCTGATTGAATTCAGCGACTATGAATTTATCCTGTTCTGGATTTTCCGATGCAGGAAACCCTAAGGCATCAGCTACATTAACGACAGGAAGCACTTCACCACGAAGCTCAATGATCCCCTCCACATTCGGATGGGAGTGAGGCACAAGGGTAATATGTACAGGATTTATGATTTCCTTCACTTTAATTACATTTATGCCGAATTTATTCTTTCCAATCCCGAATTCGACGATTTCAAGTTCATTCGTACCGCTTTCAAGTAATATTCCTTTATTGGCTTCCATTTATTTATCTCGCCCTTCCCTTACATCTATCATTTATTTATTCAATATACTACTTTTCTAGATTGAAAAATAATACATTTTAGCAAAAAAGACCTATACCTTATAGATAAATGACTTCTACCTAATAATTCGGTTATTTACGCCGATTGTTTAGAATCCTGGGCAAAAAATAATATTGTGAAAATGAATTACCGAGGCACACGAAAAAAAGAAGGCCCACCTTTGAGCCTCCCTACTTTGATTCATTTACTTTTTTACGACAAGCGTTCCGACTATCATATCGTGGAGCGCTTGTTTCTTTTCCGTGAACCCGGCCATGATATAGCCGATATAAAGGATGACTCCTGAAATAATCGTAGCGAAATAGCGGCCCGCAGCCTTGCCGAAACCGATACGATTTCCATTTAAATCCACCACTTTAATATTAAGCAGTTTTTTCCCGACAGTCCCCTGCCATTTCGAAGAGTGTAATAGAGTATAATATAGAAAGCTAATAAGTATAGCTAAAAATAAGGTGATGAAAGTCCCGCCCATGAAGGCCAAGATTTCTCCGCCTCCCGGCTCATAATTGGGATCAAGCATGTCTTCCTGAACGCTTGACATGCTGCCGAGCCAAATTAGATTCACGATGGTCATCAGGATTCCTGTGGGGATACCGATTATGATTCCATCAATGATATTGGCACCAAATCGTATCCAAAAACCTGCATACTCTCTTCCTTCATCTGGATAAACCTCTACTAATCTTTCCATAATAAACTACCTCCCTTTCACATTTTTGGAAATTAATGATAACCTATCCATTATAACAAAGACTTTTATCATTGTTCCATCAATATGGCAGATCGCTTAATCGATTTTACCTATTACGAGACTTTTTACCTATTTCCAACCAGCCTTTTTTGACGAAATATAAAAACATCATAAAAGCAATGCCACCCATCATCCCAAGGATTACATAATAGCCATAGTGCCAATTCAATTCAGGCATATACTTAAAGTTCATACCATACACGCCCACTATGAAAGTGAGTGGCATGAAAATGGTCGTAATGACAGTCAAAGTCATCATCGTAGAATTCATATTATTCGAATTGACCGATAGATAACTATCGCGAATATCTGAAGAAAAATCCCGATAGGATTCAAGCATCTCCGTTAGTTTAATAAGATGATCATATACATCATGAAAATATAGATGCTGATCCTTTAAATAGTTCAACCTATCAGAAGTAATCATCCGATACAATAAGTCACGCATGGGCAGGATTGTACGACGAAGCTTCGACAAATCCGTTCTCAAATCGAATAGCTGATTCATCAATTCCGATATCGTTTCATTCTCCGTGTTATCCTCGATACTGTTAAGCTCGCTTTCCATTTTATAAACAGGAGGAAAGAATTCATCGACGACCCGGTCAATCAGTCTATGCATCAAGAAGAACGGCCCTTGCTTTAAGGTTTCCAACTCAGGGATTTCCCTCCAAACCTCTTCTAGTTCCTGGAGTTCTTCCTTATGAAATGTGACTAACCATTTTTCCCCGATAAAAAGACCCAATTCGACAGCCTTGAAGATTTTCTGCCTTATGGCATGTATCACGAGGAATTGATAGCCTTCATAAAAATCCATTTTTGGCCGCTGGTTATAGTCATCAAGGCAATCTTCGATGGCTAAATGGTGAAAGTGGAAATGGCTCGATAGCACCTTTATTTCCTCTACAGTAGGTTTTGAAAAATCCACCCAATACCATTCAATATAATCATCACCTAATTTTTTTAGCTCTAAATCAAAAATGACCTCTTTTTCTTTTGTTATGGCACAGGTTCTAATCATTTATATCAATCCTCAAAATTTTCTTGATCTTGAACTTCATTATACCTTCAATACATTAATCACAAAAAGTATTTTTTCCTCTCCCCTTACAAAATGATAAAATAGAATGGATTTGATACATTCATATAACCATTCACAAACTGATAAGAACAAGGAGGATATTCAAATGGAACATTTAGTAAACCCGCTTGTAAAAGAGGTTCAAATATCTGGAATCCGAAAATTCTATAATCTAGTAGCCGATATTAAAGGGACCATTTCTTTAACGATAGGTCAGCCCGACTTCCCTACACCGCGACATATTAAGGAAGCCGCAAAACAGGCGATTGATGATGATTATACGGTTTACACCCATAATGCCGGATATTTGGAATTAAGGGAAGCCGCGAGCGCTTATGTAAAAGATAAATACCAGCTTTCATACAATCCAGTCAATGAAGTCATCGTCACTTCGGGAGCAAGCGAAGGAATCGACATTACATTTCGGACCATCCTCACCCCTGGAAATGAAGTGATCCTCCCAGGCCCTGTCTATCCAGGCTACGAGCCGATCATTAAAATGAGCGGGGCCGAGCCTGTTTACGCTGACACGACTAAGAACGGTTTTCGTTTGACCGCTGATATCCTAAAAGCATACATAACCGAAAAAACCCGTTGCATCGTTTTGCCTTACCCTTCAAATCCAACCGGGGTCACACTAACGGCAGAAGAGCTACAGGACATCGCAGAGCTCGTGCGTGGCAAGGATATTTTCATTTTAGCCGATGAAATATATAGCGAGTTGGTTTTTGACCAGGATCATGTTTCAATCGCCACTTTTTTAAGGGAACAAACCATTGTGTTAAATGGTTTATCAAAATCCCATTCAATGACTGGTTGGAGGATTGGTCTGTTATTTGCTCCCGAGTCGATTTCTAAACATTTGTTAAAGGTCCATCAGTATAACGTAACTTGTGCCTCCTCCATCTCGCAACGTGCTGCCTTAGCTGCGTTAACAGTTGGAAAAGACGATAGCATGTCCATGAAAACGGAATATGCTAGTAGGAGGGACTACGTGTACAACCGATTACAAGCAATGGATCTGGATGTGGTCAAACCGGATGGTGCCTTTTACTTTTTCGTAAAACTGCCTGAAGGCTACCCATCCTCCTTGGAGTTCTGCCTGGAACTAGTAAAACAGGAAAAGGTAGCTGTCGTTCCTGGAGATGCCTTCTCGCCACTGGGGGAAGGATACTTCCGGATTTCCTATGCCTATTCCATGGAAACACTTAAAGAAGGATTGGATCGTATCGCAGCCTTTTTAAAATAACTGTGAATATAGTATGCACAAAAAAATGGCCATCAACAGTAGGAACCGTTGAGGCCATTTTCTTTGTAAAAAAGAGAGTATGGCAATATTAATACAACCTTCGTAAGAATCGCACTTCGCGATAGCCTTCTTCCTTATTGGTTGTCGTAAGGCTGACCTCGACTATTGAACCCAATAGATCCGTCATCACCTCTTCAAATTCCCTGGCGTTTCGCGGTTTCGAATGCCCTAGGTTTTTTAACTCCCTCATTAATATTTGAAAACCAGCATCGGTCTCGATATGACTGAATTTCACCGGTAAGATCAAGGGGCTCTCATTCATCAATTTCAATTCCCAACGAATGGGCTTTGTTTGGTGAATCGTTTTTTCCCGTTTATACCCCTCGATTCGGACAATATATATGCCATCTTCAAGTTCCTGGAACTTCATGTGGATATCGTCAAAGTCACCCATACGTATCTCTCCTTTTTGTAAAGGCTGTCGCTTACAGCTTATTCAAAAAAGGAGCGGATAGCACTTTTAATTATAGTGTTTATATAAAGCCTGGGTGCCGCTGTTCTCCTCACCAGCCTCTGCAAGCCCATCATACAGAGATTTGCTCAAAGTTAATCCAGGCGCATCCCACCCCATTTTCTCCACTTCATCAAGTGCAATTTTCATATCTTTAATAAAATGCTTGATATAAAACCCTGGTTCAAAATCACCTTTGACCATTCGTGGGACAAGATTGGATAGGGACCAACTGCCGGCAGAGCCCGAGGAAATGCTTTGGAGGACTTTTTCCGGATCAAGCCCTGCCCTTGTAGCGTATGAGATGGCTTCCGTAACCCCGATCATGTTGGAGGCAATCGCTATTTGGTTGCACATTTTCGTATGCTGACCTGAACCCTCAGGGCCTTGATGAACAATATTGCTTCCCATGCACTCAAGAATTGGGCGTACTGTTTCAAATGCAGCAGGATCTCCGCCCACCATGATGGTTAGATTGCCATCACGGGCACCCACATCTCCTCCGGAAACTGGGGCATCAAGAGCTTCCAGCCCCTTTTTCCGTGCTTCTCCCGCTATCTTCATGGCCAAGGAGGGTGTGGAGGTTGTCATATCTATTAAAAGTGTCCCTTCTTTTGCACATTCAATAAGTCCCTGTTCCCCCAGATAAATTTCCTCGACATCACTCGGATACCCGACCATGGAAATGATCACATTCGTTTGTTGGGCAATCTCCCTAGGTGTTGCTGCCCACTTTGCCCCCTTACCAATCAACTCTTCTGCCTTTTCCTTGGACCTGGTATAAACATGTACCTTGTAACCTGCTTTAAGCAAGTTTCCCGCCATACTCTTTCCCATAACCCCTGTACCAATAAATCCGATTACTGTGTTTTTCTCTTTCATGTTCATTCTCCCTTCGAATCATCTGTGAATTAATGCAAACTAGATGGATTTAACCATCCCTCCATCTACCAAATAAGATTGGCCGGTTAAATATGTATTGGCCCCAGAAACGAGGAAGGTTACGAACTTCGCAAATTCCTCTGGTTCGCCATAACGCCCAAGCGGGATGTTACTAAGGGCTTTCCCTGTGATATCTGCAGTTGAGACACCCTGTTTCTCGGCATTGAATTGATCCAGATGTTGAATGCGCTCGGTTGAGATTCGACCCGGTCCAACCGTATTGATCAATATCTTGTCTGGTGCTAGCTCAGTAGCCAATGTTTTCGCCAATCCCACGATTGCCGTGCGGAAAGTATTCGATAGCAATAGGCCAGGTATTGGCTCTTTAATAGAAGACGATGCAATGTTAACGATCTTGCCGCCTTGTTTTTTTAGAAGCGGTAAGCTTTCACGAATGGTTCGGATAAAGCTCAATAAATTCAGTTCAAATGAATGTTGCCAGTCTGCATCACTAAAATCATTAAATGTCCCCCCTGGAGGACCTCCGGCATTATTGATAAGGATATCTAGCCCGCCAAATTCTTCAGCCACTTTCTCCACCAACGACTTAATATCATCAGGTTTTGTAATATCCGTCACTTTATACGACACTTTCCCCTTGCCGATCTTTGATAATTCCTTTTGAACTGCCACCAATTTTTCTTCACTTCTCGCAGCGAGCATGACGTTGGCACCTTCTTTAACAAGCTCTTCCGCTATTGCTTTTCCCAACCCTTGGCTCGAGGCCAGAATTAAAGCATTTTTCTTTTGTAAATATAAATCCACTGTACTTCCCCCTTTTTCATAAAAAATACCAAACATGATTTTATTATATCCTTTATTGTATAAAGTGAAAAATCTGAATTATCAATATCCCAATTCCCCGGAGAGTTTTATCCTATCCCCCCAAAAAAAATCGCCGGCTGGAAAACCCAGCCGGCTTTAAAAGGGGGAAATGAGAATGTCAGTTGCTCATATCGAGCTAAACAACTGTGCTTGTCCTTTATTTACCCATGTATAACGTTGTTAAACATCTTTTGGAAGATTTCAAAAAAATAAACACGGTGCTTTCATCCATTGAAGTTTCATTGGACGAAAGCGCCGTTTGTCATGCTATTTATTCACTTTTTCAAGTACAGCTTCTTTCACTTGTTCGTTTGTATCCATCACCAAGACATCTTGTGATAGTTTTTTCATTTCTTCAAGTGAAAGTTTCCTGATTAGAGATCGAGCTTTTAAGATAGAGGTGGCACTCATCGAGAATTCATCAAGGCCCAACCCAATTAAAATAGGGACAGCCACTTCATCTCCCGCCATCTCGCCGCACATTCCTGCCCATTTTCCTTCTTTATGGGCAGCATCAATTACCATTTTAACAAGTCGTAATATTGCCGGGTTATATGGTTGATATAAATACGAGACTCTCTCATTCATCCGGTCCGCTGCCATTGTATATTGAATCAAGTCATTCGTACCAATGCTGAAGAAATCGACCTCTTTGGCAAAAATATCTGCCATGACCGCAGTGGAAGGAATCTCAACCATGATGCCGATTTCAATCTTTTCTGCCACCGGGATATCCTTTTCAAGTAATTCCTGCCGCACTTCTTCCAACACAGCTTTGGCTTCGCGGAATTCCGTTAAGGTCGCAATCATTGGGAACATGATTTTCAAGTTTCCGTATATGCTTGCCCGTAGCAACGCCCGTAACTGGATACGGAAAATTTCTTGCTCATTTAAGCATAAACGAATTGCCCGATAGCCAAGGAATGGGTTCATTTCCTTAGGTAACTGCAAGTAGGGTAACTCTTTGTCCCCGCCTATATCAAGTGTTCTGACGACAACCGACTTTCCGGCCATCCCTTCCAGCACCGTCTTATAGGCTTCAAACTGCTCTTCTTCACTAGGCATTTCATTTCTTCCCATGTAGAGGAATTCTGTCCGGTACAAACCGATTCCTTCCCCACCATTTTTGTGAACACCATCTAAATCCTTTGGTGTCCCAATATTGGCTGCCAGCTCTACTTGGTGCCCATCTTTTGTAACCGTTTGTTCATGGACCAACTTTGCCCATTCAGCCTTCTGCAAGGCATATTTTTTCTGCATTTCCTCGTACTGTTGCACAAGTTCAGGGGTCGGGTTAATATGCACTTCGCCATTAAGCCCGTCTATGATGACCAAGTCCCCATTTTCGATGGAAGCGGTCACCGTTTTAGTTCCTACAACTGCCGGAATCTCTAATGAACGAGCCATAATGGCTGAATGTGATGTTCTGCCACCGATATCAGTCGTGAACCCTTTAACATACATCGGATTTAACTGGGCCGTATCAGAAGGCGTCAAATCCTCGGCAATGATGATCACTTCTTCTGCAATCATGCTTGGATTCGGAATATGTATACCCAAAAGATGAGATAGGACACGTTTTGTTACATCACGGATATCAGCGGCTCTTTCCTTCATGTACTCATTATCCATTTGTTCAAACATCGTAATGAACATGCTTGCAACTTCATGTAAAGAAGATTCAGCATTTATGTTTTCGGACTTGATTTTATCCTGAACAGGGTTCAAAAGTTCCGGATCGGAAAGTACTAGTAAATGGGCATCAAAAATGGCTGCCTTATCGGCCCCCAAATCCTGCTCGGCCTTGTTCCTGATGATTTCCAATTCTGAAGTAGATTTTTGGATGGCTTCCTTGAAACGGATTACTTCAGCCTCAACATCCTCAATACTCCTTTTTTCAACCGACAATTCCGGTTCGATAAGACGATAGGCTTTCGCGATGGCTATGCCGCTTGACGCTGCGATTCCACTTATCAGCGTGGACATTATTCTGCCAAACCTTCTCTGCTCAATGTGTCAGAAAGTGTTTTTAGAGCATCATTTTCATCGCTGCCTTCTGCAGTAATCGTGATTTCTGCACCTTTACCGATTCCAAGAGACATAACACCCATAATGGATTTAAGATTCACTTTTTTCTCTTTATATGCAAGGTTAATTTCTGAATCAAATTTACCAGCTGCTTGTACAAGCAATGTAGCGGGACGAGCATGAATTCCTGTTTCTGCAGTTACTGTAAACGTTTTTTCTACCATATAAATCATTCTCCTTTAATATAAAATAAACTAACAAGAATAGGATATGTAAGGTTTTTCCCTATTCATTTAAGAAAGATACGAAAATCTACGATTTCCTTTTCAGAATATCATTATCATTCTCAACAAACAAACCATAACTATCCTGTTTCTAAAGAATCGTACAAAAATTAGGATAAAACTGCAACAATTAATTTATTTCCTTTAAAAAGTTTTAGATGGACAGTTGTGCAGACTTTGTGAAAAACGCCTTAAAACTCAGTAAGATAAAGAGGATGACCGTTATGGAGACACTACCAAGAATCCCAATAAGTATGGCAATTTGATATTCTATGGCGATGAGCGGACTGATTCCCGATAGAATTTGCCCAGTCATCATTCCCGGAAGGAAAATGATCCCCATACCCAACATATTATTCAAAGTCGGCAGCACTGCCGAATCGAAAGCGGCATCCACATATTTTTTGACGGCTTTCTGCGGCGTGGCGCCAAGCATCAACATCGCCTCCACCTTATCGCGGTTACTTGTGATGCCGTCGTGCAGGTTCTTTAAAGCTAACGTAACGCCGGTCATCGCATTCCCCACAATCATACCAGCAATCGGGATAAAGTAACGTGGTTCATACCATGGCGTGAAATGGATGACGACCAAGTTAAAATAAAGCAAAGCGGCTATCGGACCTGTGAGCATACTCAAAATGACCATTCGTTTGATTTTCTTGCTGAGCGTAAAGGATATTTGTTTAAAAATATTTCGGATAGAGAACCAGGCTATCAAACATAAAAATCCTATTGAAAGCAAGGGATGGGGATTCTCGAATATATACGTCAATACATACCCTGCAAGAATAAGTTGGACCGTCATGCGTACTGTAGCGAGCAAAATTTGTTTTTCCCTCGATATCCCTCGCCATTTTACAATGATAAGCAGGAGAACCACGAATACATAGGCCGCACATAAACGCCAAAGCTCAATATTTATTATCCCACTACTCTCCATTAATAGTCCCCCTCCTTTGACTTTTTAAGAACGATCCTTTCCTCAGCATATTCATCCACAAGTTGCCTGGAATGAGTAATCATGACCACGGTTCCCATTTCCTGTTTCACTTTAGTTAAAAACCGGTTCATGACATCCAACTCTGACTCTTCATCAAGAGCGGATGTTGGCTCATCCAATAAATATACGTCAGGCTTTAATAGAAGCAATCTTGCCAATGCCAACCTTTGCTTCTCCCCACCCGACAATTTCTCTACATCAGCTGATAATGGCTTCTTTAACAATACCGTTTCAAGTACGTTTAGTAGCTCGTCCTTTGATTCCTTTTCTCTTTCGGTCAACTCTAATCCAAATTGGAGGTTTTCTTCAATGGTTCCAGGTAAGGTGAGTGCTGTTTGAGATAGCATCGTAACTTGGCGACGGAGCTCTATCGGGTTAAATGTTCCAAGGAGTTGCTCTTGATAAAAAATCGACCCGGTGTCCGGCTCATTCATTCTATTTAATAGTCTAAGCAGTGACGTTTTCCCAGCTCCGCTCTCCCCAGTCAAACAAGTTATTTTCCTTGCCGGGATTTCAAGATGGTCAATATTTAGAATCCCTTTAAACGTTATGTTTTCTAACCTGAACATATTTCCGGTTCCTACCTTTCTTGCTTCACGATTTCTTAATAAGAATAAACCATCAGAGAGGACAGTGGATATGGTGAAAATAGAATATTTTTCATTTTCTTTCATCATTTTATAAGGTAGTATTATTTGCGACCCTTACTTATCCATGACACCATGGAAAACAACTTGAATGGAGGATTTATGGTGACTACACCGACATATAGTACTTTTTTAAAATATGTATTTTTACTGATTTCGTTATGTGCGTTTACATTAACAGGTTGCCAGGAAATAACCGACGATTTGTCAGAAGAAAAGTCCACAGAAGAAACGAATACTTCCACCAAGGAAAACTCCCTTTCTACAGACCAAGTCTCCAATGAATCAAAAGGAAAAACCTTCACAGCTCAAATAGTTCGCGTGGTCGATGGCGACACGGTGAAAATTAAGACGTCTAATGGAAAGGAAGAAACGGTCAGGCTTCTTTTAATCGATACCCCTGAAACCGTCCATCCTTCCAAGCCCGTACAACCCTTTGGTCCTGAAGCTAGCAAGTTTTCAAAAGAGCTAATGCCTGCCGGTTCGGAGGTGGAAGTGGAGACAGGAATCGGTGAACGAGACAAATATGGGCGTCTGCTGGCCTATTTTTATGTAGATGGAAAAATGGTAAATAAACTTCTGCTAGAAAAAGGGCTCGCACGGGTCGCATACGTATATGCACCCAATACAAAATATCTTGACGAACTGGAAGCCATCCAGAAACAAGCTCAAAAAGAGGAAATCGGCATTTGGTCGATTGAAAACTATGCCACTTCGAAAGGATTCGATGATTCGAAAACGGATAAAGGAACAACAGAAAAAACCACCGAAAAATCATCGTGCTCCAATCCGAACATTAAAGGAAATATCAATTCAAAAGGTGATAAGATCTACCACATACCAAGTGGACAATACTATGATATAACAAAAGAAGAAGAAATGTTTTGTACAGAACAGGATGCAGTGAAGGCCGGCTTCCGGAAATCACAGAGTTAAGGTCATACACGTATCCATCCGTTCATTCTTGTAAATGGATAAAATAGAAAACGGAAAAGATACTGAATTTCCAGGGGGACATATTGTGAAATATAACAGGGATGAAGCATTTCGTTTTATTTTCGATCGTCCGCTTTCTGGTTTTTTTAGCATCATTAGAGTAAACAACTTGGAAAATAAAAGCCGAAATGGGGCCATGTCCGTTCTGGACATCAGTGCCGGAGGGCTCAAGTTCCAGTCCAATCTTGACCTTCCGGAGCAAGCGGACCTCGAGCTTTTGCTAACTTTCATCATAAATGCAGACGAGATTGATTTACGTGGACGAATTCTCTGGAAAAAGAAAAGTGGATCCGCTTATATGTACGGTTTCATTATGAATGAAAATGAAAGTTTGAAAGAAACGATAATCAAGGAACTGAAAATCTATCGGAAAAATAATCAATAGTTTCATTAGGCGCACCCGGCAAGCCGGGTGTGCCTTTATTTATTTTGTCTAACCCAATCAAAACTTCGAAATATCGATAATGGATGGTGCTTTTTTACGTTTTTCCGTCGCAAAATTCAATTTTCTCCCCTTTATTTTATGCATTTTTCCATTTCGATATATTCCATGAAATTATTTAAGGTGAAAGCACCCGGGAATATACGAAAAGTGCACTTTTTAAAAAGGCGTAGAAAATGGACGGTTTTACAAGTTTATCAGAACAATTCACTCCGATGATTCATCATGTTATCCGCTCACTATCCATTTATAAAAACAAAGAGGATTTCTTTCAAATTGGATTAATTGCATTATGGGAAGCTCAAGGCAAGTACAAGGAAGCAAACGGACAATTCTCCAACTTCGCATATACAGTCATAAAAGGGAGAATCATCAATGAATTAAAACGCCTCCATAAATACGACACGCATATCCAGCCAGTTGACGCAGCGGTTCTTGAAATAGAAGATCCCTTTTCTATGCACACAGAGGCCCTCGTGACAGAGAACCTCTTAGCCTACACAGAAAACTTGACATTGAACCAGCAACGCTGGCTCATCTTTACTTTCATCGGAAATAAAAATCAAAATGAAATCGCCAATACATTCAATGTCTCGATTGCAGCCGTGAAATCATGGCGAAAAACCACCCTTCTTAAATTGAGGAAGGAGATGGATATTCCATAAAAAAATAGGAAAAGGACGGTTCATCGATTCGAACCGTCCTTTTCCTATTTTAACTTCTTGCTTCCTCTAAATACGTATAAATGACTTCCCCATTATGTTGGGCATTTCCTCGGAAATGTTTGAAATCCGCTCTTTGAACAAGCACTTCACGAAAACTCAAAAATTCTTCCTTATTGATCCTGAACTCTTCCATTTCCCGATTAGCCAGTTTATTCAGGACTAGTTTTGCTTCTTCGGAATCCATTCTATTTCCTCCTTATTAGTTGTTTCTGTTCCTTACCTGTATAGGAGAAATTCCGTTTCTATTTTAACATAACCTTAACGCTTATTATCAATCAGAACTTTTTGTGGTCTCTTGACTATATTATTCTTTACGAATACATAAAAATAGTGCAAACTGTAAAGTAAAATATCACATTGTAAATTGATTGGTATTTTTCGTACATAAGTATCATCCAGACTCATACAAGTAAGAGTAAGTGTGCTTATATTGATTTCCATAATATGTAAAAAACACATACCTGTACTTTCTAACCAGTCATTATAACTACTCTATATCTTTTTACTTGCACTTCCCAGGTCAAAATCTAAACAGCAAGGTGTTCGAATAATCCATTTATTCATAGTTACTGATTATCATTGAAAACGAGATGGGAAAGGATGATTACCATGAAGAAAGCGGAAGTTGGAAATATCATTGAATTTAGAGAAGGCTTACAAGGAATCGTCGAGAAAGTGAATGAGAACTCTGTAATCGTGGACGTCACGTATATGGAAAATTACCTTGACTTGGAGCTTGAACAGAAGACAGTTGTCAATCATAAAAATTATAAGATCATCGGATGAAGGTACTGAACGACGGAATGGTTTTTGACCATTCCGTTTTCCTATGCAGGAACTTTATGGTTCATTTGGTTACCATGATATTATTTGTAACTTTTTTCTTTTTCATTCGTCTATATATAAAAGGGATGATTCTCTCCAGAGCGTCGATAGGTCATGCCTTTCTACACATATGAGAAATTCAACAGAAAGTTGAGGGAAAACGATGAAAAAATGGACGCAATATTTAGGCGGAGCGACAATGGCGGCCCTATTGCTGAGCGGATGTGGGACAACCACGGACGACAAGACGGCTGAACCACAAGAAGATACGGTAAAAGAAGAGAATACAGCAGGCTCAACAAATGGAGCTACTGATAGTTCTGAAGGGACAAAAAAGGTTAGGCTTATGGAACAGAATTTGCAATATACAAGTAATGGTGAAGCAAAAGAAGAAACAGCCTTCCTGAAAAATAGTGATAATCAACCATTCAGCCTATACGTCTTACAACAGTTCGAGTTGACTGCCGAGGAGCCTGGAAAGGATGTCCTTTTCCTGACCGATGACGACTCTGTATCCATGAGGATTGAATTATTAACGGGCGATGTCAAATGGGACGAAGTAGAGGAAAATGTCCAAACCCAACTGAAAAGCATTTCAGAGAAGATAGAGGACCCGGCACTTAACATAGATAATGGTTCCGGCTATGAAGTCGTGAACGGCGATGATGTGGTTACTTCTGTCTTACTCAAAGATGAGAAGTCCCCTGTCCGCTTAACCATGTTTACAAAGAAGGACAAAGATTACCGGGATGCCTTTCTAGAGATGGCTAAAACAATCCTGAAAGAATCCTGATATCAAAACGAGGGAAAGGGCACGTAAGCCCTTTCCCTCGTTTTAAATTTTTTTGCCTGCATCACTTTTCCAGACGAGGATTAAAAACAGTAAACTTATGTATCCAAATACCGGATAGAGATAACCCAGGAGTCTTCCATATCCGTACGTGCCGATAATCAACGCCACAATAAAGCTGAAGGCGATGATGAATATGCCAGGCACTTTAATATAGTTGCTGATTTGCCTCTGCAATCCGTAAATATTTCCGATGACTGAAGTGAAGATTTCGCCGTATATCACCAAGATGAACATCCAATGTAAATGACCGCCCACCATTTTCATAAGGACCGCCGATGGAATTTCATAGCTCATCACATCCGGAAGGGTCATAAGTGATAAATGCCCAGTGAGTAGAATAATCGTAAGGAATACCCCACCCAAAATAGCACCTTGCTTTATAATCCTTTCATCCTTAACCTCAAACGCCACCGGAACAAGCACCGCCTGCGCTAAAGCCAGGTTAAAAGCGGTATAGGCAAACGGGGAGAATATCATCTTCAAGCTGATCCGTTCTTCTGGGAATTGCGTTAGAGAAGATAAAAATTCACCCGTGCCTAAAGTCGAGAAGAACAGAATCAAGCTAAATAGAATCATGATGGGAACAACAAAAGAATTCACTGTAAAAAGCCCACGCATTCCTAGCATCAAAACCAATGAAGCCAGAAGGGCCGTTGTCCAGCTCCCAACGTTTTTCGAGATGCCAAGCTGTTCCTCGAAAACGGCACCTGATCCCGAAATCATGACCGCTGTAACACCTAGCAGCATGATAAGGAAAAAAACATTGATGACGCCCGCTAATTTCTTCCCAAATAAAAATTGATTGAATTCTTCATAGGAAGCTGCCTTGATCCTTGAGGAAATCAACATGATCTTCGTACCACTGAAAATGAAAATATAGCCTGCTATTAAAATCCCGATAAAGCCATAAAAGCCATAACGGGTAAAGAACTCAACAACCTCCTTTCCAGTTGCAAAACCCGCTCCGACAACTGTACCTACATAAACGGCTGCAACCTGAAAGATTCCTGACCACCTAGAAAGCATGTACACCCCTCCTCCCTACATCTATATGTAAGAGGGAGAATTTTAAGACAGTCCAAGTCAGTTTAACCTAAATTAATGGGAAAGCTTCGGTCCTCCCATTTTAAAAACGCTCCCTCTAAAGGGAGCGCCTTTCTATAGAAGACCCGCTAACGATTCACGAGATTTCACAACTTATAAAGCTTGGTCATCGACCGAACTCAGCCATTCATCGATAACCCTTACGACAGACTGCACAGTACCTTCTGCAAATGGGGAATCAAGGTTGGCCGATTCCACGAGCCCAAGGAATGATTTACTTCCTCCAAGTTGACAAAGGTTTAAATAGTCCTTCCACGCACTTTCATCTTTTTCCACAGACTTTTTCCAAAATTGGAAAGCACATATTTGAGCCAAAGCATAGTCAATGTAATAAAATGGAGACTGATAGATATGACTTTGACGTTGCCAATAGCCTCCGCCCTCTAAAAATCCGTTCTCTTCATAATCACGATGAGGTAAGTATTCCTTCTCGATTTTGCGCCATGCCTGTCTTCTCTCAAGTGGCGATGCGTTTGGATTTTCGTAGACAAAATGTTGGAATTCATCCACAGCCACCCCATATGGCAGGAACACGAGCGAGCTACTTAAATGGGAGAACTTATACTTTTCTGTATCTTCTTTGAAGAACAGATCCATCCAAGGCCATGTAAGGAACTCCATGCTCATCGAATGGATTTCGCAAGCCTCATAGGTTGGCCAATTATATTCCGGAATATCCAGGTCACGGCTTCGATACACCTGGAAAGCGTGTCCTGCCTCATGTGTAAGAACATCGATATCACCAGATGTCCCATTGAAGTTGGAAAAAATGTAGGGAGCTTTATAATCTTCAATGAATGTACAATATCCACCACTTGCTTTTCCTTTTTTAGCAACCAGGTCCATTAAATCATTTTCAATCATAAAATTGAAAAACTCATCCGTTTCGGCAGAAAGTTCATGGTACATTTTTTGACCATTTTCCACGATCCACTCCGCTTCGCCTTTAGGAACGGCATTCCCCGTACTGAATTGGAAATTCTCATCGTAATAATAGAGTTTCTCCAGACCTAGGCGTTTCTGCTGACGTTCCTTCAAGCGGGTAACGAGCGGGACCACTTCCTCTTTCACCTGTTTACGGAAAGCTGCCACCATCTCTGCATTATAATCGGTCCGTGTCATGCGATAATAACCTAGCTCGACGAAGTTATCATACCCTAATGTCGTTGCTATGCCATGTCGCACCTTTACCAGCTCATCAAAAATCCGATCCAGTTCGTCCTGCTTCTCTGCAAAGAAACCATAGTAAGCATCACTTGCCATTTTTCTGATGGAACGGCTCTCAGACTCCATGAAGGGCTGAAGCTGTGCCAATGTCCGCTCTTCTCCCTCAAATTCAATTTTCGCGGAAGCTATTAACTGTGAGTACTCACTTGCCAGCTTATTTTCTTTTTGCAGTTGCGGGATGATTTCCGGCGAGAACGTTTTGAGCTGTGCCTCAGCCAAATCAAATAGTTGCCTTCCCCACTTGGACTCAAGTTCCCGACGGAATTTCGATTGAACGAGTTCTGTATAAAACGCGGAAGTCATTTCCTCCATTTCAGGTGAGAATTCGTCCAAATAATCATTTTCATTTTTATAAAACTCATCAGTCGTATCAATGGTATGCCGAATATAGACCAGATTGCTCATCGTACCAACATAGTTTCGAATGGCATTTATTTCACTTATGGCCTCTACTTGTTCTTCAACCTCAGTCGCATCCACAAACTGCTTAAGAGCTTTCGTGAACTTCCCTTTAATGTCATCCAATTCAGGCCGTTCATATTTATACTCATTAAATTTCATACTTACACCCCAATTTCATCATTTGTATCCCTTTTTCCCCAAAAAACACCTATCGTGTTCATTGGTTGCCAGTTAAAATAGGACATAATTACATTCGCCATATTCTTATGTAAAGCCTTCCTATTTACGAAAAAAGTAATAGGGTTCTCCGCCTTTAGTGGGCATGACCGTCAGTTTCGGACGAATCATAATAAAACTACAAAAACACCTCAATTAAATTAAGGTGCTGGTTTACTGGATTATTTTTTTGCGGAGTAACCAATCTTTTTCAGTAATTCTATTGCCGTTTCTTTTTCCTCTTTCGTAAGGACGCTCATCACATCATCGATTCTTTTTTCATGATCAGGAAAGACATCCTCAATAAAGGCTTTACCTTTATCCGTAATTTTGGCAAACGTTACACGTCGGTCATCTTTACAAGCTATCCGCTGTAAAAACTCCTTCTGTTCAAGCTTGTCCACTACATAAGTAATGCTACCGCTTGCAAGCAGGATCTTGCCACCGATTTGTTGAAGAGGTTGATCACCTTTATGATATAACAGTTCAAGTACGGCAAATTCAGTAGGATTCAAGCCCGCTTCAGCTATATGTTTATTCACTATATCATTAATCGAACGGTGAGCTCTTGACATCACGATAAACAGCTTTAATGACTGTTGGATGCTATCATTCCCCATAACTTCACAACCTTAAAATTTTTAATTAAAATATCTTGAATTGAAGGTTATTATATTCTATTGCGCCTTTTTTGTCAATTTGCCTATAGGGCATGGCTATTGCTATTGTTTAATTCTCCAGTTTGATATACTAAAAGAAAAAATAAAAGTAGTGACCACATGAATTCAAGGCAGAGATTTTCGAAATACATACTTATTGTCATTTTACCATTAATCATTTTAACTATCACTTATTGGTTATATTTTGATTATTCCATCCAAGAAGAACGGAAAGCAAAGGCTGAATGGATTGGATCCGTTTATCAAAAATCGATAGACCAAGTAATCAGGGAAACCAAGGGAAATGTGGAATGGTTGAGTCGTAACCGTTCTATTCCATATATGGACGAAAAATCAAAGAATCAATTGTTAGACTCCATCAAAGATACAGACCCCAGATACGCTGACATTTATCTACTGGATCGAGAAGGAATGACCATACATAGTACAAGCAAGCAGCCCCCCCAATCCAAATTAATTAATCATGAAGATATGGACTTAGCTATAAATACTCAAAAAGCGGTGATGGCCCACAAAACAGGAATTGATGATTTGAATTGTACATGCTTCACCATCTTCGCCCCAATATTGGAAAAGGATAAGGAAGTACGGGGATTTTTATTGGTTCAGATCAAATTCGATTATTTAAAGAATATCTTGAATACACTTTCACCTGAACAAACAGTAAAACTTCAAACGAATGAGAGAGAAAAGGTCGTTGATATAAATATCGGGAATGTAAACCCAAGTTCAAGATGGATGACCCTCCCCTTGACAGAAGCCGAATGGTCCATATCAGTTAAAATGCTTGAAAAAAAGGATACCCAAAACATCCATATATTCTATTCTTTTATATTTTTCACCTTCATCATCACCCATGTGATTTATATTATTGTATATGAGTTCCTCTATCGTAGGAATTCAAAAAAACAAAAACAACTCATTGATGACCAAAAGTTGAATTTCGTAGGTACACTTGCAGCAAGTACTGCACATGAAATCAAAAATCCACTCACGGGCATAAAAGGACTTGTCCAATTGCTAAATGAGAAGCATCCAGATGAACAAGACCAGTTTTATTATTCCATCATCATGAAAGAGATAGAAAGGATAAACAGTATCGTCAGTGAGTTCTTGATTCTAGGTAAGCCGATGGTGCAAAACTTATCCTCATATGATGTACGCGGTATCGTTGCTGAATTAAGACCGATAATAGAATCTGAAGCTCGTTTTTACTGTATCGAAGTCGAATGGGATATAGTTAGGTCACCACTTCCTGTATACTGTACGAAGGACCAACTCAAGCAGGTCATACTTAATATAGCAAAAAATGGCTTTGAGGCCATGGAACAAGGCAAAAACCTGACCATACATATTTATCAAAAAAAACAAGAAGCTATTATAGAAATCATTGACACTGGACACGGGTTGGAATCGAACGACATCCAGAAAGTATTTGAGCCATTCTATACTTCCAAAAAGGAAGGGACCGGTTTAGGACTTTTCGTCTGCAAGAGAATCATCGAACTCTTCAATGGAACAATCGAGATTACAAGCAAGCTTTCGGAGGGTACGACGGTCATGATTCGCTTACCAATCCTAAAAGAGAACGTGAGTAAGTAATCTATATGGAAAGAATCACGTTTCAGTAAAGTAAACCCTTCTATCCTAAGATAATCATCTTGACGGACCTTAAATAAAAGGTCACTAGAATAAGATTCTAATTTAGAAAGAAGGCAAATACATATGGCAAGTACCACAGCAACTAAACCTATACCAAAAAATCAAGAGATGACCCTCAAAATAATGATTATTATTGGCATATGCCACTTAATGAATGATTCTCTTCAGGCCGTGGTACCGGCCATGTTTCCCATCCTAGAAAAATCCATGTCTTTAACTTATACACAGTTGGGCATGATTGCCTTCTGCCTGAACATCATCTCATCACTTCTACAGCCAGCTGTCGGATTTTATACCGATAAAAAGCCACTGCCTTATGCTTTGCCAGTTGGATTAACCAGCACATTAATCGGAGTCATCATCCTGGCTCTTGCACCAAACTATATAACTATACTCGGTGCTGTCGTTTTAATGGGCTTTGGATCAGCCATTTTCCACCCAGAAGGATCCAGAGTCGCCTATATGGCTGGAGGTCCCAAGCGTGGATTGGCCCAGTCAATTTATCAAGTGGGTGGAAACAGTGGGCAGGCACTAGCTCCGCTCATCACGGCCATCATTCTTGTCCCGTTCGGGCAGAAGGGCGCTCTCTGGTTTGCTTTCGTTGCCTTTGCCGCGGTCATGCTATTACTGTACATAGCCAAGTGGTATTCCCAAAGGCTCGTGCATTTTCAGCCAAAAACTCTGGCGGCTAAAGTCGTTAATAAAGAGCGTTCCAATAAAGTGGCCAAAGCCTTGGTCTTAATATTATTCATTATCTTCGCCCGCTCCTGGTATGTATCCTGCATGACAAATTTTTATAGTTTTTATTTAATCGAACAGCACTCATTCACAATAAAAGCGGCACAGATCTTCCTTTTTGCCTTTTTAGCCGCTGGGGCAGTCGGGACATTTTTCGGTGGCCCGCTCGCCGACCGCTTTGGGCGGAAAAACGTGATACTTTTTTCCTTTGCTGCAAGTACGCCGATAACCGGTCTTCTGCCATTCGTACCACCGATTGCAGCTTTCATTCTATTACTGATTGCCGGATTCATCATCATGAGCAGTTTTTCCGTTACCGTCATATATGCACAGGAATTAGTTCCCGGTAAAGTGGGGACAATGGCTGGTCTAACTGTAGGACTCGCTTTTGGCATGGGGGCGATTGGATCCGTTTCATTGGGGGCGATTGCAGATATTATCGGGATTGCAGCCATGATTAAAATCGTAGGATTTTTGCCCTTGCTAGGGATCCTCAGTGTCTTCCTACCAAGTGATTTCATGTTAAAACAATGGTATCCCGAAAAATAGGTTTCACACTGTAACCAATTTGGATAATCAAAAATACAATACATTATTGTTTTACCCAGAGAAGAAGAAAAAAGAAAGAATGAAAAAAGAACAACCATGCAAAGGAGAAATTTATGAGTGGAGTTTTATTAGGCAGTATCCTCTCTGCTATGTCTACAGGGGCCGGTGCGCTACCGATTCTTTTCATTAAAGGGTCCATGACCCATCGATTCAGGGATACACTTTTAGCATTTACAGCTGGAATCATGATGGCTGCTTCCTTGCTAAGCCTCATTCCAGAATCATTGGCAACCGGGGGGTATATCCAACTTATCATCGGGGTTTTCCTCGGAGTCTTAACTTTAACGATGATGGAAAAAAATATTCCACACATTGATCTCGGCCATACGAAAAGTGGTATTCAATTTGATGAGAAAGCTTTGCTCATCATCACGGCCATCACATTGCACAATATTCCTGAAGGTCTCTCCGTTGGGGTCAGTTATGCCTCAAATGCGCCTGATACAGGGAATTTGATAGCTTTTGCAATAGGTCTCCAAAATGCTCCCGAAGGCTTGCTCGTCGCATTGTTTCTAATCAATCAAAAAATTGGGAGATTCACGGCTTTCATAATTGCCACCTTAACTGGCGCCATAGAAATCGTCACGGGTCTATTAGG
This sequence comes from Peribacillus sp. NPDC097224, assembly GCF_044761985.1. Taxonomy (NCBI): domain Bacteria; kingdom Bacillati; phylum Bacillota; class Bacilli; order Caryophanales; family Bacillaceae; genus Peribacillus; species Peribacillus sp. NPDC097224. The sequence goes on along the minus strand of NZ_JBIWDK010000003.1, from coordinate 529,752 downwards.
ATATTACTTAACCTCTTATATTGAATTCTTGGTCCCTTATGGTCTTGCATTTGCCGCTGGGGCTATGCTATTCATCGTCTACAAAGAATTGATTCCCGAAAGTCACGGGGATGGGAATGAGCGCACCTCCACCTATTCCTTCATAGTCGGACTCTTATTTATGGTCATCTTATTGGAAATTCTATGATAATTGAACATGACAAAGGCTGGCTCCTTATGTGAGTCAGCCTTTTTCCTTTTTAAACAGCCGCAGATGATAATTTATCAAGCTGACTGTTAAGAATATATCTCCTGACATAAAACAAATCTTTGACAGGCACTCCTATGAAACTGACTCCATACCGATATGCATCTTCCATTTCCCGCTCATTTTGTATCCTGATGGTAAAATGATTCCTGGCATGATCAATCATAAAGGTGATGGTATGCAACTCTGCTTTCATTAGTTTGTTTTCACACGAAAATCCTAGGCCCTTGATGCTCAAATCAATCAACTGAACCCTTTCACTTTTTTGGGGGGACTGGATTTTTCCTTGAGCAACATACGATACCCTTGCAGCCCGTCTTCTTTCACTATCCTGAAGGGTATCGTACCATGGAACAAATAAGTATAGATTATTCTCTTGTTTTTTTATGATATTCGTTTCGAATGTTTGGGATTTATGCAGGCAGATAACGGCATCACCGGAATTAAATCGATCAGGATCCATAACAATGACATTCATCAGTTCCCCTTCGATAAAAAATAATGCCGCCTGGCTAATCTCCCCTCGTTTTACTAGTTGAATATATTCCATTCTTGACCTCTATTTCTTCATAGTCACTGCTATCCAAAGATAAATTCACGATCCATTTTCTTATATATTTTATTAAAGGAAGTAATCATTGTAGAAAGGTTCCTGTAAGATGACGACCAAGTCTTTTGTTTCCACTCTCATTTCAATAGGCGTATGATGTTGCAGAATCAAATATTCATTAATCAGTTTATCAAGCTCCTCACTGATCCGAATGGTATGATTATGACTCATTCCGTGTATTTGCGCAAAATCCATCATTTCCCACCGTTTTATTCGTATTTCGTTACAAATTTCCATTGCATTCCGACAATTCATACCTATATTCACTACTCCTGCCCTTTTTAGAGTTTGATTATATTTAAGAATTATTACAAAATATACCTTATATGTAAATAGGTTCGCAAAAAAAGACAAAACTTCTTATATTGCGATAAAATTCAAAGCAACAGAAGACAGAAAATGACGGGAACCCTTATGACCTTTTCAAACAAAAAAAAACCCTTCAATTTATGAAAGATTTCAAGTACCCAACCTTGTGAAAAGAACCAGTTACCCAATTGGCATCATCCTCTAAGCTTCACTTTTAATGGGCAAATAGATATGAAAAACTGTCCCTTTATCGACTTCGCTTTCCACTTCGATATATCCATTATGTTCTTCTATGATTTTATAGCTGACCATCAATCCGAGGCCGGTCCCTCTTTCCTTTGTCGTATAAAATGGCTCACCTAACTTTTTTAACTTTTCTTTGGATATCCCGTTTCCTTGGTCAATAATCGAGATGCGAACGTGGCTATTTGATACTTGGCTCGATTGGATACGAATTGTGCCGCCATCCGGCATGACTTCCAGTGCATTTTTAATAATATTGATAAATACTTGTTTTAACTGATTTGCTTCACAGAATATGTTGCATGCAATTCCCTCAAAATCTGTCTCAAAGCGGACATTATTAAGTAAAGCTTGTGCCGCTAAAAGCTCCAGTGTCTCTTTCAGGATGATGTGCAAGTCTTGTTCCAAATATTGAAGGGCCTGCGGTTTAGCCAAAACCAGGAACTCTGTAATAATCGTCTCGATGCGCTGTATTTCTGAAGTGATTATGTGAAAATAAGTAGAGAAATCCTCTTTGACCAAATCTTCAAGCAGTTGGATGAAACCTTTTAAAGCTGTCATGGGGTTTCTAATTTCATGGGCGATTCCGGCGGCAAGTTCACCAACAACATGTAAGGTATCCGATTTCCTGATTTGTTCTTGCATTTCAAGCCTTTCACTTACATTGCGAAAAATGGTTAAATTCAGGTTTGAATACAGATTGCCTCTTGTTAAAAATTCAATATGCTTAATCCTTCCATCTTCGAATTTTAGTGGAATGATGGAAGAATACACTCCTTTTTTATATACCGCTTCCACATGTGCATTCAAATCAATTGCATTTTCCGGTACTTTTCCGATGAATTCCTTTACGGTTAGAGAAAGGAGTTTTTCCTTAGAGATTTCCAGTATTGCCTTGCCTGATTCATTAAAGTCCGTAAATCCATCCTTGTTCCATAAGATCAACCCATCAAGTGACCCCTCAAAAATTTTCCTGAATTTCTCTTCACTTTTCCTTAATTCTTTTTCTATTTCCCAGCGTTCGGTTACATTACGAAAGATGGTTACATTATACCCATCGCCCTCATGTTTCTTTGCCGTTAATTCAAGTAATTTGATTTGATTGTTTGGCATCTTATAAAAAATATCATCCCTGACTTGGCCGTCTCTTTCAAAAGTAGCAAGCATTCTTTTAAAATAACGATTTTCCTTATAGATGAATTTCCATATGTCACTGCCAATCATTTCTTCCTTAGTGGATTCAAATATTTTACAGGCTGATTGATTGACTCGAAAAATAACACCGGCCTCATTCCAAAAAACGATTCCTTCCATCGATTGATCAAATAACTCGGCAAAAATCCTTTCGCTCGACTCTAATTTCTTTTCAATAATATTCGATTCAGTGATCTTCGAAAACGTCGTTATGAATAATTCATTTCCGACTGGTGTACGGGTTGAAAAAGTAAAACGACAAGGCTTCCCATGTAGGGTTACCTCCAATTCACCCATAGAATTCAATGTTGTAAAAATTTCACTAACCCCTTCGTCTAGCTGTGACTTATCATCATGTGTCACCAAATCTGATAGTCTTTTCCCAATAAGATCTCTTTTATTGATTTTCAAACCATTCATGAATGCGGAGTTTGCCTCTAGTATAAGTCCTTTACGACTTAAAAGGAGAATACCCTCTTTTGCTGTATCGAAATTATCCAAAACCATTTGCGTTGGCATCAAATTCCCGACCTGATCGATTTCAGACACATCCTCCAAACGAAAAATCCTCTTTCCACCTGAAAGTGTCCCAACCTGTATAAACTCAAACTCCCTCATGTTTCCATTATGGAGTTGTACCGCTTTCCTTTTCTTAAGAGGCTTTTTATGCCTGCTTAATCCCTCCACATCAACTGCAAGTAAGGTACTTGCTTGAAGAAAATCACTAAGCTTCAGTTTAGCCAGTTGTTCTCTGGGCTGATCGAACAACAAGCATGCCGCCTCATTCGCATAGGTGAATCTCAGGTTTTCATCGATCATTATATGGGGCTCTATAATGGAATTAAAGATTTCTTTATATTCTTCGATGTGTTTATTCAACCTGATGATCTCCTCATTACAGACAGCCTCGTACTCTACATTCATATTCAAACCCCTTTCCTAACCTACTTCCATTCATTTCTTTCGACACCTATCTCTTTCGACATCCACCCCAAATTCCCTCGCTATTCCAAAAAAAACAGTAGAATAGAATTAGTCATGCGTGTAAAATTTATATTGCCATTCTCTTAATTCATTTTTGAATTAAGGGAAATTTAAGCTCTTTCCATGATAATGGATTTCAATCTCTATTTTTAGGGTATAGAGATACAATGATTTCTTCTCCTAAAAATAAATATTTGGAGGCAACTATGAAACAACGTGATTTTTTCTTTGACAATGCTAAGTTCATTCTCATGGGCTTTGTCGTTTTTGGACACTTGTTGAACACCTATATAAACGATAGTGAAACGATTTATGCACTTTACAAAACCATTTATTCCTTCCATATGCCGGCCTTCATCCTTGTTTCCGGTTTTTTTGCAAAAGGATTTTATCAAAAAGGGTATTTAGCGAAAATCACCATGAAAATGATCGTACCTTATATCATTTTCCAAATCATTTACACAGTGTACTATTATTTTCTTTATGATCGTTCTTCCTTCAATGTAGACATGCTCACCCCCCATTGGTCTTTGTGGTTCTTGATCAGTTTATTTTGCTGGAATATCATGCTTCTCGGTTTCTCTAAACTGAAGCCGCTTGTCGGTATAGGTTTATCGTTCCTAATCGCCTTGCTAATTGGATATGTGGACTTCATTTCCAATTTCCTAAGCTTATCGAGAACGTTTGTATTTTTCCCCATGTTTTTAATTGGGTATCATTTAAACAAAGATCATTTAAAAAGACTATTTACACCTAAAGTCCATATAGCATCACTCTCTATCATCCTTGTTGTTTTCATCGGTTTTTATTTAAAAGCAGATATCAATTATAAATGGTTGCTTGGCTCTAAGCCCTATTCCGAGCTAGAGGAAGCGTCCATCATATCCATGTTTAAACGTCTTGGTTTTTACGGATTAAGTGTCATTACAGTGTTTAGCTTTTTATCCTTTATCCCAAGACAACAATATTTCTTTACCAACTGGGGTAAGCAAACCCTGTATGTGTACTTGCTTCACGGCTTCTTCATTCGTTTTTTCCGTGAAAGCACCCTTCAGGAATACTTTAGTAACACCGAAAGCTTCATCATGCTAGCCGGGCTTTCCTTCTTGATTACAGTTATGCTTTCAAGCGAAATCATAGGTTCCATGGCACAGCCCATTATCGAATTGAAAATATCCAGGACCAAACAGTTCGCTCGTAAAGTTAAAGAATATATAAAGCCTAGTAAAGAACATAAACAATCTACTACCAGGTTTTAGAACAAAAAGGGCAGCCATAGGGTTGTCCTTTTAATTTCTTCTATTTAACATTTTATACTGTAAGTGGTTTTCCAAAACCAAGAGACTATGGTACAATTATTCGTTAGTGCTTGTTGGCTTTTAGATAACATGTACACGAAAGGAGATAGGCGCTTTCATTGCGCCATTTTTTATGAATATAATTATTAGTACTCTTAATGCAAAATACATCCATACATCTCTATCCATACGATACCTGAAGGCTTATGCCCAACCGGAATACGATGCACAGCTTGCGGAATACACCATCAAAGATCCGATTATGAACATCGTCGGCGACCTCTATTCCAAAAAGCCGGATGTAATCGGATTCAGTTGTTATATATGGAATATCGAAGAAACCATGAAAGTCGTGGCGATGCTTAAAAAGATCAATCCTGAACTGGTTATCATCCTCGGTGGTCCTGAAGTGACCTACGATGTTCATGATTGGCTAGATCAAATTCCAGGTGCTGATTTTATTGTCATTGGCGAGGGGGAAGTAACCTTCAAGGACCTGCTTTCCGAAATTGAAGGGGAACACAACTATAAGAAAGTTAGTGGAATTGCTTATCGGCAAGATGGTAAAAAGGTGATTCAGCCCCAGAATGGCAAGGTGGACCTGAAATCCCTTCCCTCACCATACCGTTTAGAGGAAGATCGTAATGAGATATCCAAACGGGTGACGTATATCGAGACAAGCCGTGGCTGTCCGTTCAGCTGTCAGTTCTGCCTATCATCGATTGAAGTGGGTGTGCGCTATTTTGACCGCGAAAAAATTAAAGAAGACATCAGGTATTTGATGGATAATGGGGCAAGAACGATTAAGTTTGTCGATCGTACCTTTAACATTAGCCGGAGCTATGCGATGGAGATGTTCAGGTTTTTAATTGATGAGCATCAACCTGGAGTCGTTTTTCAGTTCGAAATCACGGCTGACATCATGCGCCCGGAAGTCATTCAATTCTTGAACGATCATGCGCCTGCCGGATTGTTCCGTTTTGAAATCGGTGTACAGTCTACGAATGATCATACAAATGATCTCGTGATGAGAAGACAGAATTTCGAAAAGTTGACCCGAACTGTCACGATGGTAAAAGACGGACAGAAAATAGATCAGCATCTCGATTTAATTGCTGGCCTGCCTGAAGAAGATTATTTTTCATTCAGAAAGACCTTCAATGATGTTTTTGCACTACGCCCCGAAGAGATGCAACTCGGATTCTTAAAAATGTTGCGTGGCACTGGGCTGCGAATTAGAGCGGATGAACACGATTATATTTACAGTGATCATGCCCCTTACGAAATCCTGGGAAACAATGTTTTAACCTTTGATGATATTGTCCGCATTAAACAAGTCGAAGATGTCCTTGAAAAATACTGGAACGATCATCGAATGAACCATACAACCGAGTTTCTTGTAGAAACGGTATTTACCTCCCCATTCGACTTCTTCCAGGAATTCGGCACCTATTGGGATGAGCAGGGCTGGTCACGCATTGGGCATCAGCTTGAAGATTTATTCAAGCGATTAGAGCTATTTTTGATTAAAAGGGAAACCGATCAATTGAATAATGTCATCGGTCTCATGAAATTGGATTACTTTAAGAATCAAAAATATAAGCCACGTAAACCTTGGTGGGAAGCCTCTTTAGATAAACATGGCCGTTCTAAGATTTATGAAGAAATTCTTAAGCATCCCGAGCACCTAGGAACCGATTTCAGGGATTTACAACTGAACGAAAAGGAAATATATAAGCATACCTTGATTGAAGAACTTCCGTTTGATTTAGAAACCTACTTAACGGATGGGACCATAATTGAACAACCTTCCATCATGCTTGCCTATTTTGATCCAAGTGGTAAAGGTTCTCGCATCTTTTCACTATCTAAGGCTGAAAGCACAATACAATAAGAATAAGGACGGACCCCTGTTTGTGGGGTCCGTCCTTATTTACTTTTTGTTATTTTTCGCGGCCAGTATTTCATAGATCTCGGTTGCATTCATATCTTCACTAAATTCCATACCGAATTCCGTTCGTACGTACTGGGCCTTATCTTTTTTCTCTGGTTGTTTACGTGTTTGTTTATTCATTTAACTTCTTCCTTTTCTGCCTTGTTTAGAGTTACGGTTTGCACCCTTCATGACATTTTCATCGGCTGCAAATTCATTTGAAAATTCATCTATTCCTTGATTCTTCTTCGGCGTTTTACTGGCTTTTACAGCCCCATCAACATTGGCTTTCCTTTTCATTTTCATTCCACCTCTATAAAAAAAGTTAACATTATAGAATGGGGTAATTCCGTTCAAAATTATTCACGGATAATATATCGTCATTCGCGTACATTAAGACTAAAAACGGAGGAGGATATAATGAAGAAAAAACTTGATAACCCAATTTTATCAGATACTCAGCCACATCAAATCAATGCACCTAGCTTCAAAAACACTGGAATAAAACCAGAAGCACCATTTGTGAATGAGTATGGAGTGGTCATTGGGGACAGCAAGTACGCCTCAGACAATTCACCGCTTGAAAATTGGAGTGAGGATACAGACCCGGAAATCATGGCTGGTGATGAATGGGTCCACCCGACAAATGATATTGGCTGGAACTCGACTGAAAATCGGGAACTATTAGAAGCCAAACGAGATCCTCAAGCCCCTTTTTTCCATCCCGATAAAGATGTCAGCTCGGAAACGGATTAAGCTCTCGCAAATTTAAGGGCATCCTGAAACTTCAAGGACACCCTTTTTCCTTATTTAATCTGCAAAATCAATTTCCCTTTCGTTTGACGCGCGTTCATTTCTTCATGAACCGCTGCAGCCTGTTCGATTGGATAAATACCTCCGATGGTCATCTTTAGTTTACCTGAGGCTACATAAGAGAAAAGTTCTTCGATACTCGGTACAAGCAAATCCGGTCTTTTCATGATCTGGGGTAGGAAAAAACCTATGACGGATTGATTACGGCGCATTAAATTCTGAGGATTCATCGTATATAGCTCACGACTAGCATTGCCAAAAACGACTATGCGACCAAAAGGAGCCAGACATTTCAGGGTCTTATTGAAAATGTCCCCTCCTGCCATTTCAAGGGCAACATCCACGCCCTTACCGTCTGTCGCCTCTCTCACTTCGAGCTCCCATCCCTCTTTCGTATAATCAATGAGTACGTCCGCCCCCATCTCTTTTGCGAGTTCCAGTTTTTCTTCGGTGCTAGCTGTGGCAATTACTTTCCCTGCCCCGAAAATCTTTGCAAGCTGGACTGCAATCGTTCCAACGCCCCCGGCTGCTGCATGGATAAGTACCGCTTCCCCAGCCTGCAGGCGTCCCATCGTCTTTAAGATGTGATACGCACTTAGCCCTTGAAGGGGTAAAGCAACCGCATCATGGAAAGAGATTTCAGCCGGTAATGGAATGGCGGAGAATTCATTGGACAAGGCATATTCGGAATAGCCGCCTGATTCAATCAAACTCACAACCCTAGTTCCAGCCTTGATCTTGGTTACTTTTTCGCCTACTTCCACCACAACCCCTGCCACTTCTGCACCTGGAATAAACGGGAGCGGCGTTGGTACGACATATTGCCCTTCTCGCCGGGCTGTATCGGCATAGTTAACCCCGACACAGTCAATTTCAATCAACACTTCATATCCGGTAGGCGTGGGTTTTTCCTTTTCTGTCAACTTTAGAACTTCAGGTCCACCATAGGCTTCAAATTGTATGGCTTTCATCTTCTTCCCCCTCTTTTAGTTCCCCGTATATTTCGGCTTTCGTTTCTCTTTGAATGCAGTAACCCCTTCTATATGATCTTCAGTTGTCCCCATTAGGGTTTGGGTAATCCGTTCCTGTTCAAGTATTTCCTCAAGTGAAGCCGTAAACGAATGACTCACAAGTTTTTTCATCATTCCATAGGCTTTTGTTGGCCCATGTGCCAGCTTGTCGGCTATCTTTAACACTTCTTCTTCAAGTTGATTCAATGGAAATACATGATTGATAACGCCTAACTGATGTAAACGTTCGGCCGAAATCGGTTCGGCCGAGAAAAAGAGTTGTTTGGCAAGATGCGGTCCCACTAATTTGGGTAAAAAGTATGAACCACCTCCATCCGAAATTAACCCTACCTTTGAAAAACTCATAGCAAATTGGCTATCCTCTGCAGCCACGATTAAATCGCAAGCAAGTGCCAAATTAAAACCAGCCCCTGCAGCAAATCCATGTACCGCGGCAATAATGGGAACCTCGCAGGAATCCATCGCCAATATACAATCATTCAGTTTACCGACATGGTCATACATTTGTACGGCAGTGGCCTGGCCCATCGATTTGACATCCCCTCCGGCGGAAAATGACCGTCCGGCTCCCCTGATTACGATGGCTCTTATTTGAGAATTCTGCCGAACATCAACAATCGTATTGGTTAAGTCCGCTATCATATCCGGACTAAAGGCATTCAAACTTTCAGGCCGGTTCAAAGTCACCAGCAATACATGATTGGAAACCTCCGTTAATAAATGTTCTCTTAACATGTCTTCATCCCCCTTTATTTGATTAACCATCCACCATCCACTAAAATATCGGTGCCTGTCATGTATGAGGCTTCAGGTGAAGCGACAAATGCGATGACGTTACTGATTTCCTCTGCCTTCCCTACTCTTTCGAGGACCGTGTTTCTTTGTATCGACTTCAGGAATTTCTCATTCTGCAAGCCATCCTCCGTTAATGGAGTTTCAATGAATCCCGGTGATACCGAATTAACCCGGATTCCGTATGGAGCCAGTTCAAGTGCCAATGACTTCGTCAGACTAAGTACACCAGCTTTAGCAGAACTGTAATGCGGGATATGGGCCCCTGCTTGATGGGCGGATAGTGAGGCCGTGTTGACGATGGCCCGATTGCCGGCAGAGTCAAGTTCATGGCTTGCCGCTTCTTTCATCACCTTCCCTAAATATTTTGAGACAAGAAAGACACTTTTCAAATTGACATCTTGGATCATATCCCAGACTTCTGTGGAGGTATCTAAAAGTTTGGAGGACCTCGATCCTCCCGCGTTGTTTATCAAAATATGAAGATCCCGGTATTGTTCGGTAACATACATGGCCAGCTCTTTAACGTCTTCCTCATCCGTAACATCAGCAGGAAAAATGTCAGCCAGCGGGATAGTATGGCGGGCATTGATCTCAGCCGCCACTTCTTTCAGCTTCCTTTTCGTCCTTCCTACTAATAAAACCTGTGCACCCTCATCCGTTAACCTTAATGCTGTCGCTTTCCCAATACCCGAACCTGCACCTGTTATTACAGCAATGGATTGTGAGAATCTCATTGTTTCACACCTTTCCTTCTTACCTTATCGACCCTTTATGTCTGCTGCCTATTCTTCACAGTTTGTATTTTTCCATTTATCAACTCCGGAACAAGGGTTATCGACCCTTTTTGAGTTGCCAACCTCAAATCGCCATTTAAATCATGATCTTCAAACAGCTGACCAACATGCGAAGTTTGGAGGATTTCAAAGGCACTGTTGATATTCGTGCTATAAAAGGCACATGCTGCTTTCGCTGCATCATTTAACAGGAACGCATCTTGTGTCCCATTGACCAAACAATGAATCAAATGGCCGGCCCCATAAAAATCTTCCATACTGAATTCACCCGAATTGCCCGAACACACAATAACAATGGTTTCCGTTTGGTGAACGTTTTTGATTTTTTCTGCAACGGATGGATTATTCAGTAAAGAGGCAATATACACCTTTTTGGCCGAACTTGATTTTTGTAGGGCCACTGTGCCATTAGTTGTCGATAAGACAAGCGTTTTACCCTGAACTAGCTTATTCAACAGCGTCGGACTCGGATAGATGAAGCCCTCAATAGGTTGGGCCCTCATTTCCCCGGCAAGGAGGCATTCCCCTTGAGTCATATCTTTGCTTTTCAATTCGGCATCGGCAGGGCTCAGGACAGGGATTACCTGCTCCGCTCCATTATGAAGAGCAGACACGATGGTCGTGGTTGCTAATAGCACATCTAGTACGATGGCGACTTTCTCCCCATCTAGAAGCTTGTCCCTGTTGATTTCTTCTTTTTTCAATAGCAAGTGTATATGCTGCATCGTCTGTTTCATCTAATCAGGCTTCCTTTGCGGCTACGTGGGCAGCATGAGTAATTAAACTTTTCACCATTTTCCCCAATGAAGAAAAGCGTATATCCTTGGTCTGCCCCAATTCATACCGATAATAGATTTGCTGAAGAATCACAGCTAACTTGAAATAGCCAAATGTCAAATAATAATCGATGGTAGAAACGTCTCTACCGCTTCTCACAGCATAGGCTTCGATAAATTCATTCCTTGATAAAAAACCATCCATAGTAGTAAGCGATGCTTGGCCCAAACCGGATTTGACCATTTCTGGGTCGCCACTTTCCGTCCAATAGCTTAAGGCAACGCCTAAATCAGCCAGCGGATCACCGACCGTCGACATTTCCCAATCAAAAAGACCGACCATCTCGCTTAAATTCTGGTTGAACATCGCATTATTGATCTTAAAGTCATAGTGAATGATCGAGGTTTGACTATAACGCGGCATATTCTTTTGTAAATAAGCAACGAGCGGTCCCACTTCCTTGATTTCATCCGTCTTTGCCCGTTCATATCGGGAAATCCACCCGTGTACCTGTCTCTCCATAAATCCATCAGGCTTTGAAATTTGAGCTAATCCCGTCTTTTCATATGGAATGGAATGAAGATCCGCAAGCTGATCCACCATGATAGTGGATAGTTGACGGCACTTTTCCACAGTCGGGACAATATCTTTAGGAAACATGGAATCTATTACTATTCCATGTTTTCTTTCCATTAGAAAAAAAGGGGAGCCCACAACCGAGACATCATCCGAAAACAGGATGGGTTCAGGCGCTGCTTGAAAATACGGATGGATGGAAGAAAGAATATGGTACTCCCGTTTCATATCATGGGCTTTTGGAGCGACCGGACCAAGTGGAGGTCTCCTCAATACTGCTTCCCACTCACCGACTTTAAGTTGATAGGTCAAATTGGAATATCCTGTCGAGAACTGTTGCACTTCCAATGGATCATTTGGCAAATCCACTATCTTTTCCTGGAGGAATGCCTCTAGTCTTTTAACACCGAGCTCCTCCCCTGAACGAACAGGAATGGTATCATCCATCGTTCCCTTCACCCCTTGTACTTTAGTAAACTAGCTATGGACAATATGCGAGACTAATCTTTCTTTAATCGTTTCAGGAATGGGTTCGCTTTTTTGTTCCCCGAAATTAAAGCAAACCAATATCGCCGTTCCTTTTGCGATGGTCTCTCCCGTTTGCGAACAAATAATATCATGGCTCATCTCACAGCTTTTCGTCCCTACCTTTGTCAAATATGTTCGAACGGATAAGAGTTGGTTAAAGTACCCTTGGGTAATAAAATCGCATTTTGTCGAAGCAAGTAAGAAATTCCAGTCTTCGATATTCGAGGCCAATCCCAGCGCTTCAAAGAATTTCATTCGGGCCTCTTCAAGATAAATAAAATAACTGGTGTTATTGATATGTCCCAATGCATCCGTTTCAGAAAAACGCACGTTCACATTAAGTTCATGCATAATATACCTCCTAATTTTTAGCGATGGGAGAACGCGGGTTTCCGCTTTTCCAAAAATGCTGCAACTCCTTCTTTCACATCTTCCGTTTGAAAGATTTCCTCAAAAAGATTCGTTTCAAGCTCCAACCCTTGTTCAAGTGTGGATTCGCTCCCTTCATTGATGGCCTTCTTAATCCTTGATAGGGCCTGTAATGAATGCCTCGTCATTCGGGATGCCAACTTTTTAGACTCGTTTAACGCGCTTCCCACATCCACGACTTTATTGACGAGCCCAATTTTTTCTGCTTCCTGAGCAGAAAGTGGATCTCCAGTAAAGATCATTTCCTTCGCTTTAGCATTTCCTACAAGTCTCGACAAACGCTGCGTGCCCCCAGCTCCTGGAAATAACCCTAATTTCACTTCCGGTAAACCGATTTGCACGCCTACTTCGGCAACACGCAAATCACAAGCCAGTGCCAATTCACATCCACCACCTAAAGTCATTCCATTCAAAACAGCGATGGTCGGTTTAGGAAATTGGTCAATCTGAGTTAAAACCCCATGGCTTTCTCTTACCGTCTCCTTCATATTTGGATTGCCCATCATTTGTGGGAATTCTTTTATGTCCGCACCTGCGGCAAACGCCATATCTCCAGACCCGGTAATGAGCACGGCAACAATTTCATTATCATCTTTAAGTTGTGTGAAAACTTCGGACAATCCTTGAAATACCTGTCTGCTGATCACATTCAACGGCGGATTATCAATTGTCACAATCGCAAGCTGATTTTCTTTTTCCACTCTCACTAAGTTTGTCATACATTCTTCACTCCTTGATTTGTATAGTCGTACCAGCCTTTTCCAGTTTTCCTTCCTAAATTACCTTGTTTCACCTTTTCCTCTATACAGGCATTAGGTTTATCTTCTGGATTACCTGTTTCTTTATAACGTTGCTGCATAACGTAGTAACCCACATCAATACCAGACAAATCCATCAATTCAAATGGGCCAATGGGGTGACTTAAAGCTTTACGGCAAATCAAATCGATGTCCTTATAATCCGCTATCCCTTCTTCATATAAATAAAGGGCTTCCCGTTGCAACGCCCCCAATATGCGATTTGCGACGAACCCGGAAATTTCCTTGCGTAGTAAAATTCCTGTCCGATTCATTTTCTCCGTGACTTCTAATGCAAGCTTCGCTGTTTCTTCGGATGTTTGATCACTCATGACCACTTCCACGCAATCCATGACAAGAGGCGGGAAAAAGAAATGCATATTGATGAACTTATCCGGACGGTTCGTCACCCCGGAAAGTAAACTATTCACGATAGTCGAACTATTTGTCGCAAAAATGGTGTTTGCCGGTGCAAATTGCTCTAGTTTAGCGAAGACCTCCTGCTTCACTTCAATTTTTTCGACTACCGCCTCAATAATCAAATCGGCATTGCTGGCGGCTTTATTCAAATCGGTCGTAAATTGAAGACGGGTGAAGGCTGCCAATCTACTGTCTTCACTCAGCTTTCCTTTTTGCACCCATTTATTCATGATTGCCTCTAACTTTTCCTTTGCCGATTGCAAAGCAGTGTCCTGGACATCCTGTAATACCGTATTGAATCCGCCTAGGGCAGCAAGCATCGCAATTTGATGTCCCATCTGTCCTGCCCCGATTACCGATATCGACTGTATCTTATTGGTCGACATTGAGTCACCCTCCCTTTTTAACTCGTTTATTCATTAATTCCATGTAAAATCATTTCCATGAATATTTCGGCCACTTCCCGATCTGTCTTTTTTCCATCAGGGTCGAACCATTGATAACTCCAATTGACCACACCCAAAATGGCAAATGAGATAATAGAGGTATCAAGAGTAGAACGGAATTCCCCCCGTTTGCCCCCCTCTATCAACAATCCTTCTATTTTATTGCGGAATTCATCCCGCTTCGGAAGGATTTGATCCAATTTATCTTTGCTGAGGTTTTTCATTTCGCGGAAAAAGATGGTTGCACTCGACTTTTTGGACTTGATGCTTTTTAAAAGCATATAAACCATATCGAACAGCTTATCCTTACATCCTTTACTAGTATCCTGAAGAATCGTTTCCTGCCCAATTAGCAGTTCATTGATATAAGCGAGATGAATATCCATCAGTAGCTGTTCTTTACTTGTAAAGTAATAATAAAACGTTCCTTTTGTCACCCCTACCGATTCGACAATATCCTGAATGGACGTTTCGCTGAAGCCTTTCTGTTCGAATAAGCGTATGCCATGTTCCGTCATTTTATCTTTCATGTGTGTAATCCCCGCATTCTGTTAAACTATCAGTTGAATTGATACCATACGCTTTCGTACAATCATGCCTCTTCTTATTTCCTAGTCATTTCTTCTCTTAAAGCGCGCCTTAAAATCTTCCCGACATTTGTTTTTGGAAGTGCATCTCGAAATTCAACTAATTGAGGGACTTTATAAGCCGATAAGTTTTTCCGGCAATAATCGATGATTTCCTGTTCGCTGGTTTCCTGGTTACTTTTAAGAACAAGTACCGCTTTTACGCTTTCTCCCCTATACGCATCTGGAACTCCGATTACCACCGCTTCCTGGACGGCTGGATGCTCATAAAGTACCTCTTCCACTTCACGCGGATAAATGTTATATCCGCTAGCAATGATTAAATCCTTTTTCCGATCTACAATATAGAGATATCCATCCTCATCCACTTTGGCGATGTCCCCCGTATAAAGCCATCCATCTCTCAATGTGACCGCTGTCTCCTCCGGCATGTTCCAGTACCCTTTCATCACTTGTGGGCCTTTAACCACCAGTTCTCCCAATTCCCCTGGTGATACTTCACTCAATCCCTCCCCCAGGTCCACTACTTTATAATCCGTCGATGGGAAACCAATCCCCACGCTCCCTGGCTTTCTTTCAGCAAACGCCGGATTGCAATGTGTGGTTGGGGATGCTTCTGAAAGTCCATATCCTTCCAATATCTTCGCACCTGATTTCCTCTCGAATTCACGAAGCAACTCAACGGGCATCGGTGCACTGCCACTGTTACAAAGGTGTATAGAATCCATGCCGTATTCTTCGGCTTTAGGATGATTCGTCAAAGCGACGTACATTGTCGGTACTCCAGGAAAAGTAGTTGGCTGTTCACGCTTGATTGTTTCAAGTACTTCTTCTATTTCAAAACGAGGGAGCATAATCGAATCCCCCGCAGTATAAATGGACAAATTCATTGCAGACTGCATCCCAAACACATGGAAAAGCGGGATGACCGTCAACGTTCGTTCCCTTCCCATTTTCAACTCATGTTTAAAAAATTCATAAGACTGAATGACATTGGCCAAGATGTTGCGATGCGTCAACATGGCACCCTTGGATCGTCCCGTTGTTCCTCCTGTATATTGAAGGACGGCTATATCATTTACAGAATCAAATGAAACAGGGATTATGTTACCGTCACCCGTTTTCAAAAACTGGTCAAAAGCAACATCGGGTTGAAAATCCGCTTCAGATGGCTGGAGACTGACTACAATGACATTTTTCACATTCCCATTGGGGTGTACGCTCTTCACTTTTGGATACAATCCATCTAAAATGACAATCGTCTCGGCTCCGGAATCCTGTAGAATTTGCTGAAGCTCCCTTTCGACCAACATTGGATTGACTTGGGTAATGATTGCCCCTGCCGTCAAGGCCCCATAATAGGCGATAACGTATTGAGGACAGTTAGGTAGCATGAGGGCAACGCGATCACCCTTTTGCACTCCCTTTTTTTGAAGGGCGGAAGCAAAAGCCTGTGATGCAAAGAAGAGCTCTTTGTACGAAATCTTTCTCCCATAAAAAGTGATCGCTGTGTTGCTTGGATAGGACTCAAATGCCTTTTGGAGGATCTGTTGCACCGGGACTTCAGGGACTTCAATTTCCTTCAAGATTGAATCAGGATAAACGGACAGCCATCTTTTATTATTCATTACATACCCTCCAGCCATTTTTGATTCTATTTTCTATATGACATGAGAACCGCCATCAACAATCAGGATATTGCCCGTCACATAATCTGAAGCTTTTGAGGCGAGGTATACAGCAGCACCCTTCAAGTCATCCTCGTTGCCTAATCTTTTGAGCGGAGTGGAATCGAGAATAGGACTTTCCCCTTTAGCTAGCACGCCTTTCGTCATGGTTGTGGGAAAGAAACCCGGGGCTATCGCATTTATGTTGATATTATGTTGACCCCATTTAGCGGCTAAATCTTTTGTCAAGGTTATGACCGCTCCCTTGCTCGTATTATAGCCAACGGCATCCAGTATGTTTGGATTCGTACCGCCCAGACCGGCAACCGAGGCGATGTTTATGATTTTTCCATATCCCTGCTCAATCATGATCCTGCCAACAGTCTGGCACATGATAAAGGTACCCGTTACATTCACATTCATCACTTTGTTCCAGGCCTCAAGGGGCATGTCGATGGCCGATGCTCCCCAGGATGCACCGCTATTATTCACCAAGATATCGATGGAGCCAAATTTCCGGATCGTTTCATTCACGACTTCTTGTACGTCGGCAGGATTTGTGATATCGCATTTAAAGGAAAGCGCCTTTACGCCAAGTTCCTCCACGCGGGCGGCAACTTCATCGCACGCGGCCTTCTTTCTTGAACACAGGACGACATTGGCCCCAGCCTCGGCAAAACCGGTCGCTATCTGTTCGCCCAATCCCCTTCCACCGCCAGTAATTATCGCCGTCTTTCCAGTTAAGTCGAATAACTCGGTTATTTTCATATTTTCACCTCATCCTTTTGATACTTACGAAGTTCGATTTTAGCCACCTGTTGACGGTGTACCTCATCTGGGCCATCCGCTAGCCGCAATGTTCTAGCATTGGCCCAATGGGCAGCAAGCGGGAAGTCACCTGAAACCCCTGCAGCACCAAAGCCTTGGATTGCACGGTCTATCACCTTCAATACCATATTGGGAGCTACTACCTTTATCATGGCTATTTCAGCTTTCGCTTCTTTATTTCCAACAGTATCCATCATATAAGCAGCTTTTAAAGTCAAAAGTCTGGCTTGTTCAATTTCAATCCTCGAATCGGCCACCCACTCCATGATCACCCCCTGTTTCGACAAAGGCTTACCGAATGCTACACGTTCTTGTATACGCTTACATAATTCTTCAAGTGCTCTTTCAGCTGCACCGATTAGCCTCATGCAGTGATGGATCCTGCCAGGTCCGAGTCTTCCTTGAGCAATGGCAAATCCTTTCCCTTCACCCCAGAGGATGTTTTCAGAAGGGACCCTGACATTAGTAAATGTGATTTCAGCATGTCCATGTGGAGCATGGTCATAACCAAAAACAGAAAGCATACGTTCAATTTTGACGCCGGGTGTATCTAGCGGCACCAGAATCATCGATTGCTGCTCATGTTTGGGTGCTTCGGCATTGGTCTTACCCATGACAATTGCAATTTTACACCTCGGATCTCCAGCCCCAGATGACCACCACTTTCGACCATTGATGACGTATTCATCACCTTCCCTTACAATTCTGCATTCAATATTAGTTGCATCGGAAGAGGCCACTTCAGGCTCAGTCATCGAAAAACAAGACCTTATTTCCCCGGCAAGCAAGGGTTTAAGCCAGCGTTCTTTATGCTCATCCGTTCCATAACGAACCAAAACTTCCATATTTCCCGTATCCGGTGCATTACAGTTGAATATTTCGGGTCCTATCATGGATCTTCCCATGATTTCACAAAGTGGTGCATATTCAAGATTGGTTAAACCTGCTCCGTGTTCACTATCAGGTAAAAACAAATTCCAAAGTCCAGCTTCCTTCGCTTTACCCGTCAATTCAGATAAAATGGGCGGTATGGCACTCCAGCGACTGTTTTGTTTTTCTAATTCCTTTTGATAGACGGCCTCATTTGGATAGACATGTTGTTCCATGAAACCGATTAACTTTTTTTCTAAGTCCTTCACTTTTTGAGTGTGTTCGAAATTCACATTCATTCCTCCCTTTTACTAACTAACTGGTCGGTATGTTCATTCTTTTCCATTATATTATTATTTTTACAATATTTTCAATAATTAAATTTTATTTTCTGAAAATTGATTCATTATTTTAAAAGGTACCTCCTTTTTTTCACTGGTTTTGCAGGTAGGAAAGATACAAACAATTTTCGTTCCTTTTGCTCTCTCACTTGTTATGAACACTTTTCCCCCATGATTTTCAATGATCTTGAAACATACAGAAAGACCTAACCCCGTACCTGACGATTTCGTCGTGAAGAATGGTTCGCCAATTTTTTGAATCGAGTGTTCTGGTATTCCCTCCCCTTCGTCCAATATGCCTATTGAAACCTCGTGATCCTTTTCTTGAATATTGACAAAAATGTTACCACCATTCGCCATGGACTCAATCGCATTTTTTATAAGGTTAATTAGTACCTGCTTGATTTGATTTTCATCACAGTAAATTAAAATCGGGTCTTCATCAAAGTTTTTATGAATTTGGATATTATTAAGAACAGCATTTGTCTCCAACAACGTTAAAACATGATTGCAAATACCGATTAGATTTTTTTCCGAAAATTCAGTTTTACTAGGCTTCGAAAGTAACAATAATTCATTGAGGATTTGCTCGATTCGGCTAATTTCCGAGAAAATGATATCATAATATTCCTGTTTGTTTTCAGACCCATCTTTGATTAATTTTACAAACCCCAAGATGGAAGTCATAGGATTTCGGACTTCATGGGCAATACCAGCTGCAAGTTGGGCAGCTGTGGATAACTTGCTGGAGGTAATGGCTAAATGTTCATTCAGGCTTACAAGTTTTTCTTCTGCATGTTTCCTTTCATTGATTTCCGATAATATGCCCGCCGTCCCAATGAATTCACCACCGTCGTCATAGACTAATTTAACGAACGCTTCTACCCAAGACCCTTCATTATTTCGATTCTTCATTTTAATGTCGACACGGAAATATCGCTTTCCTTCACGGAAGGAATTTGCAAACGCTTTCAAAATGCGATGATAAGATGTCTTATCTATTTCTTTTGAAAAATGGAGACCCAGTGATTCATTGACAGTCCTTCCGCTCATCATTTTCCATGCTGGATTCAAATATTGCCATTTCCCTTTTTCATCCGTTTTAAAAATCACTTCGTTGAAGCTGTTAAGCAACTCTTTAGAGGATTTAGAAATAATGCGATAACGTCCTTCGCTATCTTTCAATAATTCAATGATCCTTTGTTTTTTATCATAGACGGCTCCTAACAACCATGCAACGGCAGCAATAATGGCAAGATAGAATATTCCTACTACAGGGACTTTCCGTGACTCGGCGTAAAGCCAAACTATATAGGGTAGTTGCAATGCGGAAAATAGGGTGGGGACAACCAGTCTGCCAACATAGGTATTCAATCTTACACCTCCCATACTAACAATAAAATTTTTTGTCCGATTCGCTCTGGATTTGGTTATATATGGTAAACAATCTCTTTAAAGTAAAATTCCATAAAATATCTGCAATTCCTGCTATTAACCAAAAAAACCTCTCCAATAACGGAAAGGTTCATCTTTATTATTTAATAATCAGCCAATTATGACACGCTCTTTAGGATAATGGTAGTTCTCTGTAACTTCTTTATGACCGATGATATAGAGGAAGGAGGTAATTCCAACCCGACCAATAAACATAATTATCATAATGACAACTTTGCCCACATTACTCAATTCCGGAGTAATGCCCATCGAAAGACCTACTGAACCGAAAGCGGAACAAACTTCAAAAATGATCTGCATCAAAGTGAAGTTCTCGCTTATAGTCAAAACGAAAATCGCCAGGATACATAGCAAGGAACCCATTATCATGACAGCCGTTGCTTTTCGGGTATCATCAGGATGCACTTCCCTTTTGAATACTTTAATGGACTTTCTCCCCCGCATGAAGTTCCACAAAAAGAGAATCATGATAGCAAGGGTCGTCGTCCGTATGCCACCACCTACAGAACTAGGCGATGCTCCAATAAACATTAGAATGCTCATCAGTAATAAGGTCGGTTCCGAAAACTCGCTAACAATCATCGTGGAAAGGCCACCACTTCTCGTATTCGACGACATGAATAATGAGTAGAAAAGTGATTCATGCCAGCTTTTCCCGTGAAAAAAGCCCTTGATTTCAAGGAGATAGATAAGGATGCTTCCTCCAATGATAAGACCAAAAAAAGTCACCGAGGTGAGCTTTGTAAACAAGGAAAAGTGAAACTTATAACTACGCGAACTATTCGACAAAAACTCTTTTAATTCGATTAAGACCGGAAATCCGATTGCCCCCAGAATCAGGAGGATAATCGTGATAAATTGGACGAAATAATCGCTTTTGAAAGGGATCATGGAAACACCACTAATATCAAAACCAGCATTTGTAGTGGAACTGACCGCTAAAAAGAGTCCATTGACCAAGGCTGACTTCCAATCTGGATAATAATTCAGGAAGTAAACACCTAAAATAAGAGCTCCAATTAATTCAATTACGACAAAAATCTTTATAATTTGAATCAATAACTTAACAAGACCCGAAAGATTAGTCTGATTCTGGTCAGTCATGATCAGCTGTCTTTCTTTGATCCCAATTTTCTTGCCTAAAATCAACCAAAAAAAAGTTCCAAGTGTCATTATGCCAATTCCGCCAAATTGGAGAACGAACATTAAGATGAAATAGCCCGTGTTACTGAATACCTCAGCTGTATTGACTACGGTTAATCCTGTCACACTTACTGCGCTAACCGCAGTGAAAAGTGCATCCATGAATCCCCATCTCACTCCAGGTTTTAGAGCAACTGGCAAACTAAGCAGTATTGTAGAAACACTGACGGCCATAAAGTAATAACCAACGATAAGTTGGGCTGGCGTTAATTTTGATAATAGCTTTTTAATAGCAACCATGCAGTTTTCCTTTCTTACTCTACGTAATCGATGATTGTTACAAAATCTATCTTAGTGTACTCTTTTTTCGATGATTTTTCCATTACCTTTTAGGAACTGACTTACTTACAACAATAAGGTAGGTTTACCAATAAATTTGACATCCGTCCTATAAGTAAAAACAACCGTTTTACTCATACTATAATTACAGCGGAAAAACCGCTGAACCAATAAGGGGGAAAATAAAATGGCTAATAATAGTAGCAGCAATAAACTTCTTGTGCCTGGAATTGAACAGGCCTTAGATCAAATTAAATATGAAATTGCTTCAGAATTCGGTGTTCAATTGGGTTCAGATACATCAGCCCGAGCAAATGGTTCGGTTGGTGGAGAAATCACAAAACGACTTGTCCAGCAGGCACAATCTCAGCTTAAAGGTCAATAATTAACCTAACTGAATATAATGGATAAGGGCCCAGCTATTAGCTGGGCTCTATTTATGGTGAAAATCGATTTCATTTTTCTTAGGGGAATGTTCACTATTTTGTTTTGTTGCTTTTTCTTTATGGGGTGGTTGTTTCGGTGCTTTTTCCTTTGGCAGTTGCTGCCTTGACGCCTTTTCCTTTTGCGGCTGTGGCTTTTGCGCTTTTTCCTTTTGCGGCTGTGGCTTTGGTGCTTTCACCTTTTGTGGCTTTGGCTTTGCTGCCTTTTCCTTTTGCGGCTGTGGCTTTGGTGCTTTCACCTTTTGTGGCTTTGGCTTTGCTGCCTTTTCCTTTTGCGGCTGTGGCTTTGGTGCTTTTTCCTTTTGTGGCTGTGGCTTTGCTGCCTTTTCCTTTTGCGGCTGTGGCTTTGGTGCTTTCACCTTTTGTGACTTTGGCTTTGGTGCTTTTTCCTTTTGTGGCTGTGGCCTTGACGCTTTTTCCTTTTGTGGCTTTGGCTTTGATGGCTCCTGCTTTGGTGCTTTTACTTTAGGATTATTCACCTTTTGTTTTTTCTGAGGCGATTCTTCCTTTTTTCTGGTTGACTCTTCTACTGAAGCCCTTAAAGATTTTACCGCTTTTTCCTTTTGCTCGAGCTCTTTATTTTTTTCAGGTATTGTTCCGGCTTCTTTTTTATGTAATTCACGTTTGCTACTATTATTTTCACTGTGTCTTGAATGATTCGCGTTACTTCCCTGTACCGGTTTCCTTGTGTCCCCTTTTTCCTTCTCCTTTTCCTCGAGCTTCTTTTCCACATATTTTCCGGTAGAAATCCCCTGCTCCCTTGCGTGTTTGCGGTCACTTTCTGTTGCTGGGATAACTTTCAGCTTTGTTTGGGCGATATTATCCTGAGTTGAGATTTTATTAATTTCTGATTTTAGGTTCTTATCCAGTTCTTTATTCTCATCCAATAAAGTTGTTGAAACCACAATTTGTTTTTTCCCTTTCAAATAACCAAGTTGTTTTGTGGTCTTCACGATACGATTCGTGACCGTTTTAACATTCTTGCCTTTCCAGTTTGAAATTTCCCTAATCACCAACTTCCCATCTCCATTAAGTCCAGTGAGCTTGAGAACCTCCAGTTCATCATTAAGTTCCAATTCAATACTTGGGTTCACATCGATCGTCATATAAGCCGAGACATGGTCAGAAAACAATGACGGAAGGAGGGAAATGAGAATAAGAAAACTGGATGTCAAGCTGAGCACGACGGTTTTCTTTGCTGAAAAATGAAAGGTGGAAAAAGAAAAATTAAACGATGGTTTAACAGTCGAAAAGGTAATTTCCTCTCCTACTTTATAGGGCCGGGCTTTCCTTTTAGTTTTTAAGAACTCGCCTTCAGGGGTTAAAAGAGTGACAAAACGTTTATTTATAGAAAGAACAACTCCTTTTTTCATCCATTAATCACCCCTTTAATATACTCGTTCAAGTACAGGAAATCCCCATTCAGTATTATGGCCACAGCAATGATATACTTTCGGTTCCGTTCAATTGTTTTTCGACTCACTTCCACCCTACCCTCTAGCTGCTTAACAGGAAGACGTTTCTTGGTAAACAGGATTTCTTTTAACTCGTCATCTTCCATTAGCATTTTAGCTATCATGATTGCTCCTTTCCTAGCATCAGCATGTTTCGGAGAAACTTCGACAAGATCGTCAAACGACAGACCAAAATCTTTTAATTCATTTATGTAAAGATGAATTTCTTCACTTCTTTTTTCTGATTCCAATTGCTTTTCATATTCTTGTATGGAATTTTTATCATCGAAATAACTTTGGTTTTGGTTATTTTCTTCGTCCACTGCAAGATCCACAGTCATTTCTTTACGTCTTGACTGGCTCCGCAAATAGTCAATAACCCTCCTTTTAACAAGGGTTTCTGCAAATGCCAGTAACGAACTTCCTTTTTCAGGAGAATATTTATCGATTGCTTCATTAAATGCAATCAATCCAATACTGAATTCATCATCTGTTTCATATATGTAACGTCTGCAAACGGATGAGACGGTTTTAGCTATAAAAGGCTTGAATGATTCTATGGTATCATTTCGAAGGCTTAAATCGCCTTGTTGAATTTTCAAGACGGTCGATTCTAAAGAACGCTTTTTTTTGAATGCTGTAAACAACAAACCAAGCATTTGTTCACCTCGCTCCTATTGATGCAAAATAATGCATCAACATCTTAATCTTAAGGGGAGCAAGCCTAAATGACAGTTCCAAAAGACCTATTTTCCGAAAATCACAGATTAAATTTTCGATATAACATGATAAAATGCTTAGTTTTTTCTCGTTTATTACATTAAAGTTACAGTTCAATAAAAAAATCGAAGTTTTCTAATGGTTTCATAGGACATTTGTCATTTTTATTACTTTAATTTAATATTTGACTCTTAAGCATAAATTTCGAAAATAGGATTATTTTTTTGTGGGTAACGCGGTCATTTTCCACAAAATGATTAATTTTCATTGCACAAAAAAATGTCAGGCGTGACTTTCACGCCTGACATTTTTTATACTTCTTGAATTTGTTTCTCTTTTTTACTCGAAATGACCCAAGCACCAACCGCGATTCCAACTAATACAACCCAGAAAATTGACTTCCAAAGGGTTGATTCAGGGAAATGCTGTTCTAAGACGCCGAGGGAAGGATGAGCTAGCGTGTAGACGGCCAATTTAACCCCTACCCAACCTACAATCAAGAAGGCTGCAGTTTCAAGCGATGGACGCTGATGAAGCAACTTCACGAATCCATTAGCTGCAAAACGCATGATGACCAAGCCTATCATCCCGCCGAGGAACATGACAGCAAATTGTCCTCCGTCAATTCCACCGACCTTCATCCAGCCTGTAGCAGGAAGTGTAACAGCTAATGCAACGGCTGCCAGCATCGAATCAATGGCAAATGCAATATCCGCTACTTCTACTTTGACGACGGTCATCCAGAAGCCGGATTGTTTCTTAGGTTTCTTGACTTCAGCCTCGCCTTTACCAGCATATTTCTTATAAAGATGCTGAAAAGCGATGAAGAGAAGGTAAAGCGCACCGAGTGCTTGAACTTGCCATACGTCGACAAGGAAAGAAATCAGGAATAAACTTGCAAAACGGAAAACAAAAGCTCCTAACAATCCATAAAACAAAGCTTTCCGTTGTTGATCTTTTGGTAAATGCTTAACCATGACAGCCATGACGACTGCATTATCAGCAGCGAGTATCCCTTCAAGTCCGACCAAGATAAGAAGGACCCATCCATATTCCAATAATAATGATACTTCCATATATTTTACCTCCAATAGTTTGTATTTTCCTCCCTATCGGCATTTGGCAAAATAAAAAGACCTCTGCCGTATAGGCAAAGGTCTTGCTGAACATGAAATCATGTCAACAAAGCCGATGAATGTCTCCATTCACGTAATGACGACTTTGTTTTAGGGCGAACCCTAACGCTACTCCCCTTTGATTAAAGGAAAATCAGTTATTAAGTATATTAGTAGTATACGTGCTACCCGCAAAAATAACAATCATTTTTTTCGTTTTTCTTTGGAAATCTTTAATAATTCCATATATTCTCTTCCAAATTTGATCCAATTGGTCTTGGCTGAAAAGTAATGTTGGAACAGCGATAAAAATCTTGGGTATTTCCCTTCATAAGGATACCACTGGATTTCCGAATTCTTTTTCCCTTTATCCTGCATGATCGCTTTTTCATGGCAGAATATCCGCATTCCCTGTTCCCCATGATAACGGCCAATACCACTTTGCTTTGCCCCGCCAAACGGCAGTCCATGATTGGCAACGGTTATCAAGACATCATTGATGGTCACCGCTCCTGTCACTAACTGACGGGCCACCCGGTTCGCTTTTTCCTCATCCATGCTCCATACGCTTGAGTTAAGTCCATATTGACTGTCGTTCGCAAGACGAACCGCCTCTTCTTCACTATCGAATGGCACAACAGGAAGAACCGGGCCGAATGTTTCCTCATTCATGATTTTCATCGAATGATCGACATTGGACAAAATGGTCGGTGGGATGAAATAAGTACTTCCCTTTTTCCAGTCATGCGGAATGCTGCCGGATTCCATGATGGCTCCCTTA
The DNA here is from genome assembly GCF_044761985.1 of Peribacillus sp. NPDC097224. Taxonomy (NCBI): domain Bacteria; kingdom Bacillati; phylum Bacillota; class Bacilli; order Caryophanales; family Bacillaceae; genus Peribacillus; species Peribacillus sp. NPDC097224. The sequence continues at coordinate 503,785 of NZ_JBIWDK010000003.1, read as the reverse complement.
TTCAGTGCATCATCCAAGTGGTCTGCAACGATATCAAGCTGGGCCGGGAACGTCATCGAACCAACATCGTCCGTTAATTGTGTACCCTGCCTTAAAGCAGTCGTCTTTTCCTTCAGCAAGGACAGAAACTCTTTATAAACGGTCCTTTCCACATAAACCCTTTCCACACTCATGCACACCTGTCCACTGTTAGTAAAAGCTCCCCAAAGTGCCCCATTTACAGCACGTTCCAAATTGGCATCACCAAATACGATCATCGGATCCTTTCCACCAAGTTCGAGCGTAGTGGGGATTAATTGTTTAGCCGCCACTTCACCGATAATTTTACCGGTCCTTACAGAGCCGGTAAAAAATATATAATCGGGTTTTTGTTCCGTCAATGCCGCCCCTAGCTCTTTTCCGCCATGGGCAAATTGAATGACGCCCTCCGGAAATCCAGCTTCTTGAAACAAGTCATCCATGCTTATACCCACTAAAGGGGTCACCTCTGAAGGCTTGGAAATGACCGTATTTCCACCAATTAAGGCATTCAGTATCGGCACCATCGCCAGTTGGAAAGGATAATTCCAAGGTGAAATGACAAGGACCGTCCCACGTGGCATATATTCAATATAGGATTTCTTACCAATTAACATGAGTGGGGTTGATGCCTTCTGCCTCGAAAGGGCTTTTGCAGCATGTTTTTCAATATGCTTGATCGCATCTATCGTTGGCATGATATCTGCCACAAGCGCTTCTATCTTGACCTTCCCCGTATCTTTCGAAATCGTTTCTGCTAGTTCATCCATCTTTTCCACCATCAAAAAACGAAGGCGCTTTAAATAGTTCAAGCGTTCGGCGATGGGTAGTTTAGACCAATTCAGAAAAGCCTGCCTTGATTTTATATATAATTGAGGAATGGACTCCAGTGGGGTTTCATCAAGTTCCGCTATTTTCTTTCCTGTTGCCGGAGAATACACTTCCCACTTTTTATGTAGTTCTTCCATAATGTCTCCCCTTGCTTCACCTTATTTTTATCTGGTATCTTTTTTCGTTTTTGTTTCTTAAATAAAATTCGACCATGGCCGGTACGCCATCCTTGAAATTCGGGCAAGCAATTCCAGATCCCGCTAAATCAGCCTGTGCTTTTGTACAATCGAATCGTCCCTGCCATGTGAAGTAATCCAATGCTTCTTTTTCTACACCTAAATATGTCCGTACAGGACGGATCGATAAAAAGGCCTGGCTTACCGCCATTGGCATATGACCCTTTGGTTTCTTCTTATATAATTCACCAACAAAAAGTTCATAAATCTCAGTGGCTTTACAAGGACTCGGATCGGTTAGATGATACGTCTTACCTACACCTTCTTTATATAATGCCAGATAAGCGGTTGCCTGTATAATATAATCAACTGGCACAAGATTGACAACGGTCTCCCTTTCCGACGAGATATATGGGTACATAGGCAGGAAACTTAGACGATCTAGGAAGTTGAGGATAAAATATGGCCCGTCAAATTTGATGGTTTCCCCTGTCTTGGAGTGTCCCTTCACGATCCCTGGACGGATGATTGTTGTGGGTACTTCGCTTTTTAATTGCTCGACCAGTAATTCTGCATCATACTTCGTCCGCTCGTAATGGTTCTTGAAGCTTTTCGGCAGTACAAGTTCATGTTCAAACAGGTCACCTTCCCGATTACCGGCAACGTAAGCGGTACTAAAATAGGTATAACGCACAAGGTTGGGGATCCCTTTGACCCATTCATTCACATGCTTCGTACCAACGACATTGACTAGCTGAGCAATTTTTTCCGGGACAGCCAAATCATATATCGCAGCTAGATGAAAAACATGCGTGATTTCTTGTTGAAGACTTTGACTCTCCGGAACAGCGATATTGAGGTTCTCTTTCGTGATATCTCCTATCACTAATTGGAATAGCACCTTTGCCCCGTCCAGTTCACTTTCTATTGTCTTGATTTCCGCTTCCGCTTTTCCCATTTGCTCAGGTAGTACAAGTAGATAGACTTTATCTACTGCCTCGTCCTGTTTTATAAGCTCCCTAATCAACTGATTGCTAATGAACCCTGGAAAACCAGTAAAAAAGTATATATGTCCCATCCTATCCCTCCCTTTAATTATCTTAATTGTAAGTTATTTGACAAATTATTACTATTATTCAAGGGACGAAAAGAAAAATATTGTTTTTTTAAAAGGAGTATCCAACCAGATTATCGAAAATAGAGAATAGTAGTATTCATGTGCATTAAATAAACCGGGTGTTTATATTCGATTCTTTAAGGTTAAATTCTAGTAAATGATTAAAATCATTATCTATCTAACCGATTTTCCGTTACTATATAAGAAGGCGAATTTTTCGCGCATACATATTCGAGGTGAGCGCACAAGTGAAAAGAATTATTAAAGCATATGATTTCCCAATTTTCATCGCAGTCACATTACTTTGTCTGTTTGGTTTAGTCATGATTTATAGTTCGAGCATGATTACTGCAGTTGCTCGATACGGCTTGTCCATGGATTTCTTCTTTGAAAAACAAAAAACGGCCTTTATCATCTCATTCATTGCCATGATCGTGACGATGATTCTTCCTTATAAGATGTACAAGCACAAAACGTTTTTAATGAGTATGATGTTTGGAATGGCTGGTATCCTTTTACTTCTATTCATCTTCGGCCATACGGCGGGTAATGCTACGAGCTGGTTTAAGATAGGAACAAAATCCATTCAGCCCGCGGAGTTTTCCAAGCTAGCCATGATTATTTATCTGGCCGCCATTTACGGTAAAAGACAGGATCGAATCAACAGCATCGATAAAGCCGTCATTCCACCGATCGGGTTTCTCGTTGGTATTTGCTTTTTAATTGCCATTCAACCTGACTATGGAACGGCTGCCGTCATATTTCTCATTGCAGTTACCATGGTCCTTTCGTCTGGCATGTCTTTTAAAAGTATCTTTAAGCTATCTATACTTACGATGCTATTAATCGGCCTTGTAGCTCTAGGCGTACTAGTGACAGGGAATTTTTCGAGTATTTTCACCGAGAATAAGGTATCCCGTTTTACCGGATTCGCTGATCCTTTCGGTACAGCCGGAGAAGACGGATATCAACTCGTGAACTCTTTATTTGCAATCGGTTCTGGCGGTCTTACGGGAGTCGGCCTTGGAGACAGCGTACAGAAGTATGGCTATCTTCCCGAATCCCATACCGATTTCATCATGGCCATCATTGCGGAAGAGCTAGGAATATTCGGTGTGGCTTTCGTCCTGTTGACACTCGGTTTCATCGTCTTAAGGGGCTTCATCCTTTCTGCAAAATGCAAAGACCCATTTGGCAGCCTTCTCTTGATTGGTATATCTTCCATGATAGGCATACAAGTGGGCATTAATGTTGGAGGCGTGACGGGGCTCATTCCCATTACAGGAATTACCCTTCCATTCATCAGTTATGGTGGTTCATCCTTACTCCTACTGATGCTTTCAATGGGTATCTACCAAAATGTCGTGATGAGAATGAACTTGCTTGAACAAAAAGAAAAAGTCATTACGACGGTTCCAACGGAAGATATTATCTCTTCCAAGTGAATTGGATAAAACCAATTTAACAAAAAAAGGGCTGCCCCAAACATCATCAAAGGTGACATTTGGGGCAGCCTTTCCTATTTCAAGAACTTCAAAGGGTAGCTACTGCTTACTATACTTTAGAAAAGGAGAGGTACTGATGAAAATTAAACTGTTCATTTTTTTAACGTCTTCCAAGGAACATAAGGAAAAAAATAGATCCGAAGTTGTAATGAAAACATTTGAATCATCCTTTCGTCCCTTTCTAGGAGATATCATCGAGGACCCTGGATTTGATGCTAAGTATCATAATGGGTACGAGGTCGTAAAAGTCACTGTTAATTATGAGAAAGATGAATGCTATGTATCTATGAAACCCGTGGCCATAGATTTAGAGGAATTGCCTATCGAAGATTATATAGATAAGCTTTTGGCGAACGGATGGAGTATTGTTTCAAAAGAAGAGTCTGTAATGTAAAAAAAGCGGTGAAGAAAAACCTTTCGTTTTCTTCACCGCTTTTTTTCTTACTTATTATAATGAATGCCGATTTTTGTGAATCCACTGATCAAACTAAGTAATGGACAGAGTAAACAGAAAAAAGCAAATGGTGCATACTCCAAGGTCGGAACATCCAGTACCTTTGTCAGAAAGACACCACAGACTCCCCAAGGTACAAGTGGATTCACTACCGTTCCTGAATCTTCAAGCACACGTGCCAGTGTCTTAGGATGCAACCCCAGATCATCATACTTTTGTTGGAAAGCCTTCCCCGGCAACAACACCGATAAATATTGCTCCCCAACAAGGAAGTTGGTACTGATTCCTGTAAAAACAGTTGCGGCAATTAACTTCGAAACACTCGTCAGCGAATCCTGAATGCTACTAAGAATAGATGGGATAATGCCCAATTCAAATAAAAGTCCACCCATGGCCAATGCCAATAGAACGAGAGAAATCGAGAACATCATGCTTTCAATGCCACCCCGGGATAAAATGGAATCCAGCTGTTCCATCCCACTATCAAGAACGAAACCGCTAAATAGAATATCAGCTAGCTTTGGAACAGTAAAACCCGGTGTTTGTAAAAAGGCAATGATTGCTGCGGAAACGATTCCTGCAGATAAAGTCGGGATGGCTGATATCTTTTTCAAAGCCATACCTAAAACGATGATAAATGGAAGCAAGCTCCATATACTGATATTCGTTTCCATCTTCAACGTACGGCTCATCACTTCTATTTCCTCTATCCGGGCTATATTGATATCAGGGGAAAGGAAGAAAAAGATAACCAGCGTGATAATAAATCCCGGAAGTGTCGTCCAAAGCATATTTTTAATATGTTCAAACAAAGATACGCCCACTGTTTCCGATGCCAAGTTCGTTGTATCGGAAAGTGGTGACATTTTATCCCCAAGAAAGGCCCCCGAGATAATGGCACCCGCCGTGATGGCCAGCGATAAATCCATGGCCGCCGCCATTCCGATGAAAGCGACACCTATCGTAGCCGAGGTGGTGAGTGAACTCCCGATGCACAATCCGAGAAGCGATGTCACCAGAAATGTCACTGCATAAAAGGATTCACCAGAAATCCAGTCAAATCCATAATACATGATGGTCGGAATTGTTCCGCTCGCCATCCAGATTGAAATTAACATTCCAATAAAGAAGAAAATATAGATGGCTCCCATACCGGAGACCGCCCCTTTGACGATAGCTGACTCCATGATTGAAAATGGAAGCTTTTTCACTTTCCCATAAACAAATAAAAAAAGGATAGCTACTATAATTGGAATATGAGGATCCAAGCCATAATGTATAATTCCAGTTGCTATAATCAATAATAGAATGGCCAAAACACCGAGTGCTTCGGGCAATGAGAGCTTAAGCTTCGCATCTTCAAGACGCATGATATTTTTCACCGCTTTCAAGTTAAATATTCTCGAGGTAAGAATCGCTCGCACTCACTTTCACTTAGACGCTTTTAAGCACTAAAGCATAGGTATAAATATATATAAGTTTTTCAATATTGTCAAAGGAATTTTATTCTATACGGTGCTCATAGTATCACCAAATTGCACGAATACCTTCTACGATTCTATTCATATGCATTATCCTTAAGTCTTCCCCTTTATTACAGTTACGTGATGATCCTTAGATGTCCTTTTCGAATTTATTCTCTAAGCTGAAGACATAACTATAGGAAAAACTAATCACTATTGATTTCTATGAGAAAAGCCCGTGTTTATGATCCACGGGCTCAACCTTATTTCAAATCCATTGGGTTATATAAAGTCACATCCGGATTCTTATCCTGGAACCAACGTAATGCAAACTCATTTTCAAACAAAAATGCATATTTATCATAACGGTCTTTGACCAGTATGCTTCTAGAACTGTGCAGATTTTCATCGAGTTTTTCATCTTCTGCCCAACGGGTGATTTTGCTACCCATACGCTCCATCATTACCTCAACATTGTATTCGTTTCTCATTCTGTGTTCGAATACTTCAAATTGAAGTTGACCAACGGCACCTAGAAGATATTCTTCCATACGGACCGTTTTGAAGAGCTGAATCGCTCCTTCTTGGACCAGTTGATTAATACCTTTATGAAAATGTTTCTGCTTCATAACATTTTTAGCCGTTACCCGCATGAAAAGCTCAGGGGTAAACTGAGGTAAACGTTCAAACTGATACATATCTTTACTTGTCGTAATCGTATCACCAATTTGATAGTTCCCAGTGTCATACAGACCAATGATATCTCCGCTCACGGCTTCATTCACGGTGTTCCGGTCATCCGCCATGAATTGGGTAGAAGACGAAAGATTGATTGGTTTGCCCGTTCTGCTCAAGTTTACATTCATTCCACGCTCGAATTTTCCTGAACAAATGCGGAGGAAAGCAATCCGGTCACGGTGTTTCGGATTCATGTTCGCTTGAATCTTGAAAATGAATCCGGAAAATTCTTCACTGACAGGATTCACTTCACCTGAAGTGGTCATACGAGCTTGTGGCTCAGGTGCAAACTGGAGATAAGCATCTAAAAATGTTTGGACACCGAACGCCGTTAACGCACTACCGAAAAATACTGGACTTAGTTGACCATTAGCAATTCTCTCTTCCGAGAACTGGTTTCCGGCTTCCGTCAACAGCATAATTTCTTCTAATGTTTGCTCATATAACGGTGATTCCTTCAATATATGATCTCCATCAAGTTCACCTTCGTCATTCAAAGTAAGGTAACGTTCCGGTCCTTCCGTCTTAAATTGTTCGATGCGGTTATTGAATCGATCGTATATACCTACGAAATCTTTTCCCATCCCGATCGGCCAGTTCATTGGATACGTTTCAATACCAAGCACTTCCTCAAGTTCAGCAAGCAATTCAAGTGGCATTTTCCCTTGACGGTCCATTTTATTAATGAAGGTAAAAATCGGAATGCCTCTCATCCGACATACTTTGAATAATTTAACCGTTTGATCTTCAATCCCTTTTGCCGAATCGATAATCATTACGGCACTATCTACAGCCATCAGTGTGCGGTATGTGTCTTCACTGAAATCTTGGTGACCTGGTGTATCCAGGATATTCACACGGAAATCGTCATAATCAAATTGCATGACCGAAGATGTAACGGAGATTCCCCGCTGCTTTTCAATCTCCATCCAGTCACTCGTTGCATACTTTCCTGTTTTTCTAGCCTTAACTGTTCCGGCATCACGAATCGCGCCACCAAACAGTAGTAGTTTCTCTGTTAATGTAGTTTTCCCGGCATCCGGGTGGGAAATTATTGCAAAAGTCCGTCTTGAATGGACCTCATCTTTTAAAGTAGGCATAATATGTTCCTTTCATTATTGGAATTGTCACATAGCATGTATAGAGAACCTAATCGTTTTTTTCACATTGGAATGTCAACCTTTCCTAGTATGCAAAAGTCTTGAACATACACAATATATGTACGAAAAATATATCATAAGGCTTATACCTTCGCTACTCCGGTATCCATTTCAATCAACCTTACTATTTTAACACGATATGAACGAAAGATGTAGAGGTGAATGAATCCAAGAAATGAAAGGAGTAATAAAAAACAAAAGACGCTGTATCAGCGTCTTCTCCCCTGGTGCTTATAATGTGATGTTGAGTCTGCTAGTTACTTATCCTACCAGCCTTCATGGCTTTTTGATTACGCTTTTTTTTCCAACGTTTCTTGACTTCTTTAAAGATTAAAGGAGCGGCAAAAATGACTGCTCGTTTTAGGAGTTTTTTCATGATTCATCATCCTTTCTTTCCTTTTCTATACCCAAAATATCGTTTAGGAAAACTTTAGATCGCCCCACATCATTCTTTTAATGTCAGCTTAAGTAAATCGATTCTCACCTTTGCTTCCTTCATCATTGATTTCAGTTTTGCTTCATTTGCCTCTTCTTTTTGAAGCTCAGCCTCTATCATTTTCAGCTCATTTTCTACCGCCGCATACTCCTCATTCGCTATCCCTACTTTATCATGCAATTGTTTCCAACGTTTCATGACTGCCTGATTTTCATTCTGCCATTTCGAACGATTTTGGCTCGTGAACGCCACATCCATTTTGTTTGACAAACTCTCCATTTCTTCAAGAGGATACGTGGCTCCCTCTACTGATGCGTGGGTCGCCTGCTTCGAAGTGATGCCCTCATCCGCAGTTGAAGAATGAGTAGAACCTTCTTCATCTTTACAACCCGCCATGAAAACCGCCATGATGACTAGTAGATAATAAACTTGACTGATTTTCATCTCATCTCCCCCCTTTTACATATTTTTTCCTTAAAGTAAGAATAACTTACGTAAACCGTTCAATAAAAATATAAATGGAAGTAGCAATTGGGCATCATCCCGTTGATTTTTATGCAATTTCCTTGTTTTGCAACTCATTTCTTAATTGTTTTCTTGCCCTATACAGATTGATTTTAACCGTCGCCTGCTTAATGTTGAGCACCATGGCGATTTCACGTTCTTTTAACCCGCCATTCACCTTAAGCAATAGTATTTCCCGCTGTTTATGGGATAATTTAAATAAGACGTGGATGATGTCTTCTTTTAATGTCCATAAATCCATGGCATCTTCTACCTCATTTTGACTACAGGGCTGACTTTCCAACCAATCCATCATTTCCTGCTGAATCAAATGGCTTCCCCGTTTTTGCTTACGCGAAAAATCAATGGCCGTCCTCGTGGCGATGCAGGCTAACCATGCCCCCATTTTTCTGTCATCCTTGATCGTATCACGTTTAGTATAGGCTTTTATATAGGTTTCCTGAGTAATATCTTCGGCGAGATATGGACATTTGATGATGGATAAAGCAATGTAATAGATTCGCTTATAAAATGAATGATAAACCCTGGTGAAACCTTCAGCTTCATTACAATGTCCTTTCTTCAAATTCATCCTCCCTTTCTATTCATTCAAAGTGGTTTAAAATAAAATCGGGAACATGGTCACCAGAAAAAGTCCTTATCTCAAAATCTCGGCTATCCTTATAATAAAAAACAGCTGTATACTTTCCTTCCCCATAATCCAATTGACTGTTTTCGATGGCCATCTCTATTTCATCAGGCTGATCAATCTTCAACAGAATCGACTGCTTTTCCACTATTTGTTCAATTTCTTCTTCGGACGTACTATATAAATTAAAATCGGTCTTCGTTACAAGAATATGAGAGATATCATTTGCCGTTAATCTTGCCTCTTCAGCTTGTCCCGTTTGTTCCATCCAATTTGTGAAGGCAGGATAAGAAGAGTTCCAATTCATATAGATGGTCTTGTTATTTTCGAGAAGAACTTCAATGTATGCATATTCTCCCCAGGTCTTCGTCATTTGGGCGAGTGTCTGGTTATTCAGGTCTTCCGATAACGCCTGAACCGCTTCCGCAAGCTGCTGTTTATCAGTAATGATTACGGACTTATCCATTTCTCCGGTGGCATTGATTTTCATTTTGGAAACTTCTTCAACCGGTACATGCAACAGCTCATTCACTGTTTGTTTATATTCGCTAGATTCATAGATTTTGGCTAAAAGCGGCATATACGACTCATAATTTTGCAAATGGTACTCCCTCGCTAAATGTCTTCCATTTTCAAGTTCGTATATAAGAAACACGGAGTTTTCAGGATTAGGATCTGCGACGCTCTCCATCTTACCCTTTTCAAGAATCTGCTGATGTAACAAACGTACAGCTGAGATATTTTCTTTTTCTTTTAGATAGATTGAACTCCCTGAATCCTCATCTTCATAATATATAGGTGAATGGTTCCCTATATATATTTGGTTGATCATCTTTTTATCAGGCACCTTTGACTCATACGAAAGCGGATCTAACTTTAGAAGGATGGAAAGAGCGATGACACTCACCATAAAGGTGATGTACCCTTTAAAAGAAAACCGGACCCGCCAAGTCTTTTGCAAGACGAGATCGCCTAAATAATAGCCAATTATGGATCCAATCACATAGCCGAACACGACCCATTCGATTTTCCCGGTTGTTTGACTAAAATAAAAGCCGGAAAAAAGCATCATGCTTATCGTTAAACCATATTTAAATACCGGTTTAATCAAGGGGAACACAAAGGCTTGCGATACATGCTCCAGCTTTCTCCGTTTATAGAGAACCAATGAAAGCCATAGAAATAGGCAGGAGACCAGTGCATAGATTAGTAGCTGAAAGGAGAAAACATTCATTTTTTCCATTTCAGTTGCCGCCAATATAGGGGACATGCTATTCATGTTGGCACTTAAGTAGTATTCGGCAAAAAAACCAACCATCAAAAACTTCACATTCGCCGCTAGTAAGATAAATAGCCCAGCTGGCAACCCAAGCGTTATATAGGTAAGTAAGCCCTGTAGAGCCGATAATCCCGTCACCATTCCAATTAAGACAGCTACAGAGAAAATCACTGTCTCCATGACAAAAGTAATGCCCATCCACGACCAAATATCTGTCAGGCTATACAATTTTTCAACATCTAAGGCTGAGTGGAATAAATACAAGATGAGGCCTGTAAGCAAAATGGGGACAATGATAAAGGAAATCCCCATCCCTATCATATGAACGTATATACTTCTCCTAGTGATCGGTAAACTATGTATAAAATCCGAAGCCTGTTTTACTTGTAAAAATCGAAATAGGAAAATGGCGAGCAATACCGGAATGCTTATGACTAGGACGAATTGAATCATCCCCTGACTGGAAAATAAATTTACAAAGTTCATATATTCACTATTATTATTGAGAATAATCGTTAATATTTCCAAAGGCAGTGCAAAAATGAGGCCGATAAAATAAAGAAACCCAATCCATCCGGTACTTCTAAAAATATAAAATACCAGTTCTTTATTAAACGAGACTATTTTGAATGGCATAGCCGATGTCCCCCATTTCATATATGAAGATTTCTTCCAAAGTGAGGGGCAGGATATCGAATATATCAGGTTGAAACTGGCTGAAATGAGTCTTGATATCAGATTCTTTTCCTTTTAAGATGCAGACGATGACGCTGCCCCTCCTTTCCTTATTCAGGATTTGCATGCCACGGTAAATGCCATATGGAATTTTATTTTTAAAGGCTATTTGAACTTTATGTACATCCGCTTTCAAATCATCCAAATCCTTCTGGATGATGAGCTCCCCTTGATGCAATATCCCCACATGATCTGCTAAATCTTCAATTTCCCGAAGGTTATGGGATGAAATCAAGATCGTCATTTCTCGTTCGGATACATCCTGAATCAGCAACTGTTTCACATTTTTGCGCATGACCGGATCAAGCCCATCAAAGGGTTCATCGAGTATTAAAACTTCTGGCATCGTTGAAAGGGCCAGCCAAAAAGCAACCTGCCTCTGCATTCCCTTAGACAGCTTGTGAATTTTATATTGAAAGGGAATCGCAAACACTTCCTGCAATTGATAAAAACGTTCTTGATTCCATTCACTATAAACATGACTATAAAAACCTGCCATTTGCATGATGGAATAGTTAGCCAAGAAGTAAGGCATATCAGGAAGGAAGAAACATCGATTTTTCACTACCCGGTTTTCAAATACTGGGGATTCATCGATAAGAACTTCACCGCTATCCTGGATCAAATTTCCTGATAGCATTTTCAAAAGGGTCGTCTTTCCTGCCCCGTTCGATCCCAACAATCCAAAAATAGATCCTCTTTGTATATCCAAACTTACGTCTTTGATCGCTACTTTTCCTTCATATAACTTACTAACACGCTTGATTTCTATCATGTTTCCCCCCCCTTTGCTATCGAACTTATATCCTTGACCAACCTATAAATTTCTTTTTTTTCGATACCAATATACAGGGCTTCCGCTAACACCCTAGTAAGCTCCGACCTTATCTTCTCTTCCTTTAATGAATTCTTCAATTCCCCGGGGGGTAAAACGAAATTACCTTTTCCTGGTATCGTATATATAAACCCTTCCGCTTCAAGCTGCCTATAAGCTTTTTGAATCGTATTAGGGTTAATGGTCAGTTCCTGAGCCAATATTCTAACGGAAGGCAGCTGGTCATGTTCTTTTAGTACGTCACTGATTATAAGCTCTTTGAATTTTTCCATTAATTGTTCATAAATGGGTCTTCTACTTTGTACGTCCAACTCAAACATCATCAGCCCCCTCACTGTAATAAGTGTACTACTTGGCTTAATACAGTTATTATAAAACAACTTATTCCAATTTCATACATTTTTTAAATAAATTATAAATAGATGACCAACTCTCTTTCTTTTGTTTAACAAGTCCAATTAATGGGAACCTATATAATATAACTAAATCAAAAGGAGTTGTTTTTTTGAAACCATTATATACAACTGCAGTTACCGTACACGGTGGACGTGAAGGCCATGTAAAATCGGAGGACGGCATCCTCGATTTTGATGTAAGGTCACCGAAAGAATTAGGTGGTTCTGGTGAAAAGGCAACAAACCCGGAACAGTTATTTGCCGCAGGGTATGCCGCTTGTTTTGGCAGTGCATTGAACCTTGTACTTAGTAAGGAAAAAAAGAAAGTGGATACATCCGTGACTGCGAATGTCACAATCGGGAAAGATGAGACAGATGGCGGTTTCAAATTGGCCGTTAGATTAGATGTTTCCATCCCAGACCTGAGCAAAGAAGAAGCTGAAGGATTTGTAAAGAAAGCACACGCAACTTGCCCTTACTCCAAGGCAACCCGCGGGAATATAGACGTTACACCAATCATCGTATAATGAAAAAGGAATGGATGCAGCTTCTAAAGCTGCATCCATTCTTTCTTTTATTGTCTGTTATATACAAGACGCCAAGCTCCTTCAATCCTCCTTATCTCTCTCATATAGACGTTTTGACAACGTTCTTTTATTTCTTTTAAATGAGGGTAGATATCTAATAACCCATAAATATAATCAAGGAGTGTGCAAATTGAAAGAGTTATTCCTTATAGTCTTTATCATCTTATTCATCCTGCTCATTTTTTCCTTTAACAGAAGGAAAAGGGTGGTTCCCATTCTCTCAAATCAACATACACCACTAAAGATTGGACATCGCGGGGCATCGGGATATTGTCCTGAGAATACAATGGCATCCTATTATAAAGCAATAGAGATGGGCGTGGATGTTCTGGAAGTAGATATCCATCTTACTAAAGATGGGGAACTTATGGTGCATCATGATCCAACTCTCGAGAGGACGACTAACGGTAAGGGAAATCTCAGGGACTATACAGCCGCAGAGTTACTAGAATTGGATGCCGGGAGCTGGTTTCACCCTGATTTTAAAAATGAAAAGATTCCCTTGCTTAGCGAGGTTTTGGAAACTTTTTCGTCTTATGAGATTGGACTATTAATAGAAATTAAACACCCCTCCCTTTACCCCGGTATCGAGAGAAAACTGGCAGAAGAACTCTTGAAAAGTCCGCTTAATTCAAACGTTGAAAATAAAATCATGGTTCATTCTTTTGATATGAACTCCATGAAAACTTTTCACGAACTCTTACCCAAAATTCCAGTCGGCGTACTAATCAATCGGCGAATTTCGGATCAAAAACTAAAAGAGATTTCAGAATTTGCAACTTTTGCGAATCCAAAACAAACGTTGTTAAACCCGAATCTTAAAACACGAATTCAGAGTCACGGAATGAAAGTATTTACTTGGACAGTCAACAATAAAAAACAGATGCAGTCTCTAAAGAAAATGAACTTGGATGGAATCATTTCGGATTTTCCCGACTTTTTTTGAAAGAGAGATAACATTGGATCCCCCAAAAAAACAATCCGCTTTTGCGGATTGTTTTTTTTCAATAGCATTGAAAAGATTGAATTTCATCTTCATCGGTACCATAGTAGGCCCATCGTTTTTGATTGGGTCTCCAGCGGTAACCTGCTACGGTATTCCGACCAACATACGTAGGATAAAGCCAAAATGAGCGGCCATTCCTTAACCAAATATACGTATTTTTATATAAACACCCTCTCATTGCCCCAGCTTCAATTCCGAAAAAACCTACATTTGGAAATTGGGGGATGAATGACGGCGGAGGTACAGTAGGTGGTCCTCCTCCTTGAGGGGGCCTTGGTGGCGGACCACCTTGAGGCGGCTTAGGCGGTGGTGGACCGCCTTGAGGTGGTCGTGGTGGTGGTCCACCTTGAGGCGGTCGTGGTGGTGGCGGCTGCCGCTCTCCAAAATTCAGATAGTCAGATTGATTGGGCTCCACTGGAAAACCATTATCCACATATGTGTTAAATGGATTAAGATAGAACTGACTATCAAAATAATTGATGTGCGAATTTAATGGATCGTATAGATTCATCCTTTTTTCACCTCGTTATAAACTTCCCTCTATTCATATGTAGGCTGCAGACCATCCGTGACATGGCTGACTGATATAATTAAAATGATTTTCATTCAGCGTACCCATGAAAAACTAAAATATCCCTCTATTTTCTTTTTAAAAAACATATGATTTTTTCGCATTCTATAACTTGAATCTGGTATAGTGTTCTTACAGATATTAGAATGCGTTTTATACAGCAACTATCCTTATCTAAGAAAAAGAAGGGATTACTATGTGGGAGTTATTATTAGAATTTGATTATCAAACCATCCGCCATGCACTATGGGCAGGGTACTTATTGACCTTCGTCTTCCCTTTTGCGGCGTTTTACTTTATTAATAAAAATCAGACACTCTTAAATGATAAATATCAAGCTTCACTTCACTCAAGCCCTGGTAAATCTCTTGTTTATACAGGTAGCGTTTTTCATCCACTAGGAATACGACGCTTTATCACTTATATTCGCCAAAAGGACTCTCCAGATGATTCTGAAGAGCCAAGCCTCCTTCTCATTGTTTAACCATTAACAATTTGAGGAGGAATATATTTTGAAGAAGAAAAATGTACTATTAATTGGAACACTCTTTCTAATGATCGGCCTTTTATCAGGATGTTCAGCAGCTACTAGCGGACCCTTTCATACTGTAGTAGTCAATCCGATGAACACATTGCTTGAATTTAATGCGGATTTTTTTAACGGGAATTATGGGATAGGCATCATCATGATGACTGTCATCATTCGTCTCATTCTGTTACCATTGAATATCAAGCAATATAAAACACAACGCAACATGAAGACGAAAATGAATGGACTCAAGCCAGAAATGACTGCCATTCAGCAGAAGATTAAAGAAACGAAAGATCCGGCCAAACAGAAGGAACTTCAGCAGGAAATGATGAAACTCTATCAAAAACATGGTGTCAATCCTTTAAATATGGGTTGCCTGCCCCTTTTGATCCAGATGCCGATTCTAATGGGTGTGTATTATGCGATTCAAGGATCTCATGAAATTGCTACCCATAACTTCCTTTGGTTCAGCCTTGGGGAGCCTAACATCGCCATGGCACTCATTGCCGGAGTCATTTACTATTTCCAATCTGTGATTTCCATGAGGCAAATGCCGGAAGATCAACAGAAACAAATGAAGATAATGAGTTTGGTCTCACCTGCCATGATCTTGTTCATTTCATTCTCCGCCCCTGCTGCTTTGCCACTATATTGGTCAGTAGGCGGATTATTCATGATTGTACAGACCATTGTACTTCAACGTGTTTATAACAACGAAAAGACAAATGTGCCTGCCGTCAATGAAACCAACGCAAAAAAAAGCTAACCCTATTACTATACCCTGTAGTTCAGACTTTTTAGGAGTCTGAACTACAGGTTTTTTTATAGGATAAAGGGTAAAAGGCCAAAGAAGATGACCTTTATGTAAGGATCATCTTCCTAAAGCCGCTATTTACCTATTTTCCATTCATTTTCTTAAGCAATGCATTTTTTGTAATGGTTTCGAAAAACCGCTCTACATAATTAAAATCGGTGTAAAAAAACAATAGAAGGTCCCCAGGTTGGGATAATTCCCAAGCTTTTAAAAACGCATCCATTTCATTTGGAACAATGACTGCCTGTTCACCGGTCAAACCTCTTTTAAACGCTGCTTCCTGAATCAGTTCAGCTACTTCTAAAGGGTTTCTGCCTCGCAAATCATCGTCCTCTTTAATAATGAACAAATCCGTCTGTACAGCCACGATATTTGCCAGGCTAATGATTTCTTCATTTATTCGATCGCCTGGTCCCGCCAAAACAGTAATGAGTCGATTTCTATGATACGCACTAACGGTATCGAAAATGGCTTTTAGTCCTGCTGCATTATGAGCATAGTCAATGAGAATGGTCCTTTCATTGACCTTTTTCAAGTTAAATCTTCCTTTGGATAGATTTCCATCTGGCATGAATGTCATAGCCTTCTTTCGTAATTCATCGATAGAAATGCCTTGTGTCGAGGCTGCCGCTAAAGCTTGGAGCAAATTGGATACGTTATGGCGGGCCTTACCCTTAATCGTGATGGGTACTTCCTCACATTCCATGAAACGTTTTACTCCTCCGTTTTCCGCATAATTGATTATTCCTTGTTCATCCACAAACCAAGCCCTTTTTCTTTCTTTAATCGCTGCCATTATGACGGGATGATTGGCTTGAGTAGAGGTATAAATCACTTCCCCGTCTGTATATTCGTTCATGGCCACTACATGAGGGTCATCCGCGTTCAACACACAATATCCATTTTCGAGAACAACCTCCGCTACCAGTCGCTTTAATTTAACTAGGTCCTCCAGCGTTTCAATTCCATCACGACCAAGATGATCCTCACTCACATTGGTAATAACCCCTACGTCGCACCTACGAAAAGCAAGCCCTTCCCTTAAAATCCCACCTCTTGCTGTCTCCAATACGGCTGTATCTACTTCTGGATGGGATAAGACCATTCTTGCACTTATTGGCCCACTGCAATCCCCTTGATCGAGAACCTCTTGTCCCACATATACCCCGTCGGAATTCGTCATTCCGACTTTATTCCGATCATTAGAAAGAAAATAATGTATCATTCTGGTCGTTGTGGTTTTTCCGTTTGTCCCCGTTACTGCGATAATCGGGATGGCCGCTTCTTCTCGGCTAGGAAATAGATAATCGACAATTGCCTTGCCCACATCTCTTTTTTTGCCTTCACTTGGATAATGATGCATCCGAATCCCCGGTGCTGCATTCACTTCTATGATGGCCATTTTTGTGTAATCGAATGGTTTCGAAATGTCTTGGCAAATAAAGTCTATGCCCGCTACATCCAGATTAATCGCATTTGCAGCACCTATAGCCACTTTCCTTATAGTCGGGTGAACCTGTTCCGTTACATCGATTGCCTTCCCTCCAGTTGAAAGGTTTGCATTTCCGACCACTTGGATTACCTCGCCTTTTTTCGGAATGCTCCCCAGGTTCCTGTTCTGTTTTTCCAAATAACACGTTACCGTATGTGTAAGGGGGATTTTGGACATCGGTTTTTCATGGCCCTCTCCCCTCAACGGATTCTGGTTTTCCTTCTCTATCAAGTTGCGTATAGTCTCCCTCCCATTCCCGATGACGTAAGGTGGTAGCCGGAGACTAGCGGCAGCAAGCTTTCCATCTACGACTAATAAGCGATAATCATGTCCTTCAAAATGGCGTTCCACAATATACTTCTGTACGTGGGATTCCAAGCAATGAGCGACATTAAATAATTCATCTTTATTTTTAATATGAGTAATGACCCCTTGGCCCTGCCGTCCGTTAAAAGGTTTAAGGACGAGTGGAAAACCAAGTCTATCCGCTGAATCAAATATTTCCTCAATCGAATGCGCGACTTCGCCTTCCGGTACGGGAAGGCCACAGCCTTTCAGAATTTCCTTCGTCATCGATTTATCACAGGCATTCTCTACGGCTATATTGGAAGTCTGGCTTGTAATCGTCGCCTGGACAAACTTCTGCCTAGAACCAGTCCCTATCCGGACCAAGCTATTTTCCCCAATTCGCTCCACAGGGATATTCCTCGCATGTGCCGCCTGGTAAATGGCCTCTGTACTAGGTCCCAATTTATGTTGGTAATATAAATTGGCTATTTGCTCCACATAGGATTGAACATTGATATTCTTTTCACGTTTTAAAATGGCTTCCACGATTTCTTTGCTGGAGAGGAATGCCTGAAATCCCGACTTAGGCTCCTTATAATCGTAGGTAACGGAATAAACCCCAGGATCTTTCATCATAATCGTTTTCCCACGAACAACGTCTATACCAGCCATATTTTGCAGTTCAATCGCCATATGCTCCAATACATGTCCCATCCATGTACCACGGTTCAACCTCTCAGCAAAACCACCCTCGTATCCATGAGAACATGTATGCTTGCCCAGGTCGGGGAGCACCTCCAACAGCCTTTCATTAAAGCCAGGAATCGAATCAGATGGCCTTTCCTCCAGTTCCTCCAAGTCCAATTCAATGCAAATGGTTGGTTTATATGCGAAAAAGTTAGGTCCTTTTAAATAGCGGACTCGATTGATTTTCATGATTGAATCCTCTTCTCCAGCGACAATTTTCTTGTCTTCAAGTCAAATTGATACCCTCTAGTTAAAGCATGTAGACGAAAACCTGAAAGTGTCAGTTCTTCGCTTCCGTTTTCAGCAATCGTAATATTGATATAGTCACTACTACTTCCATCAAGCACCAGAACTTGATTTATTCCATACACTTCAAATTTCCCATCGCTTACTACTATCGCTGTATTTTCATCTATACCAATACCCATGATTTCTTCATTTTCAGCTATCGCACTTAATAACCGATCGAACCGGCCGCGTTGTGAAAAATGCTGGTCAATCAGGAGTCCATCCAAAAATCCGAATCCCTTCCCTATTTCCACCTTCAATTTTTCATCATCCAATTTCATATCTGCGGCAACAATCATTCGCTTCCCCATAATCGAGGCACCCGCGCTTGTCCCGGCCACAACCATTCCATCATGCCAGGACTTCGAAAGAGTCTGATGCAATCGGGAATCACGGATCAGCTCGGACAATCGACTTTGATTCCCCCCTGTTATGAATACAGCCGAAAAAGAGGCCAATTGTTCACAAATGGCCGGATCCTCTGCATCTCTTTTCGAATTCACCTCGAGAACTTCCACTCGATTTACACCAAGCTCTTTAAAGATGCGGATGTATTCTTTACTAACCTCATCGGGAATTTCGCTAGCAGTCGGTAGGATCCCGATTCCACCTGGTTTTCTCGTTGCAAGCTCCACGAATTTATTCAAAACTTCACCTTCTAGGCATTTATCTTCCGCCCCGCCGATGATCAGTAATTCTCCACAATTCATTTGCTTGTACTCACCTTCACCTATAGATTTAAAAACAAGAATTTGCTTTTTCCATAAACACGTAATCAATAGTATGGTACTTTAGCATAAATTCCATTCATCCAAATAATAAAAACTGTGCAAATCCGTTTAAGTTATAGGCATAAGAGGAAGAGTAATAAAGAGAAAAATAAAAGGAGTGGTGAAGATGAGTCAAGATCAATTAAAAGAAAAAATATTGAATGTGATCAAGGAAAGCAAAATCGGAGTCCTATCAACAGTAGAAAATAACAAGCCCTATTCGCGCTACATGACATTCTTCAACGAGGAATTAACCTTTTATACACCAACAAGCGTAAAGACTGAAAAAATAGATGAAATAGAAAAGAACCCACATGTTCATGTCTTGTTTGGCTATGACAATGAAGGCCTTGGCGATTCATACATTGAAATTTCAGGAACATCGAAAATCAATGATACCGCCGAATTGAAGAAAAAATTATGGAATAAATCCTTTGAACAATGGTTTGAAGGGCCAGAAGATCCAAACTACGTATTATTACAGATCAAACCCGATTCTATTCGACTTATGAATAATAACGGTGAGCCACCAGAAGAACTAAACCTTTAAGTAACCAATTGACCGATAAACATCGTAATTTGACCGATATATTGATAAATGGACCGATATATCTTCAAGTTTGACTGATAAACGAATGGAATCGACCGATAAATAAAAACACCCTCGCTTAAGCGAGGGTGTTTTTATGTGATCAGACAAGCTCAGATTGTAAATAGTGTGCAACTAGGTTCGCTGTATGCTTCAAAGATGAGAGATGCGTTCTCTCAAATGCATGCGATGCATCAATCCCTGGTCCGATCAAGCCATGAACCACATCGAATCCTGCACGGATTGCTGCTGAGGCATCAGAACCATAGTACGGGTAAATATCGACGCGATAATCGATGTCATTCGCCTTGGCAAGTGAAACCAGATGCTGGCGTAACTTATAATGGTACGGACCGGAAGAATCTTTAGCACAAATGGAAACACTATATTCATCCGTCGTTTGCCCTTCCCCGATTGCGCCCATATCGACAGCTAAGTATTCAACCGTCTTATCAGGAATATTGGAATTACCGCCATATCCGATTTCTTCATTATTTGAAATCAGGAAATGCGTCGTATATGCCAATTCGATTTTCCCCGCTTGAATCTGCTCAATAATATGAAGCAAAATGCCAACACTTGCTTTGTCATCCAAATGTCTAGACTTCAAGAAACCAGTCTTCGTTTCCTCGATCCTTGGTGCGAATGAAACAAAGTCACCAACGGATATGCCCACGGCCTCTGTTTCCTCTTTTGATTTGACGACTGCATCGATACGAACCTCGATTGTCTCTTCATCACGCTTAGCGTCCCCAGCATTTTTATACACATGTACGGATGTTTGGTTAATCAATATCGTGCCTGTGACAATATCTCCACTTGCGGTATGGATTTCACAGTATTCTCCTTCAACGGAATTCCACCGAAACCCGCCAATCATCGTCAACTTCAGCCGGCCATTTGGCTTAATTTCCTTAACCATGGCTCCCAATGTATCCACATGGGCCGTCAGCAATCGATGACAGCTATCATCTTTACCTTTTAAAGTGGCAAGCAATGCCCCCTTGTTCGTGATTTGGTAGGGTACTTGCTTACTTTCCATGAAGGCTGCTGTATACTTAATGGCCTGTTCCGTATAACCGGATGGACTGGGAATGGATACTAACTCTTTTATGTACGAAACGATTTCTTTTTCATTAACTTGATTCATCAATGACACTCCCTTCTTCTTATATAAAAGTATATCTCTTTCAGTGATCAAAGAACATATTAAAAGCCATATAAAAAGACCGTCATATGACGGTCCCATACAACCGAAATTCCTTAATCCAGGTAACGTCATTAAACTTGCGAACCATGATTACTTTAACTGTCTTTGTTTATTGGACATTTCCTTCATAAATTCCAAGAAGGCAATTCTCTTTTCATCAGGATAGGCTACGATGTCTGTAATGATTTCCTCTTCAAGTGGCTTTAATAGACGACCAACCGATTCCGTAAACAATATTTCAAGTTCCCGCTTTGTTTCATTTGGATTTCTCACTTCCATCACTATCACCCTTCCAAATACTTACAATTCATATATAACCTTAATTCACCATCTTAAAACCAAAGAATCGGCTGCCAATGGAGGCAGCCGACTTTCTACATTATTTTTTAGCTGATTCTTCTGTCACACCTACATCAAACCATTGATATTGGCGACCTGCAGTATAATCATAACCAGTCACACGTTCATTGACCCCTGTCATTGTATATCGGAATAGAGTTGGGATAAGAGGCACTTCATCATGGATCAATTGTTGCCACTCGTTATAGACATCGACACGGTATTGATCGTCGAACGCTTCCTCCGAAATTCCTTTTGCCAATAGTTCATCATTCTTATCATTCACCCAGCGAGTATAATTGAATTGTGCTTGTCTTGACCAGATTCCAGATGGATCTGGATCGGAAGCCACACCCCAAGCTGCTTGGAAAATATCTACCTTATCGCTATCTTTTTTCAACAAATCATAAAATGAATTGAACTCATGAAGACGTCCATCTAACATTTGTACATCCAGCCCGACTTCCTGCCATTGCTGGATATAATATTTCGTAAGCGGTTCGGCAATATCTCCACCACTCATGGATGCAAAATTAATTTTGAACTCCTTGCCATCCGGATCTTCGCGAAGGCCATCGTCATTCGTATCTTTATATCCTGCTTCATCCAATAATTTTTTCGCTTTTTCTGGATCATATTCATATGGCTTTATATCTTTATTGTTATATTTAAAGGTTGGCGTAATAACCGAGTTGGCAGGGAAACGAAGTCCTTTATACATCTTCTCGCCGACCTGTTCGTTGTTGATGGAATAGGCCATCGCCTGGCGAAGTCGTTTATCTTGGAATTTCGGGTTATCCATCACGTTTTCGCCTTTTTTCTTATCATAGTGCCCTAAATTAAAACCGATGTACGTATAAGCCAAATCGACTTTCCCTAAAATCTCGATGTTTTCCAACTTATCGGCTTGATCATAATAATCCGCTGAAACTTCTGCTACATCAACATCCCCGTTTTCCAATGATTTTACAACAACGGATGGGTTGATGACTTTCAAGGTGACGCTGTCCAACTTAGGAGCTCCGCGATAGTAATCTTTATTCGCTTCGAATTCGACCGCTTCACCTTGAACGATTTTCTTCACTTTGAATGGTCCGAAACCTATTGGGTTTTTACGGATTTTATCGGAAGACTCCAAATCACCAATCGCAACATCTTTTAAGTATTCCTTGTGAAGCGGATATGTCCATAGTCCTGTCTTAACCGAAGGATTCGCTTTCTTAAAGGTGAAGCTGATTTTCTTTCCGTCTACCTTGATTCCGGAAATACTGTCTGCCTTACCTTCATGATACTCTTCCATCCCTTCAATCAATGCCATTTGTTCATCATAACGGACTCCCTTGTACTCTTTGCTTCCCATTACGAGATAAGCATATTCCAAGTCGGCCCCCGTTACAGGTTTACCGTCATGCCAATTAACATTGTCTTTGATGGTAAGTGAGACCGTTTTATTATCTTCTGATATTTCATAGGTAGCTGCGCCTTCATTTGTAAATACCCAATCTTCATCGGTATCCAATAAATCTTCATCAAAGAACGTAATAACTTGATTATCCGGATCACCTTGGTAGAAGACTTTATTTAAGATTCCTTCAAATGGCGTATCAGATACCAAACCGTAAGTAAGGTGACCGCCTTCGATTGGTTTCCCTTTATTTGATGTAACCGCCGGGAATTTCGATGCATCCACTTGTTCAACAGCTTTTCCCTTTTTCTCCTTAGTCGACGTATCATCTGAACATGCAGCAAGAAGTAGCGACGATATGGCCAATGCACTTAATACTTTGCTATAATTTTTAATTTTCATGACATACACTCCCCTTTTTTATCCTCTTCTTTGTCTTGCGTCAGCAGCACGTTTCAATGCTTGACCAACAAAATTTATACTCAGCATCAACACTAGAATCATGAGTGATGCGGGTATCCATATCCACCATTTGTTTTCTAAAACATCTGGGTTTCGAGCATAACTTATGAGCGTACCTAAACTCGGTGTGCTCTCTGGAAGACCGAATCCTAAAAAGGTCAAGCTGGATTCTAGGCCAATATTGCCTGCAAGATTCAAAATGAAGTTTACGATGATCAGAGAACTTATATTTGGAAGCACCTGGAAAATAATGATTTTCCAATGTGGAGTACCAAGTGTTTGTGACGCATGAACATAATCCAATTCTCGCTCAGATAATACCTTCGAACGAATGAGCCTTGCCTTACCGGTCCATAAAAACAGCGTCATGATCAAAATGAAAACCGGGACATTAAAAGTAGGCACAATCGTAACGAAAACAATGATGAACATTAACTGTGGCAGCGCAATGACAAAATCTATAATACGCATGATTACATTATCGGTAGCACCGCCAAAATAACCAGCAAGAAGCCCAAAAGTCAATCCGATGATAGCCGTGAATAAAGTAATAAATAAACTAATCGTGAATGAATTCCTTGTACCGATGATGAGTTGTCCAAATACATCCCGTCCACCATAGTCAGTTCCAAGCCAATAGTCCGAAGATGGCTCCATATAGATGGATAGGAAATCGACTTTAGCGATTTCCTTGGCATCCATGAAGAAAGATGCGCCATAAACGAAAAGCAAGATGGCTGCCAGTAGAATCAATGAGCCCATTGCCATTTTATCTTTCTTAATTTCCTGCCAAATGATTTTCATTCCCGAAGGACTCACTTCTTGAATTTGTATGTTATTTCCAGTTTGCACTTTCATTTCCATTAGACTCACCCCGCTTCCTATTCTATCCGTATACGCGGATCCACCGCGCTAAGTATGATGTCAGAAAGAAGAGTGCCAAGCAAAGTGGCGAATCCTGTCATCATGACAATGGCCGTCACGACACTGAAGTCCCTTAGGCTTACAGAGCTAAGGAATAGCTGGCCTAATCCTGGATAACTAAAGATGGTCTCGATTATGACAGAGCCACCGATTAATCCAGTGATTTCATATCCTAAGAATGCTGCAATCGGTAGAAATGAATTTCTCAAGATATGTCGTGAGTATACTTTCGATTCCGGAACACCTTTCGATCGAGCGGTCCTTACGAAATCCTTAATCTTATTATCTATGATTTCATTTCGCAAATATTGAATGGTACTTGTCGTTGCAATTAAAGCCGTACTTAAAGCTGGCAGGATCAAATGGTTAATCTTACTGACCACATAAGCGAACGTCCCTGAATCCAATTTGGAATCGACGCTTCCACCAGATGGGAACCAATTTAGACCGAACCCGAAAACAAATAGCATAATAAGAGCAAATATGAAAATTGGTGTACCAAAACCTAGGTAACTATAACCGGTAACTCCCTTGTCCATCCACGTATCATTATATCTACCGCTCACTATGCCGAGTGGAATAGCTAGCAAATATGTAAAGATAAGAGTGACGATTGCAAGAAAAACCGTATTCCAAAGCCTGTTTTCAATGACATCCATAACTGGTATTTTGTGCGTATAAGACACTCCGAAGTCCCCTTGGACAGCATTTGATGCCCATCTTACATATTGTTGGTACCAAGGGTCATTCAAGCCCATGTCATCCCTGATTCTTTCAAGCTCAGCCGGATCCGCCCTTGGGTTGCTTATTTCCTGACCTGACAAGGCATCACCTGGCATGGCTTTTGCCATCATGAAAACGATGATGCTCAACAGAAAGAGCTGCGGAATCATGACTAATAGGCGCCTAAGGATAAATTTCCACATTACTTTCCACCTCCTTATTGTATTGCGACTCTATGAGTGGACGAAATTGGCTTTAAATCGTAGGCCCGTCCGTTTTCATCAAAGTATTGGGAATAAGACGTTTCATACTCCGCTGTCAATTTCCTCCTGAGTAGTATTTTTTGCTCACGCACTTCCGGTTCTAGGTCCGGAATGGCCGCTATCAGACGTTTGGTATAGATGTGCTGAGGGTTTTCATAGATTTCCTGGCTTGTGCCCTCTTCTACGATTCTTCCGCGATACATCACGCCCATCCTGTCACACATATGCCTGATTACTCCAAGATCATGGCCGACAAATAAATAGGTCAAGTTAAACTCCTCCTGTAAATCTTGAAGGAAGTTCAATACCTGTGCTTGGACCGATACATCCAGCGCAGACACAGGTTCATCGGCAATGATCAGTTTTGGCTTTAACGTCAAAGATCTCGCAATTCCTATACGCTGACGCTGTCCGCCTGAAAACTCATGTGGATACTTATAAATGGATTCGGGACTTAGACCGACTTTATCCAAGAAGTCCTGAACAATTTTCTTTTCTTCTCCAGGCGACAACTTTTCAAAATTCCTTAACGGCTCGGCAATGATATCGAGAACCCGCTTTTTAGGATTTAAAGAAGAATACGGATCTTGAAAAATCATTTGGATATCTTTTCGGAATGGCTTGATTTCTTTTCTGCTCAACGAAGCTAAATCCCTGCCTTCGAACATGATTTTTCCTGATGTCACCTCATTCAGCTTGACCACAGCTTTACCCGTCGTTGACTTCCCACTACCTGATTCTCCAACCAAACCGTAGGTCTCACCTTGCTGCAATTCGAATGACACACCATCGACAGCTCTGACATGATCTACTACTCTACGAAAAAAACCGCCCCTTATAGGGAAATGCACTTTTAAATTATCTACCTTGAGTAATGTCATAAGGCGTTGCCTCTCCTTCAGATTGAAAATAAAAATCCTTATAACACGTGCACCTAACATAATGACCTTGGCCAACTTCATGCAGGACAGGTGACTCCTCATGGGCCTGTTTGGGGATCCAAGGAATCCGTTCTTGGAATCGGCACCCATTCCTATCCATTTTCGCTATGGAGGGCACGATTCCTTCTATAACGTGCAAACGTTTTTTTTCAGTGGTAGCCGAAGGGATGGAATTTAGCAAAGATCGTGTATAAGGATGCAATGGTTTTTTGAATATATCTTTAACACTGCCAGTCTCGACCACTTGTCCGGCATACATCACGACAATCCGGTCAGCCACTTCGGCCACTACGCTTAAGTCATGAGTAATCAAGATGATTCCCATTTTTGTCTTGCTCTGTATTTCCTTCAACAAATCCAGGATTTGAGCTTGGATCGTCACATCGAGAGCCGTCGTTGGTTCGTCCGCAATGACCAAGGCAGGATTACAAGCTATCGCAATCGATATCATGGCCCTTTGGCGCATGCCACCTGAAAGTTCATGAGGGAACTGCTTGTAGGTCCTTTCCGGATAAGGGATACCAACCTGGGTTAGCAGTTCAATTGTTCTTTTCTTTTTTTCATTGGTTGATAGATTCGTATGATAATCAAGATTTTCCTCAATCTGTTTTCCGACAGTCATTAGGGGATTCAATGCCGTCAGAGGTTCTTGGAATATCATCCCCAATTCCTTACCTCGAACTTTATTCATTTGTGACTCATTAAGGTCAAGTAGATTCTGACCCTTATAATTTATGACACCTTCAGATTTCGTTCTTTGCATATTATGTAATTGGATGATAGAGAGGGCTAGTGCACTCTTACCACAACCTGACTCACCAACCACGGCTACAATTTCATTTTCATTCACCGTGAACGAGACATCGTCCACCGCTGCGTGATATTTATTCTTAATACGAAATGACGTAGTGAGGTTCTCTATCTGTAATATTGTCTTTTCCAACCCGATCCCCCCTAAACTGTTTTACCGGTAAAATAAAAATTTTCTGATAATTAAATAAAAGTGTAATCAATTTTTAATATTAATTCAATATATTTATATCAAATTATAACATTTTTTTAATATATTATAACTTGAGGAATAATTTTTTCCTATAATTTTATTTCTAAAAATTAACTTTATTTCTTTTTATTTACTCCGATAAGGATTCTAATAGCTTTTGCTCATCACAAAGAATGAAGATTTTTTTGTATTTAAAAATAATGAATAATTATCTTATCTTCAAACTGAAATTTTTTATGTATTAGTTCCACTCATCCAACCAATCTAAATATTTTGATATTTCAGAAAATTTATATTCTGATAATACTCACCTTATGAATGGACGGTGCGTAGCTTTTTCTAGCAGGGTTTGGGTAATAAAGTGAAACCTTTCCCCTTATCTTTCGTAAGAATGGGTAATAATAATTATATGGAGGTTGACCGAATGTATTCACATACCGTTAATGCGTATATGCCCTCTGTTATGCGCACATTTGCTCTATCACTCGCGATTTCCGTTTTAGGAATGGCTGCTGGAATATTTATACCCCCGGCCTTATTTCTTCCCTTGGCGATTTTGGAAATCGCCATGCTGATTGGAGCCTTTATCTTGAGAAGGAAAAAAGCAATTGGATATACATTTCTTTATGCATTTACTTTCATATCGGGAATGACCACCTATCCCATCATCGCTCACTATCTCGCTTTGGCAGGCGCTAACGTCGTGATTTTGGCTGGAGTGACGACAACCGTCGTCTTTGGGGGGTTAGCTCTATATGCAACAACCACTAAGAGAGATCTTTCTTTTCTAAGTGGAATCTTCTTTGCTGCCTTGCTAGCGCTAATCGCCATCAGTATCTTTAATATATTCTCACCGTTAAGTTCCACGGCAATGCTTGTTTTTTCCTTTATTGGCATTCTTGTCTTCAGCGGATATGTTCTATATGATTTCAACCGCATGAAGCACTATGGGGTAACGGCAGAAGAAGTCCCGCTCATGGCATTGAATCTGTACCTTGATTTCATCAACCTGTTTATAAACATCCTTCGCTTTTTCGGTATATTATCAAGCAATGATTAAAAAAAACGGGCAAATGCCCGTTTTTTCGTACTTATTTATATAACCCTGGTTCTGATTTTTCAGTCCAAGGCAATTTCACACCAAATGTGCTTGCGATGAATTGTGTATCATCTCTTCTTTTTTTCCTAACGTCTGCCCGGTGTTTGGCAGATTCATTCAAGTTCTTCTCCATTTCAGTCTCCGGAACCAAGCGGGGAACTGGAACAGGTTTTCCGTTCTCATCGATGGCAACAAAGGTCAAAAAGGAAATAACGCATAGATTCCGTTCTCCAGTAAGTAAGTCCTCGGCAACCACTTTTACGATAATTTCCATAGATGTCCTACCCGTATACGTAACGAAGCTTTCTAGGCATACTGCATTTCCTTCATGAATGGGATGCAGGAAATCGACAGAATCGGTCGATGCCGTAACGACATTACTTCTAGCATGGCGCATGGCAGAAATGGCCGCAACGTCATCAATGTAAGCCATTAATTTCCCACCAAACATTGTACCGATATTATTTGTATCAGGTGGTAGAACT
Organism: Peribacillus sp. NPDC097224; assembly: GCF_044761985.1. Lineage (NCBI taxonomy): Bacteria > Bacillati > Bacillota > Bacilli > Caryophanales > Bacillaceae > Peribacillus > Peribacillus sp. NPDC097224. The sequence continues at coordinate 474,952 of NZ_JBIWDK010000003.1, read as the reverse complement.
AGACTCGTTTTTATAACCAAAGAGTCCGAGCAATGTTTTATTTCTTCCATGGTGACTGCACTCCTTTATGTCCATTTTCTCACTAGTTCACTTTAACGAATTTTGCGCGTTAAAGCAATAATCATGATTTTTACCCACATTTTTCTCATCTCTCAATAGGTAAGTACTGCTTATATAGTCTTTCCTAAATCAATACATATATAAAAAAAACTCAACCTATTGGCTGAGTTTTTTTAGTTTGGCCTTCAACTCTTCAATTTGCAATAAATGCCGTTTCTCATGCAAACCGACAAACGGAATCCACTGCTTCAAACTTAAATCTTTAAACAAGGGGTGTGGGAATGACTTCTCTTCCAAGTCATTCTCCTTCGCTTGGGAGATTACCTTTTCCAATGCCTTACGTGAAGAGGCGAGCTTAGCTTTTACTTCAGCTAATGTTTGGAACTTCTCTGACGGAATGACAAATGGAGGCGCGTCCACTTTTACGTCACGATTTAATGTATACTGGATCGGTTTATCATCTACTCGATTGCTCTCGCCACTTGCCAGTGTATCGGCAATTCCTTTTGTTACCGCCCTCTCCATTAGAAATAGATGCTCCAATACCTGAATGATGCTCCAACGTCCATCTTCGGGATGTGCATTTACCTGTTCATCCGATAACCCGTTCACTGCCTGGAGAAGTTCTTCCCTGATTTTTGTGTTTTCTTCCACTCTACCAGCTCCTTATTCACTTTTTTATAATTATTCCACCGAAGGGATAAGTTGTAAAATATAAGCTTCTTTATTAAAGAAAAACCGCTCAAAAGTTGTCTATTTTTTTAAAACCTCTATGATAATCATAAAGGTTTTTTTGCTTTTAAAGACAACTTTCAATTTACCATAGGAGTGATTAAATATGAGCGGGGGACATATCCCTTTCAGCCACAAGGGCCGTAGCACCCTGACAGCTGCACCATCAAAAGGAAGCATTCGGTCAATGTTGAAACAAATATTCAATCGTATCCCATCCAGATGGAAATTTTCAAGTATGATCATATGCATAATGTTTTTTATTTCCATGCTTGAGTTTTCCATCCCACAACTTACGCAATATACGATTGATGATGTCATACCTGGGAAAGAATATGACTCATTGATTTGGGTAGGCATAGGTATCCTCTTTGCGGCCATATTGTTAGCTTTGCTTAATTATGTGAACGGCTATATCGTATCTAAAGTGGGGCAAAAAGCGATCATGAATTTACGAAATGAAATGTATGACCATATTCAAAAATTGGATATGAAATTTTTTGATAAAAATAGAACGGGTGACTTAATGTCCCGGCTCACGAATGATGTGAACCTGCTTCAACAACTCATCTCATCAAGCATGCTACAAGTTATTACAGATACGGTCACCTTCTTTGCCATCGCAATCTATATGCTGTTCATCAATTGGAAACTGACCGTGGTCCTTCTCATTACCTTTCCGTTCATGTTCTATCTGACACGTGTATTTGGTAAACGAATCCGCCTCTCATTCAGAAGCGTGCAAAGTTCGGCCGGCGATGTCAGCAATCAGCTGCAGGATTCCCTTTCCGGCATACGGCTCATCCAATCCTTCACAAATGAAGAATTTGAATCAAAACGATTCGCGGACCGAAATCATGAGAATACGGTAGCAAACATCAAATCAGTTCGACTGAGGTCCATGTTTGGCCCGCTCATAGATTTAATGAATAATTTAGGTCTGATCGCCGTGATTGTATTTGGTGCCTGGCAAGTGATGCAGGGAGAATTTACGATTGGATTAATCGTGGCATTCCTGGCTTATCTCAGGCTTCTGCAAAGTCCAATCCGTAATTTCAGCCGTGTAATCAGTATCGTGCAACAATCGGCTGCAGCTTTTGAACGGATCACCGAAATAATGGAGACACAACCTGGAATCCAGGACAAAAAGACAGCAATTAATGTTCCCAAAATCACGAAACAAATCGAATTTCAAGGAATTGATTTCGCTTATGTCGAGGGGGTACCAGTACTCCGAAATCTTAACCTGATGATAAAAGCAGGACAGGTAACCGCTCTTGTCGGCTCATCCGGGGCAGGGAAATCAACGATTACCAGCCTTTTAATTCGTTTCTATGACCCCCAACAAGGGACAATAAAAATGGATGGCCATGATATTCGTGATCTCACCCTCAAATCTTTACGGAACCAAATGGGGGTTGTTTCGCAAGACATCATTTTGTTTACCGGGACCATCCGCGATAATATAACCTATGGTAAACTCGACGCTACGGACGAGGAAATTATCGAAGTGGCTAAGGCGGCATATGCTCATGATTTCATCAAGACGTTCCCAAAAGGATATGACTCACAAATCGGAGAACGTGGGGTCAAACTTTCTGGTGGCCAAAAGCAACGGATTGCCATCGCCAGGGCCCTTTTGAAGAATCCCCAAATCATCATTCTCGATGAGGCGACGGCATCGCTCGATACGGAATCCGAACATCTGATTCAGGAAGCGTTATCCAACCTATTAGAGAACCGGACTTCAATCGTCATTGCCCATCGGTTATCAACCGTTCAAAAGGCAGATCAAATTGTCGTTCTTGAAAAAGGGGTAATTCAAGAAAATGGAACGCACGAACAACTGCTACTAAATAATGGTCGCTATCGGCAGCTCCATGACTTACAGTTTCCACAGGCGGAGGCACCATCAGAAACATAACCAACCAGAAATCCGCCCCCGATAAATAAACCTAAAAGGGCATGGAAATCAAGTTTCCATGCCCTTTTATCGTTCTTATTTAAAATCATATTTATCTAAGATTCGATTGGTTATAAGCTGATAGCCTTCTTCATTTGGATGAATTTCATCACTGAAGTATGCTTTTTTATCTTTGTTTTCGAATAAATCGTTTGTAGGGATATACTTTAGTCTACTATCCTTGTCCACCATCTTTTGAATCGAATGATTATAATCACTAATATGGTTTTCTAATTTCAAGTCGTCTTTATTGGGGTTATATAACCCTATCACCAAGATATCAGCTTTATTATTTTTCTTTAGAAGCTCAGAAAGAATTTTATCTAAATGTTGTACATACTCTTTCTTTTCATCATTTATCTTTTGATCATTGATTTTTTTTAAGTTTCCACCATTACTGTTAATTAAATCATTGATTCCGATATAGACGATAAATGTGTCAGCCTTATCCAATTTTGTGTTAATCTCAAGATCTTCGAGCTGTTTAATGACACCGTCCGTTTCCTGACCTTTAATACCATAATTCCAGAATTGGACTTTTTCTGAATCGGAATCATTCGTTTTATGTTTCAAGTCATCAATATATCCTTCCCCTTCTTTATCGCCCTTTCCGTAAGTCAAAGAATCTCCAAATGCCATGACTCTTTGATCGTTTTTCGCATCTACTGCCTGAAACGCATAGGCAACTAAACAAATAACAAGTACAATAAAAAATAAGCCAACGATTTTCTTCATTTGTTTTGCTTCTCCTTTTGTATTCACTAGGAAGTATTTTATTTTTAAATACCCAAAAAGAGGACAAGCCTAACATTTGAATAACTTAATAAAAATTAAATTGCATGACGCACCTGTACTGGTGATTGGAATGCCATAATAAATGGATTGGAGCTTAATGATGAAGGAGTTTACAGAATTCAGGGAAGCAGTATTTGAGGATTTGCCTAAAATTATCGAAATTTACAATTCTACAGTACCTTCGAGGATGGTCACTGCGGATACAGAACCAGTTACAGTAGAATCACGGCTCAAATGGTTTGAAGAACATCATATTCTCAAACGGCCATTATATATGATCATACATGATGGAAAAACAGCTGGATGGATGAGTTTTCAATCTTTTTATGGTAGACCCGCATATGATTTTACCGCTGAAATTAGCATCTATATAGATGAGGAGTTCCGTGGGAAAGGAATTGGACAACTTTCAATCCAAAAGGCTATAGAGGTGAGTCCGAAGATAGGGATTAAGACACTTCTTGGATTTATTTTCGCACACAATGCACCAAGTATTAAGCTTTTTTCAAAATTTGGTTTTGAAAAATGGGCGCATTTACCGAAAATAGCAGAACTCGATGGAGTGGAACGCGATTTGGTCATTCTTGGTAAACGTGTCACTACATGACTTCCATTGCAAAAGGCGATTGCCTGGATTTGAATGGTCTAGTGGGATGTACTGATTATTCGCGACAAACTCCCAGGAATTTTATATGTGTGACCGCATTCAATAAAGAATCCAACTCTTGACTTGCTTGAATGGTCATCCTGCTTGTCAAACCATAATTTTTTGCTAACATAATCATTTCTTTTCGTTTTTCTTCAATTTTTTCAACTGTTGTTATATGAGGAGGCTTCAATATAATCACTTCCTATTTTTCAATTATTTTACATTTTTATCATAACCAAAGCACTAGGCGAAATCAATCATTTTACATGTTTTAAATATGTTATTTCACTAGTGAAATGTGACAAAATACCCATTATATTTTTCTATTTTGTACTTTTTATGTCAGTTCAAAGAGAAAAAGCATTCGCTTTTACACAGCAAATGCTTTTTCTCTTTGATTGTTCACTATAGGTTAACTAAGTCATGCACTCTGGAGGTGACTCATTACCTGATCTATCTATAACGATCTTATATTCATCTTCAAGAGCTTTTAATGGAGCATCATAGAGATGCTTTTCATCAGAGGTTTTGTATACACCATTTGATAATAGTTCTTCTATCAACAATGCTCTCCTCTGTTCTTTTTTCTCGAAAAACTCTGCCATATGAATGGCCCCTTTCCTTTTATTCATATTTTCCACATATAATGCCCCTAATCTTATAGGATTTGCTAAAGCCAAAATATATATACCTGTTGTATGGGATTCTTAAACCCTATTTGACAAAAATAAAAACCCCTTCTAATCCAAGAAGAGGTCGACAGAGGTCCGTTCGTCTCTTCTTATCTTCCAAGCGATTGCTTGTTGGAAGAAGCACAGTTCCCCGATGGGTCTGTTGCCGAGGTTTCATAGGGCCAAGTCCCTCCACCTCTCTGGATAAGAATACAGAATATAAATGATTTTGACATGATTTTATCCCACTTGCAAGGATAAGTCAATTACATTCAAATAATTTTTAATTTTTATATTATTTTTCCGTGTGCCCTTTTAGCACAAGGTAAGACCATATCCCTATTTTGCTAATAACTATATTTCCCTCCAATTGACCGTGGGTTAGGTATGCTCCATTTACCATTGGGGATTTTATCCTACTACCCCTTTCACGCCACAAAATACTCATAAAATTCTATTGGATTCAAAGGTTGCATTTTCCTTTTTATCTGATATGATGACAATAATCACATACGAAATACCACTAGGGGAGTCTTCTATAAGACTGAGATGGAATGATGTTCCGGACCCTTTGAACCTGATCCGGGTGATGCCGGCGGAGGAAAGTGGATGATATCGTCGTCGTATATTTGACTTCATCCATCTGCCCCGTTCCGTTTTCAGGAACGGGGTTTTCGTTTAATTGAATAATAAACTGCTAGGGGAGCCATTAATAGGCTGAGAATCAAACCCTTTGTACCTGATCTGGTCATACCAGCGGAGGAAAGCAGGTTGAAAAAGGGATTCGTACATTCCTAGAACAGCCGCTTTCTATATGAAAGCGGCTGTTCTTCATTTTTGGACACTCCCCTCCTTTGTATGTGAATGAATTATAAGGGGGAAAAATCATGACGAAAACCCAAATGAAAACTTTCAGTGCTAGACTCCACGAACGTTCAAAAGAAATTTGGAAAAAGAATCATACTCATCCTTTCGTTCAAGCAATTGGAAACGGGACACTATCAGAAAAGAAATTCGCCTATTACTTAAAGCAGGACTATATCTATCTTATGGATTATGCCAAGCTTTTTGCCTTAGGGACCATCAAGGCCACTAACCTTGAGATCATGACCAAATTTGCGAGTATTTTAAATGAGACTCTACAGGTAGAAATGGATTTGCATAGGAGCTACTGCAAGGAGTTCGGAATTAGTTCTGAGGAATTGGAAAATACCGAACCCACTCCGATTACCCTTGCCTATACAGGTTATATGCTCAATGCTGCCCATCATGGAACTTTAGCCGACCTTATTGCCTGCTTACTTCCTTGTGCCTGGGATTACTATGAAATTGGCTCGTTATTAAAAGAACAAAATGGTACAGCACTAGAAACAAATCGTTATATCGCTTGGATTCAATCATATGCATCCCCCGAATTCGCAGATGCGCACAAATGGTTGGCCAAGCTGTTAGACGAACTGACGGAAGATATGCCTGAGGGGGAATTAAAAAGATTAGAGAAACACTTTTTAATGACCTCCCGATATGAATATTTATTTTGGGACATGGTTCACAACGAACAGGATTGGCCTCTTTGAATGCTAGATACTGGTAACTTGTTACGGAAAATGACGTTGACTAGCTTGTTCACGGCCATCACTACCCTGACTAGCTCATTCGTTTACATCCCTGTTGGTTTTGCGAAGGTGTTTCCTATTCAACATGTAACCAACGTCATGACAGCCGTTATGTTGGGGCCGCTTTTTGCTGTGACACAGGCCTTTTTAGTATCCCTTATCAGGAACATGACAGGTACAGGTTCCATTTTTGCATTTCCGGGCAGCATGGTTGGTGCCCTGCTGGCGGCCTTCCTCTACCAAAAAACAAGAAGGATGGGACACGCCTGCTTGGGAGAAATAGTGGGGACAGGCATTCTCGGATCCATCGCCTGTTATCCGATCGCGCTTTTATTATTGGGAAAAAAAGCGGCACTTTTTGGTTTTCTGCCAGCTTTTCTTCTTAGTTCTTTAACGGGCGCAATTATAGGCTTTCTTTTATTGAAAGTTCTCTTAAAAAATCATTATATGAAGGGGTTTTTTTATGAAAAGGGCACTAACGATCGCCGGATCTGACTCTGGGGGCGGAGCCGGCATCCAAGCTGATTTAAAAACATTTTCGGCCCATCGGGTTTATGGCATGTCTGTTATCACCGCCGTTACGGCACAGAATACCTTGGAAGTTCGATCTGTACAGCCCATCGATCTCCCTGTGATCACCGATCAAATTGCGGCCGTATTTGAAGACATTCGTGTAGACGCAGTAAAAATAGGGATGCTTGGATCAAAGGAGACGGTCGAAACCGTCGCCCATTCACTAAAATTATTTAAACCGGCTATCGTCGTCCTTGATCCTGTCATGATTTCCAAAAGTGGACACCATCTGTTAGATGAGAGGGCCGTTTCGTCGTTAAAAATCGATTTACTTCCACTTGCTACACTTGTCACGCCGAATATACCGGAAGCAGAGGTCCTTACCGGATTCCCGATCCGGACGAAGCAGGACTTTTATAAGGCATGTACCGCTATTCTGGAACTGGGTCCGAAGGCTGTTTTACTGAAAGGAGGACATGCAGCAGGAAATCCAAATGATCTCTTTTATGATGGCAAGGAGTTCTCTTGGATCAAGGGTGAACGCATTCATACGAAAAATACGCATGGAACTGGCTGTACCCTTTCCTCTGCCATTGCATCTAATCTTGCTAATGGACTTCCTTTAGCGACGTCCATTGAACAAGCGAAAATCTATATTTCAGAAGCGATACGAAATAGCTTAGAACTCGGTAAGGGACACGGACCCGTTCACCATTTCCATCAATTTTATAAAAAGGAACGGAGTGATTTCACATGAATACATCCGTTGCAGACTTATTTGGCAGAGTGAGAAAGAAACAACCACTCGTCCACCAAATCACCAACTTTGTTACTGCAAATGATTGTGCCAATGCTACCCTGGCAATTGGTGGTTCTCCCGTTATGACTTCCAATCCAAAAGAAGTGGCGGACATGGTCAAACTGGCACAAGCACTGGTGATTAACTTAGGTACACTGGATGATGTTTCCTTGGAGGCGATGGCGATTGCCGGGAAAACAGCGAACGATTGCCATATACCCGTAATTTTAGATCCTGTGGGCGTCGGTTCCACCACTTACCGAACAGAGAAAGCTATGGAACTGCTCGATTCAATGACTGTCCAGATTATTCGCGGCAATGCAAGTGAAGTCCATCGGCTAATGGGAGGCGATATCGTAACGCGAGGGGTCGATTCAGGACCGCTTTCCATGAGTAATGCAGAACTATCCCTACGTGCTGCTAGAAAACTGAAGAGTGTTGTCGTCGTGAGTGGAGCCAAGGATGCCGTTAGTGACTCTTCACGTACGTCCATCATCGATAATGGAAACCCTCTTTTAACAAAGGTGACCGGCACAGGCTGTATGTCGACGGCCTTGATTGGGGTCTTCTGCGGAATTACGGAGGATTACTATTCAGCTGCTATCGCAGGAATTTCAACCATGAGCATCTCTGGTGAGCTTGCTGCCAGAACCCTTGAAAAAAATGATGGCACAGGGACATACCGGACACGGATTATCGATGCCATCTCAGGAATGAATGATTCCATATGGAAATACGAGGTGAAAATGCATGAAGAAAGTGCCATTTGATTTGAGCCTTTATTTAGTCACGGAAGAATCATTAGCCGTCGAGGACATGACCACTATCATCACCGAGGCGGTTTCAGGCGGAGTTACGGCCGTCCAACTTAGAGAAAAGCAGGCATCTTCCCTTACTTTTTATCAAAAAGCTTCTCTATTAAAAGGTGTCCTTGATGAACTTTCGATTCCGTTAATCATTAATGACCGCGTGGATATTGCGCTTGCTGTAGGAGCGGATGGAATTCATGTTGGGCAGGATGACCTTCCTCTTCCCATCATCAAGACCCTTGTTCCTGACAATATGATCATTGGAGTATCCGTCTCTACCTTGGAGGAGGCCCTTGAAGCTGAAAACAATGGCGCTGACTATATTGGTGTTGGCTCTGTATTCCCGACAAAAACGAAACAAGACGCAACTGCTTTGAAAAAAGGGGAACTGGAGAGAATTTGTCACAGTACCTCGATTCCTGCCGTTGCGATCGGTGGGATTACAGCGGATAATATCAACAGGCTTTCTAAAAGTGGAATTGCCGGTGCTGCGGTCGTCTCTGCCATTACACAGGCAAAAAATCCAATGGACGCGGCTACACTCCTTTCATACACTATAAAAAGATTCACTAATTAATAGAAGGAGGATGCTCATTTCGAGTCATCCTCCTTCCTTTATGAAAGAATGGTATTCTTCGTTTCTTTTCCAAATGCCACAGCAACAGCACCAATTAAAATTGCGATTGTGAAAATCGTGAAGATGGTCGATATCGGTGTATCTCCAGCAACTAGATACCCGACAAGCAACGGCCCCAAAATGCCCCCGACGCGTCCGACTCCAGCTGCTAACCCCGTCCCTGTTCCACGAATGACGGTTGGATACTGTTCAGGTGTATACGCATAAAGCGCCCCCCATGCACCTAAGTTGAAAAACGATAGGAACATGCCGGATACGATCAAGAGTGATAAGCCTTCAGCGGAGCCAAAGAAAAATGCACTACCTGCCGTTCCTATTAAATATGTAATCAATACGAACTTACGCCCCATCTTCTCTATCAGCCACGCAGCAGAGAAATAACCAGGCAATTGGGCTAACGTCATGATCAATACATATTCAAAACTCTGAATCATGCTGAAGCCCTTCATGACCATGACACTTGGTAACCATAAAAACATGCCGTAATAGGAAAAGACCACACAAAACCAAAGAATCCATAAAACAAGTGTCTGACGTGCGTGCCCTTTTTGCCAGACCATTTTCATGTTGTTCAGCACAGACGGTCTCTGTTTCTTTTCAAGCTCCGTATATTTAGGAGAATCGGGTAATTTCAAACGTAGATATAGAGCATATAATGCCGGAACCGCACTTAATAACAAAGCCACACGCCATCCGTATACAGGAATGATGAAATAAGAGATGAGCGCCGCCAACAACCAGCCGACCGCCCAGAAACTTTCAAGGAGTACCACAACACGTCCCCTTTTACTTGCCTCGACGCTTTCAGAAACGAGTGTTGAAGCAACGGGTAGCTCTCCCCCGAGCCCCATCCCTATCAAGAAACGCAAAATCAGGAATAAACTAAGCGTACTGACGGCTGCAGACAGACCGCTCGCAATCGAAAATAATAATAAGGTTATGATAAAGACATTCTTTCTGCCAACCCGGTCTGCCATTGCTCCAAAGAGAATCGCCCCTACTGCCATCCCGATAGAATTGATACTTCCGATCCAACCGACCTGTTGGCTCGTTAAATTCCAATCCTGTTTCAATGCAACGATGATAAAAGAAAGCATCCCGACATCAAGTGCATCAAACATCCATCCAAAACCAGCGACACCCAGCAGTTTACGCTGCGATATCACTTTCGCATTGTTTTCCATATAAACCTCCTAAAATCTGATCGCTTACCAATATATTCTCCTATTTAATATTACCTATTAATTTTCCTTTTCGCTATAGTATTTACAACTGTCTTGACACTTTTCTTTACTCAAATAGAAAAAACGTTGATTTCAAGCCTTTTTCCATTTAAGAATAAAATGTCGAATAGTAATGATTGAATATTTCATCTATTTATTTTATGATAAATATTGGCATATGAAAGCGTTATCAATTAAGTCATCATGTTTTGCCCAATATAATCATTATATTCAGGAGGGAAACAATGACCAATCTAACGTTAGAAGTAAGTGGAAAGCTGGACAAGTTTTTAAAAGGTCCTAAAAAGCTCTATATCAATGGAAAATTCGTAGAAAGTGCCTCGAAGAAGACCTTTACCACTCCCAACCCCGCAACAGGCAAGAAACTCGCAGATATATATGAAGCGGATAAAGAAGATATCAATTTAGCCGTTAAGGCCGCAAGAAAAGCATTCGATGAAGGCCCTTGGTCCAAGATGAGCGCCGCTAACCGTAGCAGGTTGATGTATAAACTAGCAGATTTAATGGAAGAAAATAAAACAGAATTAGCGCAATTAGAAACACTGGACAATGGAAAGCCCATCAGTGAAACAACAAATGCGGATATCCCTCTAGCCATTGAGCATATGAGATATTTTGCTGGCTGGTCAACTAAAATCGTCGGTCAAACTATTCCGGTAAATGGAAATTACTTCAACTATACAAAACATGAGGCTGTAGGCGTCGTTGGTCAAATCATCCCTTGGAACTTCCCGCTTCTTATGGCGATGTGGAAACTTGGAGCCGCTCTTGCGACTGGCTGCACGGTCATTTTGAAACCTGCCGAACAAACGCCATTATCCGCCCTTTATTTAGCAGAGCTAATCGCGGAAGCCGGTTTCCCTGACGGTGTCGTCAATATCGTCCCTGGATTCGGTGAAACGGCTGGTCAAGCCCTTGTCGACCATCCTGAAGTCGATAAGATTGCCTTCACCGGTTCTACTGAAGTAGGGAAAATGATCATGCGTTCTGCTTCTTATTCATTGAAGCGCGTGACACTGGAACTCGGAGGGAAATCGCCTAACATCATTCTTCCAGATGCCGACTTCTCCAAAGCCATTCCTGGAGCTTTAAATGGTGTCATGTTTAACCAGGGTCAGGTATGCTGTGCCGGCTCCCGGGTTTATATACAAAAGAAACACTATGATAATGTCGTGGCTGATATGACTAGTCACGCTAAAAAGATCAAACAAGGAGCCGGATTGGATCCGAATACACAAATTGGACCACTCGTTTCCCAGGAACAGCAGAATCGAGTTCTTGGTTACATTGAAAAAGGAAAAAAAGAGGGTGCAGAAATATTGGTAGGAGGAAACAATCCTAGCGATGAAGGCTACTTTGTTTCACCAACGATCTTTGCCGGTGTAGAAGAGGAAATGACCATTGCCAAAGAAGAAATATTTGGTCCAGTCATTGCTGCCATGCCGTATGAGAATATAGACGATGTAATCAACCGGGCAAATGCAAGTGAATATGGGTTGGCTGCCGGTTTATGGACAAGCGATCTAGCTAACGCCCATTATGTAGCAGGAAAGTTACGTGCCGGTACTGTCTGGGTAAACTGCTATAATGCATTTGATGCAGCCTCCCCATTCGGTGGTTATAAGCAATCCGGAATCGGACGGGAAATGGGTTCCTATGCACTTGAAAATTATACAGAAGTTAAAAGCGTCTGGATTAACCTAGACAAATAATTTTTAAAAGAGAGGGTCTTCCGGGACCCTCTCTTCCATGCTTTTTGCACCCTTTTAATATATTTTACTATTGTGATTATTCTCAAATCATTTCAATAGCCTTTTCCTATGTACGTTTGATAGAATCAAACTAGAGAAAAAGGAGGAATATTCCTATGTATGAAATTGCCATTATCGGTGCCGGACCCGCTGGCGGAAGTGCCGCCATCTTCACGGCCAAGGCAGGAAAAAAGACAGTCATTCTCGACAGCAATGCAAGTATCACAAAAAAAGCCTGGATGGAAAACCATTATGGTGTGGATGAAATCTCTGGACCTGACTTAGTCCATATCGGAATTCAACAGGCAAAGAAATTCGGTGCTGAACATATCGAAACGAAAGTTACAGGCATCGAAAAAACGGAACAAGGATTTACAATCGAAACGGAAAACGGCCCTATTGATGCTACTTACATCATCCTCGCGACGGGAATGATCACTAATCTAGCCGAAGAAGCGGGAGTCACAACAAAAGACGGCATAGAGCCGCGCACTAAAAAAGTGTATGACGTGGATTCACTAGGGAAAACATCCGTAGAGGGAATTTGGGCCGCTGGCGCTGGTGCAGGCGTGAGCGTTCATACTATCGTTACAGCCGGTGACGGAGCCAGAGTGGCTATTAACCTATTAAGTGAAATCAACGGGGAACGTTATGTAGACCATGATGTACTGAAAAAATAATGAGAGTGTTCACAGAAGCTGAGTCCCTGCACTCAGCTTTTCCATCCTCCTCTATTTTTTTATCGGATTTATTTGAACCCCCACGTTTTATGATACATATGTGTAAAAAGTTTCTTTTTTCAGAAATTATCGATACAATTAAACTGTAGATAAGAGAAAGGAAGTTTTAAAAGATGAATGAATTTCAAACCAATTTAGAAAAATACGCAGAACTGGCCGTTAAAGTCGGCGTCAATATCCAGAAGGGACAAACCCTCGTTTTAAACACAACCTTAGAAGGAGCTGAACTTGTTCGGCTCATCGTTAAAAAGGCTTATGAAAACGGCGCACGTAATGTCATTGTTAACTGGAATGATGATATTGTTGGTCGTACAAAATATGAAATGGCCCCCGCTGAAGTATTTAACGAGTATCCAGAATGGCGGGCAAAAGAAACGATCGAGCTTGCTGAAAATGGTGCAGCTTTTCTATCGGTCATCTCCTCAAGTCCTGACCTTTTGAAGAATGTTCAACCTGAGCGGATCGCCAACTTCCAAAAGGCATCGGGTACCGCACTGAAAAAATGGCGTCAATATATGCAGTCCGATAAAGTGAGTTGGTCCATTGTCGCAGTCCCTTCACAAGCTTGGGCTGATAAAGTCTTCCCTGAAGTAGCTGAAGAGAAACGCATCGATGCACTTTGGGAAGCGATCTTTAAAGCAGTCCGGGTTGATGTAAAAGAACCTGTCGAGGCTTGGAAGAAACACGACGACACGCTTCATGAAAAAGTGGATTATTTAAATGAAAAGCATTACCAGAAATTGCACTACACGGCACCAGGCACAGATTTAACCATCGAATTGCCTGAAAAACACCTTTGGTGCGGAGCTGGTAGCATCAATGAGCAAGGACATGAATTCATGGCTAACATGCCAACGGAAGAAGTGTTCACGGTCCCATTGAAAACAGGCGTAAATGGAACGGTTGCAAGCACAAAACCGCTTAGTTACGGCGGCAATATCATCGATCATTTCTCCGTGACGTTCAAGGACGGCCGGATCACGGAAGTGAAGGCTGAACAAGGCGAAGAAATACTGAAACAATTGGTCGATACGGATGAAGGATCACACTATCTAGGAGAAGTGGCACTAGTCCCATTCAATTCGCCCATTTCCCAATCAAACGTATTATTCTTCAATACATTATTCGATGAAAATGCATCCAACCACTTAGCAATCGGAAGCTCTTATGCATTCTGTCTTGAAGGCGGGAAAAACATGAGCCCCGAGGAACTGGCGGAACATGGTCTGAACGAAAGTCTAACCCATGTTGATTTCATGATTGGTTCGGATAAAATGAACATCGACGGCATCCTTCCTGACGGCACTTCAGAACCTGTCTTCCGTAATGGAGATTGGGCGTTTTAATTGGAGTATTGATATAGTGGGTTTTGAAGGTTTATAACTTTGGATTTCACATGTTTTTAGAACAAAATTCATTAGCCACGTGTTTATAGTCACGTGGCTATATTTGTCTAATTATAAGGTGTCCAATCATCAACTATTTTTAGTTGAATTGTTCGGTAACCCTTAATATTTCATCTTTGTATAATAAAATGTCGTTTACACTATCTAATTTATGTGTAGTTTTTAATTCATCATTTAATTGGATATACTTATTACTAGTATTAAAACCTAATCTACAAATCCATTTACGGATATTATCATCCAGTAAAACATTAAAATAACTTTTATTATCTCTATAGTAAACTCTATTTGCATCTAGGTTTTCCTTAAGCATAAGTTTTATTAAAACATATCCCTCTATTTCTTCTTCGGTTGTCACAATCACAGGTCCATCTACTACTTTTTCCAGTTCATCAATTAGCTCTTCTTCGTTTGTTGGTGCTATATCGTCATTTATTTTTTCCGTCGTATTCAACTCATTTCCATCAGTTGAACTTAAAGCTTTTTGAAGCTTATCATTTACTTTATCATTGACGAATTGATTAAGGGATTTTTTTACTATTTCCCGAAAATTATCGATTACTTTTTTTGTCTTTACACCTTGATAAACATCATTTAATACGAATTTGATAAACTCTTCATTTGGTTCCTCCCATTGTTGAGTTAAAAAATTCTTAATTTCATTTGTATATTTTAATTCGGAGGCAGTAGTTAATACATTTTCTACATTGAAAAAGTTTTTTCTAAATTTGGCTAACTCCAGAAGGTGATTTTCTCTTATTTCATGTAAATTAAATATAAAGAATGGTTTGTCATCCATTTTATTAGGTTCTTCTAAATTGGTGAAGAACTTATATTCAATACCATTGGTCAAGATTGCAAACTTAGCTTTGGTAGTTCCAAAATACCTAAATAATTGCGAATCATGTTTATGTAGTTTTTCATGCACACATTTTGCTTCAACTAAAATAACAGGGTGTCCGTTTTCCATTATGGCATAATCAATTTTTTCACCTTTTTTTATTCCAACATCAGCTATGAATTCTGGTACTAATTCCTCGGGGTTAAAAATATCATATCCTAATGCTTGTATTAACGGCATAATTAACGAGGTTTTAGTTGCTTCCTCAGTTTGAATGTTATCCTTTATTCGTTCTATCCTAGTTGATAGCGCTTTAATTTGTTGTATAAAGGTTTCCATATTCCTACCCCCCATTTATAAAAGGTTTCTATATTCGTACCCGCATTTTTAATATAATATGCTTATATAAAACAATATTATACTAATCTGTAAAAAAATATATGTATCTCTCATCTTAGAAAAAGTGACTATATGTTAAATTTGAATAGAATCTTGTATTAAGAATTTTGGATATACAACATAAGTACCTAGAGCATGTAATTTAATCGCTAGAAAGGCAAGGATAATTTTTAGAGTTTTAAAAGTCTAATCGGCTATCTAATCGGCTTAATAGTACTTTTATTTTGCGTTTAGCTATAATAACAAAAATTTATTGCCTATAAATAAATTTTAAACATCAAGCTTAATAGCCACGTGCTAAGATGCACGTGGCTATTATTTTATACGTAAAATACTACCTTAATCATTTACGCAAATCCATTTACTGTCCAATAGGTGGCTTTCTATAACCTCAATCCCATTAGAAGAGCCCCACTACCCTATCAAGTATCCCAGTAACATCAAGGAACACGATGATAATAACCAGAGGAATGATGAACCTCATGATAAAGAACCATATATTGAATGCTTGGGCGCCTAAGCGAGAATGCTGTAATAGTTCCTCTCTCAACGTGCTTTTCTTGATTTTATATGATACGAAGATCGAGATTAATAGCACGCCTAGTGGCATTAATATGTTGCTGACTAAATAATCGGCTGAATCAAACAAGTTTTTCGAGAAGATTAAGATATCGGAAAAAGTACTATAGGATAAGGCAGAGGGAATGCCTACTGCAAAGATTAAGATTCCAATGATATAGGCATACTTTGTTCTCTTCTCCTCTTTTCCCTTAACGATGGCTGCCACGATGATTTCCAACATGGAAAAGGCCGAAGTTAATGTGGCAAATAAGAATAACGCCAAGAAGCCCAATAAGAAAACTTCTCCAAATACGATTTGGTCAAACACCGCAGGCAATACAACGAACAGTAAACCCGGCCCTTCAGCTGGCTCTAATCCTAGTGAAAATACAGCTGGGAAAATGGCCAATCCTGCTAATAAGGCAATCAATAAATTCATCGCGACGATGGATATGGCTGGTTGGATTAAGCTTTCCTTTTTTGAAAGGTATGAACTATAAGTCACCATGACCGACACTCCAACACTTAAGGAGAAGAAAGCCTGGCCCATCGCAAACAGGACACTTTGAGAAGTCATGCTAGAAAAATCAGGTGCTAGAAAGAATTTGACACCTTCCAGAGCGTTATCTAATGTAAGTGAGCGAATGATCAAAACAATAAAAAGCAGAAATAAAGCAGGCATCAATATTTTACTCACTTTTTCGATCCCATTTTGAATTCCTTTCGCTACAACCAAAACGGTAAAGGCTAGGAAGATAAATTGAGCTGCAAGGACCAACAACGGATTGCCGATTGTCCCGTTAAAGACAGAGCCATAATCTGCACCCTCACTAATTATTCCACCAAACAGACCTTTGCCGAAATAGATGACAATCCATCCACCAATTACGCTATAGAAAGATAGTAGAAGAAAACAGGTGAATACCCCTAATCTTCCAATCCAATGCCAGTTGCTGTTGGGAGCTAAACTACGATATGCACTGATGGCTTCCTTTTGTGTGCTCCTGCCTATGATAAATTCCGCCAATAATAAGGGAAAACCCATAAACAAAGAAAATAAAATAAAAAGAAGAAAGAATGCCCCTCCCCCACTCATCCCAGTAACATATGGGAGCTTCCATATGGCACCTACCCCTATCGCTGATCCTGCTGCGGATAAAATAAAACCAATCTTCGATGACCATTGCTCTGTTGTTTGCATGCTAACCCTTCCTTATCCCTTTTTATTATGGTTCCCTAAAAACAAATCAAAGACAAAAAAGCCACGTCTCTATCTGTAACGATAGGGACGTGGCTTCACGCGGTACCACCCTAATTGGAAACAATACTTGTTTCCCACTTGTTAAAAATAACGGTTTAACCCGTTTTATACCACTTTCTCTTTTGCAGTATAAAAAAAGCTCCAAGAATGAAATTCACCTAGTCTTTGTATCAGTTTTCACCAACCACTGATTCTCTATATAACAGGGAGACCGGCTTAATGGGTTTCTTTTCGTCGCTCGCTCGATATGTTAATTAACAAGATTATAGTACGATAACTCTTATAGGTCAATCATTATTTAAATATTTAGACTATACAAGAGGGATTCTTCTCACATCTCATTCCCATCATCATCGCGGCGAAGATCTATTATTACAGCATAATTATATGACTTTTGGATGAATGAATTACTTCGAATAAAATAGTAAAGTTCTTCATAATCTACATGAATATAAGGATTCTTTCCATTAATGGCCCCTTTGGAATATCTTGGACACATTTTTTATCGTGAAATATGTTATACTATTAGTAAAGAGGGTGCATAAATTGAAAAGTAATAAATACAATAGTGGCGAAACCGTAACGATCCTTGAAACTGATGAATTAGTTACAATTAGTAAATGGGCATATGTGAAAAACATGAAAAGATATTCTTATACAGTCAAAGAACATCCAACAACATTCTTCTTTGAAGAAGAACTGGAGAAAGCATAAGCTTTCACTTTTTTTGTATGCAATGATTTCCTTACTCTTCAACGGAGTAAGGTTTTTTTTATGTATAAACGACGACGACAAAGAACAGACTCCCCTAGGGGAGTCTGTTCATATAGGTTACGATTTAGTTTTAAAATTAAGCTTTTTGAACGTTAGCTGCTTGAGCTCCACGAGCACCTTGCTCAACGTCAAAAGTTACTTTTTGACCTTCGTCTAAAGATTTGAAACCTTCGCTTTGGATAGCTGAGAAATGTACGAATACGTCGTCTCCGTTTTCACGTTCGATAAATCCAAAACCTTTTTCTGCATTAAACCATTTAACTGTACCTTGTTCCATTTTTGTTGCCTCCTAGTGCATAACACACATTGTATTACTATTTTTGATTTTTCAAGAAGATACTAATACCTTTTTTCATTACCAAAAACAATTCTTTATTAGAATAACACGAAACGATAAAAATAGCAACTACGCTGCAGAGAAATTAAATTTGTTATTTCATAAAAGGCCACTAGCAAATAATTATGAAGAGATTGCCCGCTCTTTTGATTTTCATAATTTTTCCAATTATATGATTTAGATTTTTAATTAGGGGTATATCAGAGTATAAGAAACCGTTCTTTTACTTTCGTACAGATTAAACAACATAGGAGGTTTATTAATGAAATATTATAAGGTCTCGAATAGAGGATTCGATAGTAAGGTCATTGCCGCCAGTAGCGATTATGAAGCGCTTGGCTTTTATTTAATGGAGATCGATGATCAACTTGGTTTTGTTGATGATATAGATATAGAAGAAGTCGATGCTGAAGAAAAAGTTGAGGTTTCCTATATTGGATACCCTGTTTATAAGACGATTGAACAAATCTATCAAGAGAATGAGTTCTGGGAGGTGCCTAATATAGTAGTGGAAGTCGAGTGAATTTGAAATGCCCACCTTTTCACGAGGGGGCATTTCATAAATATTGAATGAACGTCTCAAAACAGTTGGGTCAAATAGTACTTTGTTATGGCCAAGTATTCACGGATATATGATTTCACTAAAGCGATTCGCGGCGTCTTTGCAGGAACCCCTGTCACTTTCAATCCTTCTCTTTCAGCCATTTTCACGGCTCGATAAAGATGAAAATCATTCGACACAATCAATCCAATCGATGAAGGATCCGGAATGAACTCTTTCGAGAAAGCAATATTTTCACTGGTTGATGTAGATTCGTCCTCCATGATGATTCTTCCTTCTTCAATTCCCTGGTTGATAAGCCCTTGTTTCATTGCCTCAGCTTCTGAAATGTCTTCTCCAGGACCTCTGCCACCAGAGACGATGGCCACCGTACTTCCATTCAATTTTAAATAGTCTGCTGCCCTATCAATCCGGTATTGTAATGATAAAGATGGAACATTCCCTTTTACTCTTGCTCCTAAAACGATAAGGTATCCCGCATCTTCAGGGATTGGCTGATGGCTGCTTTCCATGATCTTCATATGTAAGATTCCAAAGTATACGAGCAGCACGACCATACCCATACCGCCAAGCTTTAACCACGTTTTCATAGTACCGCTCCGTTTCTTTTTCGCTTACCATTTTCCCTTTTTGTTCCAAACTGCATTACAAAAGTGGAGCAATCAATGAAATTATTAATCTGACAAAAAGGTGAAATTAAAAGTGTAATAGAAGTTTTAAGCTTCCCCCATCATGTCTTCGTAAATCCACTTTCCTATTAGACTAATGACTTGACGGCTTTCTTCCTCGGTTTTCATGTTCTCAGTCAGGACTGCCGCGTAGACGGTTTGTTTGTCTGAACGGATGATCGCACAATCATGGGCGACACCACGAATCCCCCCCGTTTTACTTGCCACTTTCACACCCTTACCCATTTGTGACGGAAGCTTATCCCTTAACTGTTGATTATCCATTATACGCAATATTTTTTCCTGGTTCTCTTTCTTTAAAAAGTCTCCAGTATATATCGCCTTTAGACAGGTAATGGTATCCGCTGCGGAAATGGTATTATCCCGGCCTTCTTTCAATGCTTTAAAATCCTGCATTTTCCGTTGAAGAATAGTCTGTTTAAGTCCAAGATCCTTTATACACTGATTAATTTCATCTTGGCCAAGCAAGGTCATCATCATATTGGTGGACGTGTTATCGGACACTGTAATCATCAATGACAAAAGATCTTCAACCGTTAAAAAGACTTTATTCGACAGAACATGCAGAACCCCTGATCCACCCGTCACTTCTTCAGGCGGGATCGTCACCGGCTGATTCAAATAAATCTTCTTTTCTTCGCTCTGACGATATCCTTCAATAATCATCGGAATTTTAATCAAACTGGCTGATTGGAAAGATTCATCCTCATGATATGCGATGGATTCCCCATCACTATTTTCAATTTTATAAGCAATGCGTCCATCAAATGATCCCACTGCATCCAAAATCTTGTGTTCAATGGTTTGTAAAGACATGGTTAACCCTTCCCTTCTAACGATTCATTAATTATGTAACACCTTACTAATTCTACCATGTAAAAACATCACTATCTTCTATATATGCTTTATTGATTTATTTTCAAGATAGAATGTAAAAAGGCATTAAAATTCCCAAACAAAAAAGAGCATTCGATGAGAAAGCTCCTTTTCAGGTACATTCATTTCAGGTACATTATAATCTTATCTTGCTTTCATCGGTCTTCCTTTCACTATTGGAAACCGCTTCTTTTCGGTGGTGTCTACCTGGGTGATTTCCCCATCATGCACGGTTATGATAACTGACCCATATTGCAGTTCTTCCAAGCTGGAAATGATATGTTTGATTTTTAACTCCTCTTTTTTTTCCATAGTGGCCCCCTTGAATAATGTTTATGAAGAAAACCCATGATAAAGGAACGATCTACCTCTAACGCTTTCTGTACTAGCGGTCAAATCATTCCATCCTTCTCTTCTTTTCCAAAAGATAAAGGCACCTTTTATCTATTATTAGATGGAAAGGTGCCTTTAGTTGACTAATCGGCATTATGAGAGTTGCTTGTCATTATGGCTGGTAATCGAACATACTAAGGAAAAGACGATGGCTTAATACACGCTAAACTATACTTTATTATCCTTACCTATAAACTTGGTATTATTACTATAATCCGTCTTTCATTATTTGTCAATGACGTTTTATAATATTCCGACTAATTCGTATATTTTATTCTGCCTATTTAGCACTTTACCAAACTAAACTATTTACGATATACTATTTTAAAATAAGTTTTTCGTTGAACATTACAATCATTGTCCTATAGAAAGGTTCGATTATAAATATGAAAAATAATAAATGGGGATTGCTGATCCTAACCACATTTGTAGTTGGTAATATGGTGGGCGGCGGTATCTTCATGCTTCCCGCCCAATTGGCGCAAGTATCCAGTCCGTTGGGAGCCACGATGGCGTGGGTTGTCACGGGCTTGGGAGTATTTTTAATAGCACTCGTTTTCGGTAACTTGGCTGTGAGAAAACCAGATTTGAAAGCCGGACCACAAAGTTATGCACAATCATTATTTAAATCACCTGTAAAAGGCAGATTTGCTGGATATAGCATGGCCTGGGGTTATTGGGCGGCTAACTGGGCGGCAACGGCCTCCGTCATCATATCATTCGCAGGTTATTTATCGACGTTTTTCCCAGTCATGCACAGTACGAAAGTGCTCTATACAGCAGGATCATTTGACCTTGAACTTGGTAAGGCACTAACATTTGGTGTTTGTAGCTTGGCACTTTGGGGCATACACTTCATTTTAGTCAGAAGTTTTAATGGTGCTGGTAAACTTAACCTTGTGGCAACAGTCACAAAAGTGATTGGCTTCTTATTTTTCATCATCGTTACTATTTTCATCTTTGATTCTTCTAACCTGGGAGACGGCGCTAAATTTTATAACGAAGAGGGTACATCATTTTCCTTAGGTTCCCAAATTAACAATGCAGCGATTTCTACCTTATGGGCATTCATCGGCATCGAGGCAGCTGTTATGCTTTCAAACCGTGCGAAATCACAGAATGATGTCAAAAAGGCGACGATCATTGGCTTGCTTATCGCTGTTGCCATTTATATAGGGATTACCATCTTGACGATGGGTGCTTTATCGCAAGAGGAATTGAGGGCATCTCAGAAACCACTAGTCGATGCATTACAGACTGTGGCCGGTTCCAGCGGCACATATCTTATGGGAGCACTAGCTGTCATTTGCTTATTAGGTTCAACGATAGGTTGGGTCGTCGTTGCATCGGAAGTCCCTTATCAAGCAGCGAAATCGGATATATTCCCAGCTTACTTTGCAAAGGCAAATAAAAATGGAACGCCGGTACGCTCCATGACGATAACGAATTTAATGACGCAGCTGTTCTTGTTTTCCACTATTTCAGGAACCATCTTAGTCGCATACAAATTTTCCATGATCGTTGCAACTCTTGCTTATTTGGTCCCTTATCTCGTATCAACTTTGTATCAATTAAAGTTAGTTTTGACTGGAGAAACGTACGATATCATGAAGGGATCCAGGAATCGCGACGGCATCATCACCTTCCTGGCATTGATATACTCCATATGGGTCATCAAGACAGGCACAGCCGACATGGAAACGTTCATGTTAGGTATCTATTTATATGTTCTAGGCTTTGTTCTATACCCGCTTTGGATGCGGAAGAGAGCTTAACAGAAAACGCCCTGGCATTAATTAATATGCCAGGGCGTTTTCTATATTTCATCCAGAATTATTTTTGTATCCAGATGTATGGATTCTCCTGGTTGCAACTCCTGCAAACCCGTTACTTCCACTGGTAATTTCAGATTGGGGGCATTCGTGATCCATGTGTAAGGCTCGGGACACAAGAACCCGTCCTCATTGAACACTACCCAATATTTAAAACGGCGATCCGCTTGATAACGCACTTGTATACCAGCTTTCGGATCGGTTAAAATAGCTTCATTTGTTCGGTTTTTTTCCTCATCATAGCTAAAAATGTCATCATATTCCCGTCCCTCTCCTATTATCCTCCTTTGAATTTCATCCTTATTTGGCAACGTGGTGTATCTTCCAGTCGGCAATGACCTTCCATTCAGCTCCCACTGTTTATTTACGGGCAAGGAAATCTCGCAATCCGAATAGTCATTTCTTGATATAAACGGAAAATTGAAGATCGTATGATACCCTGCACCCCACGGAAATGACTCGCGACCGATATTGTGAATGTTCATTTGGATATCCAGTCTCTCTTCCTTTACTATATACGTCATGATCACTTTGAACTCATGAGGAAAATGCGGATACATGGAAGGAAAATCACTGCTCATAAATTCCGTAACGATTACGACTCCCTCCTTGCCTGCCTCTCTTTTTAGGACCTTCCAAGGCTTATCATGCAAAAAACCATGAATGTGATTATGTTTCTCCCATTCATTTACCGGAAATGTATAGGTTGTTTCCTTATATGTAAAGGTCCCATCTTCTATGCGGTTAGGTGGGAACAGGATTGGCATGCCGTATAGGATCGGCACTTTTTTGTAGTCATCCAACGACTTTGGAGTCCTCAATATATCTACATCTTTTTTCTTGGATTTTAGCGATAGTAGATTACTTCCCAAAGATGGAACGATCATTGCTTCAATGATTTCATTGCCAAAGATTATAGCCTCTTCATTTAAAAACATCTGGTCTTTTATATAGGATTCCATCTTCTTTCCTCCTCTTAGATTCCATATACTTACACTCATCCTACTAGTCTAGTACCCTTTTGACAACTGGCGCTCACCACTTTTCCATAATCTGATTCTTTCCAATATAACTTGGCCTCTAAAATAGATAAAAAAAGGATGCTCCCCTAGGAACATCCTTTTTTTGCTTAGTTATTGCTTTCGCTTATTAAGGCGACTATGCCTTCTTCGTCATCCAAGACAAGCTCAATGCCTGAATATGGGTCGATATTTAAGTATTCATCCAGCCATAATCGAAGCGCTTCGATCAAGTTGATCGTGATCAATACTTGCTTCCTGCCATCAACGAACGTTTCAGCTGAGAAGCCATAATCATCATCATACATCAATTCAACTTCCACTTCATTGGGCTCGACCTGCTTTTTACGAGCAATGTATACACATACTGCATTAATGATATCTTGTTCGGAAATTCTTAGCCTCTCCATGGGTTTGAATCCTCTTTTTTCTTCTTATCTTGGAAGTAAACGAAAATCTTGCGGATAATGACCACGATGGCAACGATCGCAATAACGTTGACTAATAGTCCAAGAATGGAACCAAGAGCTCCCATATTGGCAAATAGGCTACCAAAAAGTAAACCTGCAAGCCCTCCAAGCATGATTCCTTTCATTAAGCCGCCCTTAGTAAATGAGTTGCCGCTTTTTGTATCGGTTTTCGCTTTGTTTGTATTTGCATCGGATTTATTCGTTTGTTTATTTTGGAAATTCGAGTTGTTATTCGTATTGTTATTCGAGTTATTATTGTTGAAACTTCTTTTCCCGGATTTATAACCCCTTGCATCGGCGGATTGTGAATGGTCTTGGAATACATACGCACCAACTGGCGAGAAAGCTAATGTGATAGTTAGTAAAGCAGCCATAATTTTTTTCATCATGTGTTTTTTGCCTCCATTTTTTAGTAGTAGGAATGTTGTTTCATTAAATGTCAGTAAGTTTACAAGTTAAATCCACATCACCTATCCTTATTTCATCTTAATAGTATTTACGATATTAATCAAAATAAGTTTCACTTTTTTTATTTTTATCCGTAATTTTTATAAAAAAATGGGCAGGGTGATCATCACCCTGCCCATTAAGACACTATTATTTCACCCGAACTACACGGCCATTGAATTTGCTTGCCCAATATCCGCTGCTCATGTTAGCAACAGCCACTCCTGTCGAACTTTGAGAGCCAATGAACTTGCCTCCTCCAACGTAAATACCAACGTGTCCATCAGTTTTATACGTGTTGAAGAATACTAAATCTCCCGGTTGCATCTGGCTTTTTGAAACTTGCTTTCCTGCACCTGTCAAGGCACCAGTGCTTGGTGGTAGATTAACACCTGCTTGTTTGTAAGCCCATGCAACAAATGCTGAACAATCGAATCGGCCGTTTGCAATATCGGATGCTGTTCTTCCGCCACCGAAAACATATGTTGAATTACCGATGTATTTATAACCTGCTGTGATTGCAGACCCTACGTTAGCTGTACTTGGCGCTACTGTAGTCTTGCTTTCACTCTTTGGAGTTGTTGAAACATTACTTTTTGGTGAACTTTTTGATGAACTTGATGAAGATTCATTTTTAGAAGAACTAGTAGAAGGCGCTACATTGCTATCTACATGATCATCTACATGGTTAGTAGAAGATTTCTGAACCTCTTCCGCCACACGGTTTAGTTCGGCCTTTTCAGCCGCTTTACGTTCTTCTTCTTTTTTAATGTTTTCACGAATCGTTGCTAATTTGCCCGCTAAATCTGCATCTTCATTTTGTAGTGCCTTTTTAAGAGCTTCTGTTTCAGACTGTTTCTTTTCAAGTTTAGATTTCATTTTTACACTAGCTGCTTTTTGTTCCTTAATTTGAGATTTCATACCTTTTAGGTCAACTTGCATCTCTTTAAGGCTTTGTAATTTCTTCTCTACTTCTTCATGTTTTGCTTCTAGCTCAGCTTTATCCGCTTCTTGCTGAGTAAGAATCTCCTGATCTGCTTCAACGATAGCCGCAACTGCTCCTACACGGTCAACAAGATCACGGAAACTAGTAGATCCTAAAACTACTTCAAGGTAATTAACGTCACCGCCGCTCTCTTGGAAAGAAAGGGCACGCTCCTTTAGGATTTCTTCGCGTTTTGCAATTCTTTCCTCTAAAGCAGTAATTTCTTTTTTCAATGAATCAATATCTTTTTCCGTTTCAGTTACTTCTATATTGGTTTTCTTGATTTTTTTATCGTTTTCTTCCATTGCATTAACGATTTCTTTAATCCGGGAATCCATTTTCGCTTGCTCTTTCTGTAAGTCCTGAATGACTTTTTCAGCATCTGAAATATCGGATTGAATTCCGGCACGTTGTGATTGAATATCTGAAACAGATTCCGCATTGACCATCGGTGCGGCAAAAATGCTTCCTAAACCGAGCATAATAGTGGTATTTAATACGATTAACTTTTTCTTCAAACTCATTTCCCCTACTTTCTTCCCTAGCAATTCAATTGACCCACTTCTTTCTATCTAAGAAAATAGCAATCAAATTGAACCACAGGAATCTCTTCTCTATTTTTTAAAAGCATTATGTACTTTTCTAGGATTGATTTCATATTACATAAAATACAGAATTTCTTTGAGCTCATTACCTAATACGTAGTATATCACCGCTTTTTGTCAAATACGTAATAGCAATATTACATTTATATTTCATTTTTAACATTAAACATATTTTTTCGACATTCAGACGAGATATATAGACCAATATTTGACAAGTTCCTTCTAGTAAAACGACAAACTCCCACATGATAATCTATCCAATTATTAGTATAGAAGAACCACAACTTATGATAGTCAATAGGTTTGGTGTTGTCAAAAAAAGGCACTTATTACTTTTTAAAAAGAATATGGCCCGAAACCTTGATTCGGTTCCGGACCATATTTTTTACATTTTTTCTCTTTCATAAAGGGAGTTCTTATTAGTATGATTCCCTTACATTTTTCAGATTCCGGCCATATAGTCAACAAAAACTTTCAACTCTTTTGGACGAACAAACACAATATCTCCCTTTTTTAAAGAAAGCTGATTAAATTGGTCTTTTGTAAGTTCGATTTCGAGCGGTTCCTGAATGTCCTGACGAATCACTTCAATACGGACAATCGGTCCGATTGCATGAATATGATCGATGACGGATTCAATAGAATCGACATTGGATGGTCCTTTTTCGATAATGAAGTTATGAGATCTTACATATCCTGTGCTATCTCCGTCCTCACTATCCGGTACGTGAATTTCCACATTCCCGGTTGCAAGCTTTCCTTGATGGACCTTTCCCTTGAATAGGTTAACACTGCCGAGAAAGTCATAAACAAATGGATTCTTTGGATGTTCGTATACTTCATCTGGTGTTCCAATCTGTTCGATTTTCCCCTCATTCATGATGACGACCCGATCGGCGACATCCATCGCTTCTTCCTGATCATGTGTTACAAAGACACTCGTGACATTGAACTCGTCATGCAGCTTTCTTAACCAACGCCTAAGTTCTTTACGGACTTTGGCGTCCAGTGCCCCAAATGGTTCATCGAGCAACAAAATATTTGGCTCTACGGCCAGTGCCCTGGCTAAAGCCACGCGCTGACGCTGGCCCCCGGATAATTGAGAGGGATAGCGATCTTTATATCCTTCCAGTTTAACCAGTTGGAGCAGTTCCGTAACTTTTTCTTCAATTGCTTTTTTGCTAGGTCTTGTTTTTCTGGGCCGTACCTTTAAACCGTATGCAACATTATCAAAAATGGTCATGTTTCGGAAAAGGGCATAATGCTGGAAGACAAAACCGACGTTCCTATCCTTCACGTGCTTGTTTGTGTAATCCTCTTCATTAAATAATATATGTCCGTTTTCTGACTGTTCAAGACCAGCTATGATGCGGAGCAACGAAGTTTTCCCCGAACCCGAGGGACCCAGTAACGCAACAAGCTCCCCACTTTTTATTTCTAGATTGATATCTTGTAGGGCCTGAAACGACCCATAATATTTTGTAACGTTTTCGATGATGATGCTCATTGTACATCCCCCTACCTAGCTTTTGTAGATTTCAGGTCCGTTTTCCATTCTATTAGACTCTTTAAAACCAACGTTATAATTGCAAAAATGGACATTAACGATGCCACGGCGAATGCCGCTGAAAATTGATATTCATTGTATAGGATTTCAATATGAAGTGGCATCGTGTTCGTCATGCCGCGTATATGGCCTGATACAACCGATACGGCTCCAAATTCCCCGATCGTCCTCGCATTGCACAAAATGATTCCGTATAATAAGCCCCATTTAATATTGGGCAACGTTACATACCAAAAAGTCTTGAACCCGCCAGCACCAAGGGTAAGGGAGGCTTCTTCTTCAGAGGTTCCCTGGCTTTGCATAAGTGGAATCAATTCCCGTGCTATAAAAGGGAAGGTAATGAATAGGGAAGCAATGACAATGCCCGGTATGGAAAATATCACTTTTATATCGTACGCCTGCAAAAATGGACCAAGCGCTCCATTCAGACCAAATAATAGGACGAATATCAAACCGGCAATGACCGGTGACACGGAAAATGGAAGATCGATCAACGTAACTAAAAAGTTCTTCCCTTTAAATTCATATTTTGTAATCGTCCATGCCGCCACTACCCCGAATATGGCATTCAAAGGTAAAGTGATCAGGACAACGATCAACGTTAATTTAATGGCAGCCAAAGAATCTGGGTGAGCAATCGCCGCAACATACGCTTCCGCTCCCTTTTCAAAGGCTTTTACAAAGATAGCAATCAACGGAACGACCAAAAAAAGCGTCAAGAATAGCAATACAATGGAAATAAGGGTCCATTGGATAAGTTTTGGCTCCTTCGTAGCGTTTCTTGTTAAGATGACTGGTTTATTTGGCTCTGTAGCCACAGGATGATGATTGGCCAACACGGTCCCCTCCTATTTTGCGGAATATCTTCTACTAGTCCACCATTGCAAGATATTAATGGTGAGCAAAATCAGAAATGTAATGACAAGCATAACCGTCGCCACGGCGGTTGCCCCTTGGTAATCATACTGTTCAAGCTTCGTCATGATGATAAGAGGGGAAATTTCTGTCTTAAAAGGCATATTGCCGGCAATGAACACGACGGATCCGTATTCGCCAAGTGCCCTCGCAAATGATAGGGCAAACCCCGTCAAGATTGCGGGAATCAATTCAGGAAAAATAATTTTAATAAATGTCTGCATTCGGTTTGCCCCTAGTGAAGCAGATGCTTCTTCCATCCCCTTTTCTATATTTTCAAGCACGGGTTGAACCATTCGTACAACGAAGGGAAGACCAATAAAAATGAGGGCAATGATAATCCCGATAGGGGTAAAGGCAATCTTGAATCCAAAAAACTGTCCAATCCACCCGTTCGGTGAGTATAAAGTGGTTAACGTAATGCCGGCAACTGCCGTTGGAAGGGCAAAAGGCAAGTCGACCAGGCCATCGATGATCCGTTTCCCTGGAAACTCATAACGTGTCAGAACCCAGGCAATTAAAACGCCAAAAACTGCGTTCACAAATGCCGCAGTTAAAGCCGTCAGAAAACTTAATCTATAGGAGGCAACAACTCTTGGTTCAGTGATGGTCTCCCAAAAATCCTTCATTCCCATTGAAAATGTATTTAAAAAAACCATGGATAGGGGAATCAAGACGATGATGGATAAATACAGTAATGTCAATCCCATCGCCAACCCAAAACCAGGTATCGTCCTTTTTCTCTTGCGCTTGACTTCAGTCACAATATTCATGGTATCTCCCCAGCTCTTTCTACTTAATTAGTGAAGGAGAAGAAGAATCAAACATTCCTCTTCCCCTCTACACTTATTTTGGTTGATATATTTCGTCGAATGTACCACCATCATTGAAATGGGTCTTCTGGGCTTCATTCCAGCCGCCGAACTTCTCATCAACCGTTACCATGTCAATGTCGGCAAACTGTTCTTTATGGTTTGCCAGAACCTTTTCATCCCTTGGTCGATAGAAGTTCTTAGCCGCAATTTCTTGCCCCTCATCCGTATACAAATACTCTAGATATGCTTCCGCCACTTCCTTCGTTCCCTTTTTCTCAACCACTTTGTCGACTACCGCCACTGGAGGTTCGGCTAAAATACTTATGGAAGGATTGACGATTTCATATTTATCATCGCCGAATTCCTCAAGCGTTAAATACGCTTCGTTTTCCCAAGCAATTAGTACGTCACCGATTTCTCTTTCCACAAATGTAGTCGTGGCACCCCTAGCACCGGAGTCCAACACTTCCACATTTTGATAAAGTTTTTTCATGAACTCTTTTACTTTCGCTTCATCATCATTGAACTTCTTCTCGGCAAATGCCCATGCGGCCAAATAATTCCACCTTGCCCCCCCGCTTGTTTTTGGGTTTGGAGTAATGACGGAAACATCCTTTTTGATTAAGTCATCCCAATCTTTGATGCCTTTCGGATTATCCTTTTTTACTAGGAATACAATGGTTGACGTGTAAGGTGTTGAATTTTCCGGCAGGCGCGTTTGCCAATCTTTTTCCAAAAGTTTACTGGCTTCATTGATGGCATCGATGTCATAAGCCAATGCAAGCGTCACGACATCCGCTTCCAATCCGTCAATGACCGCTCTTCCTTGCTTACCAGAGCCTCCGTGCGATTGCTGAATCGTAACATCTTGACCTGATTCTTCCTTCCAATGTTTCGCGAATGCTTTATTATATTCTTGGTACAACTCACGGGTCGGGTCATAGGACACGTTCAGTAATTCTACGGATTTAGGCTTTCCTTCTTTTCCTTCAGTCTTTTCGGAACTACAACCAGCTAGCACCCCAAATGCTAAAACCAAACTTGAAAACGCCAATAACCTTTTCATAATCTTTCCCCCTGTTTTTAACTTTCTTTAAACAAAATAGGCATACTACTTCCTCATTTAAAGTTAGGAAATAGTATGCCTTCAGTTTTCTGATCAGCAAATATTCTGTTTTCTTTTTTACGTATCCCTACCTTAAAGCAAAGTATCCCAAGTTGTCAACTGTGTTTTTTGTCTTCCAGACCGTTTTAAGCATTCCCGTTAAGAATGCTCCCTTCCAAAAGCCCTATACTATTACGTTTAGCACCGCTTCAACTTTTTATAATATTCTGATTAAATTTCATTTTCAATCTAAATCACACGAGTTAAATAAAAAAGGAAAGAGCCCACATCACCTAAGTGATTGGGCCCCTTCCTTAAACATTTTGAGTTGTTTTATAGAGTCCATGATCTACAATATACTGATAACAAACATCTGGCAGTAAATATCTTGGCTCTCCGCCCATGCTGAACTCGTCTCTTATATATGTTGAACTGATTTCCATGGAAAGACCTTTATCAATTAGGTGAAATGTATTGCCATTATCATAATTTCTCAGTAAAGGGCTTTTGGAGATGACCTTGAGCATATCTATTCCTTCTCGGGCCATGATAATGAATTTATGATTCGCAATCAATTTTTCTCTGAATTTCCAGCGAAGATGCACCGGTAATTCCTGATTATCCATATCTTGAAGCAAATCGGCCCCCATGATGAAATATACCTCATCCTTCGGATACTGCGCTTTAAAGTACTCCATCGTATACCATGTATACTGTTTGCTGATTCCTGCTCGTTCATATATTTCATAATCACTCACTTCAAATAACGGATTTTCCTTGATGGCGAGACTTAGCATATTCCAGCGGTGCTCATTGCTTGTTTTCATCTGTTTATCAATCCGATTATTGGCACATGGTAAAAAAATGACTTTATCAAGCTTGGCTCGATGCGCAATGGTCGATGCCGTCCATAAGTGTACATTCGTAATAGGATCGAAGGAAGATCCATAAATACCGATTTTGCTCATCCTTATCTCTCCTCACCTAATCCTTTCGTTTCAACACCGCTCTGACCGGACTGCCATCCCCCTTCTCCAAAGCGAGTGGCAGTGCGGCCAAATCATACAGACCCGGTTCTACGCCTTGAAGAACAAGGCCTTCAAGAATGTGAATCCCGCAACTTGCCAGGGCATGGTGAGCAGGTAATTCTTTACTGTCGAGATAATCGACGGAAGGCAAATCCAATCCGAGCAATTTCACCCCTTTTTCAGCTAAGAAGGAGGCTAAGCCCGGTTCGATTGCCGGAATTGCATCAGGGAATTGGCTGAGGTCCTTCCACTTCCCCGTTGCCAGCAATAATCTCTCGATCCCATTCAATTCGATGTCAACTAAAGCTTCTATCCCAATACTTCTATCAACATCGACCTGGACGACAAGTGCTTCCCCGATATATAAATCCAAGTCCAGCTCCAGGATTTTCTTTCCTTCTTCATCAAAATGAAAAGGTGCGTCAATATGTGTACCTAAATGTGTGCTCATGCGAATTTCGCCAACATTTACGGAAGATCCCTTGGCTATCTCAGCATTCAAGCGATAGGAATATGGTGTATCTCCTGGCCAATATGGCGTATTTTCTTTAAGCGGCTGAGAAATATCTTTCCATTTATGCATCGTTACCTCTCCAATCATTCTGTTCACAATTTTGTCCGAAGTGTCCAGAGTTCGGGGAAAAATGGCTGATTCACTACCTTCTTTAAATAGTTCACGCCAGTAGAACCTCCAGTTCCCATTCTCTGTCCTATAATCCGCTCCACCGTGCTCATATGATTGAATCTCCAGAACTGCTGTTGACTGCCGATATCCACCAGTTTTTCAGCCAATTCATATAGATCCCAATATTGATGTACATCCCTGTACACCGCGAGCCAGGCTTTCTCGACACTCTCGTTTTCCACATAAGGTTCTGACCAATCTCTGTTCAACATCGATTCTTCAATAGAAAACCCCCTCGCGGCCAAGGCTCCAATTGCCGCATCGTAAATACTGGGCTTATTCAACTCGGACACCAGGGATTCATAAAGGTCAGGCTGATGACGAAACACGGCCAAGATTGGCTTGTTTTTTTGTCCCATTGCACTTTCAATCATTCGGTTTTGAAAGGATTGGAAGCCCGATGAGTTTCCGAGTTTATCCCGGAACTCCATATAGTCGGATGGGGTCAAGGTCGAGAGCACATTCCATGACTGAACGAGCTGCTGTTGAATTCTCGAAATCCGTGATAGCATCTTGAAGGAAGGTTCCAATCTTCCTTCCGTGATATGCTCCGTAGCCGCAGTCAATTCATGAAGAATCAATTTCATCCATAACTCGCTGGTTTGATGGATAACGATAAACAGCATTTCGTCATGATGACCGGAAAGCAACCTCTGACTCGATAATACTTGGTCCAAATTCAGATAGTCACCGTAGGACATCTCTTTTTCAAAATTCGTTACCATTCCTTCTTCCAAGCGACTTTCTTCGATTGATTCCTTATCCATGCATGCGTCACTCCCTTTATCTTCTTTTTACTCTCATCATCAACATGTATGTGAGCCATAGAAAGATCAACCAAGGAATACCGAACTGCAAAACGATTTTAAAGGGTTCGGTAAACCAGGTTGTTACCGTTAAGGCCAATAGAAAAACCGCTCCAAGTATCGTTAAATAAGGATAACCGTACATTTTGACAGGTAATTTCCGCCCCCCTGTTCTTTCCCAGTTTCGCCTGAAAAACAGATGGGAGATGAACACCATGAACCAAGTGAAAATGGCCCCGAACATCGATATCCCCATCATGAATGCATAAGATGTATCGGGAAGAATGACCTTTATCCCCGCAGCCAGAAAAATACCCAATGTGGAGATGAGCAAGGCGCGGACCGGTACTCCTTTTCGACTCACTTTCTTAAAGAAAGGCGGTGCCTGCCTTTGTTCGGATAGTGAAAAGATCATTCTTGTGGAAGCATACAGCTGACTATTCATTGCTGATAAAGCTGCCGTCAAAATGATAAAATTCATGATTCCGGAGGCTCCCGGGATATTTAATATTTCCATGACCTTCACGAATGGGCTCACTTCAACGCCCGCTTCCTGCCATGGAACGATCATCAACATGATGCCGATTGTCAGTACGTAAAAAGTCGACAGCCTGAAAACGGTTGCCTTCAAGGCTCGTGGTACAGCGATATCAGGATCTTTGGCTTCTCCTGCAGTCACTGCAATCATTTCTGTCCCTAAAAAGCTGAAGAGAGAAATGAAAACAGCCACCCATAATCCCCAAAAACCAAAAGGCATGAACCCCCCTGCATTCACATAGTTCTCCATCCCCATTCCCGAGGCTGGTTCGGCACCAATCAAAACATAAGCTCCCAGTAAGATGAAAATGACGATGGCGCTGACTTTAATCAAGGAAAATACATATTCAAAATTCCCGAAAGTATTGACACTGGTTGCATTTACATAGATGAGTAAGGCGGCAAAAAGAAAAATCCACACACTCCCTGGTACATCAGGAAACCAGTATTTCATATAAACAGCGATTGCACTGACTTCGACCCCAATGGCAAGGACATTGGCTATCCAGTAGGAATATCGGACAAGAAAGCCTGCAAGTGGACTGATGTACTTCTCGGCAATCGTCCCAAAGGATCCGGAAGTTGGATAAGCGACCGTTATTTCCGCCAAGCATCCCATTAATAACAAAACAACGAACGCACCGACAGCATAGCTAATCAATACGCTTGGACCGGCTATCGATATCGCTAGACCGCTCCCTAAAAACAAGCCGGTCCCAATCGCACATCCCATTGCGATCATCGTGATTTGATTGGTTGATAACTCTCTTTTCAATTTATTATTTTCCATGTTTCTTTTCCAAACTAGGCAATGATTCCCCGTATATTTTCATAACTCTCATATAACTTCCCTTGCATGATTTTTTTTAGTGCCTGGACCGTTTCCCATACTTCCTGATAGGAGGTATAGAGGGAGACAGGTGCAAGCCGGATCATATCCGGTTCGCGGTAATCCGGAATGACGCCCTCATTCTTCAACGCTTTACATATCCGTGCTGCTTCTCGGTGCTCAAGGATAATATGAGCCCCCCTTCGAAAATCATCTCGAGGGTTCCCGAATGAAAACCCATACTCCATAAGTTCAGAGTCAATCAAGTCCATAAAATATTGTGTCAAAAGCAAAGATTTTGTACGAATCTGTTCGATACCCACTTCGGCAAACATTTCAAGCGAACCGACTAGTGGAGCCATACTTAATATATGTGGCGTTCCGATCTGAAAGGCCCCTGCTGAATCAGACTTGGAGAATGAGTGTTTCATGTCGAACTGTTCATCCTTTTTTGACCCGAACCATCCAGTCAACCCTGGCCTTTTATCGAAATGTTTTCGATTGACATATAAGCCTGCAACACTTCCCGGTCCTCCATTCAAATGTTTATAATTACACCAAAATGCAAAGTCGACCTCCCACTCGTCAAATTGGTGTGGAACAGCACCCACTGAATGACACCCATCAAACCCAATGATGATTCCTCTAGTGTGCGCTTCCTTTGTTAATCGTTTCATATCCAGAATCTGTCCGCTGCGGTACAAAACCGTTGGCAACACGACCAAGGCTACTTCCTCTGACATCGCGGCAATGATATCGTCTTCCATAAGAAGTTTACCATCACGGCTTTTCACCTGCACTAAATGTGTTTCCGGATCAAGCCCGTGTAGCAAAAGCTGGCTTTGAAGCGCATAAATATCACTCGGAAACGTCAGCTCATCGGCCAATATCTTGTTCCGTCCTTCCTTCGGTTCAAAGAAAGTTGCCACCAGCTGATGAAGGTTCCCTGTCGTCGAGCCACTCATAATTACTTCATCACCTGACGCCCCCACCAAAGGGGCACTCAACTCTCCCAATCTCTCAGAGAAATAAAACCAAGGGTTATCACCTTCCGTCCATCCCTCGATTCCATATCTCTTCCAGTCTTCCAATGAATTCAAAAGACTTTTTTCCGCCCGCTTCGATAATAGTCCCAATGAATTTCCGTCCATATAGATGGTCCCGGGAGTCAAGTAAAATTCCTTCCGATAAATGGCTAAGGCATCACATTGGTCCAATTTTCCTGCAAACTCTTTCGTTGGCTGAAAATGATATGTATCCATTTTTATTTTCCTCCGTTTCTTCCATGCTGGTTTTCTTTCATTTATATATTCTTACACCCTCCCAAACCAACCGGTGAACCCTATTGGGATCCTTTTCTATATAATCCCTTTTATCAAAAATCATCGTATAATGATTCGTTTCGTCATACTTCGGCCAGACTTCTCCTTCCGGCGGATTGGGATTCCCATATTTCGCAAAGTTAATCCAGTGACCTTGCATCCGTCGAGATAATTTCAAGGCAGCACGCTTAGCGCCAAAGGCAGTAATCCGTTTTCCAACTATAGAATCGAAAGTCTGGAAAACATATAAAATCTCCATCCCATGCGTCGCCCCTAGTTTGCTAAACTTTAAAGAGGGGGTTTGGTAATCGAAGCGGTACATCCATGTTTTCTCCTGACGGCTGTATGCCTCTGCATACCAAACCGAAGGCATATGAAAAGTCGCATCACGCCCCAAGCCTAGGGTAGCCTCTTTATTAGGGAAGGTTAGGTAAGCGTTGGTGATTCGCTCCTCCGCTTCAGGATCTGTATTTTCGAACATCTTATGAATCATTTCTTCGGTTGTCGGAATTAACGGGGGATCCATTTGGTCAAATAAAGTCGCTTCATCTTTATTTGTACCAATAAGAAGGGGAATTCCAGCAGTGGCTCCTGAACGAATGGCTTCCAATGGATAGTCAGGTAAAAAGTCACCATCAACGACTGGACCAAAAGAAAGCGAGCCAGGGAGATCTTGAGAGTTTTGCTGTAATAATTCATATGAAGCTGTAACGATTTTCTGGACGGGAAGTGTTTTTAACACATCGACTTCATTCTCTTCAATCCCGAGAATATCGAGAAATTTCTTACTGAACTGTCGTGCAAAACCTTTTCCGTAAACTGAAGTAGGAGCAGGACTTTGGGCAATGGCCTGTTTAAAAAGCCCTCTTGCAGAAGGTACTGAGAGTAAAGTCGTAACGGCATTGCCACCAGCTGATTCACCAAATACCGTAACATTCTCCGGGTCTCCACCAAATGCTACAATATTCTCTTTTATCCATTTCAACGCAGCGACTTGGTCACGTAAACCTAGGTTGGAATCAAAGAGTTCCTCCTCATGATTCCACTCCGTAAAATCCAAATATCCTAAAGCACCTAACCGATAATTGATGCTTACAACCACTACATCTCCTGTTTTGGCTAACACATGACCGTTGTACATATCAATCGAACCGGATCCCGTAATATATGCTCCACCTGGAATCCAAACCATGACCGGGCGCTTCCGATCATCAGCATTAGGAGACCAGATATTCAGGAATAAACAATCCTCATCCATTTCTTCACTGTCTGTCATCCCCATCCTGGCTGCCCTTTCCAACGGTTGTGGTGGCACAGCGCCGAAATTGACTGCATCCAGGACACCGTTCCATCTTTCAACAGGCTCCGGAGAGCGAAAACGCAATTCGTCGATTGGAGCTCTCGCATACCTGACGCCTTTCCAAACGCCTACACCATTTTCTACGGTTCCTTGAAGATGCCCTTTTGCCGTCGTTACAATTGAACCAATCATCCACTCACCCTTTCTGAATCTATATATTATAGTTCTTCTTTTCCCATTCCCCTATCTCCTTCCCCTTTGCCGAAAAAAAGTTTTTATTACTCTTACAAGCTACGGAAAAAATAAAAAAAAGACCAAAGTGGTCTTTTTTGAATGAGGAAAAACTCTTGTTCATGTAAGCGCGTTCATGATACTAATCAAAGATCCGCCTCTTAGGGAGAGCTGATGAACAGCAAACTTCAGTTGCTGTTCATCCAGCTGTTCCAAGAGTGGCTTTAATTCAAGAACTTCCCGCTCCAGTTCTTTCAGGTTTAAAGAAATCTTATCGACTTTTGCCAGTACCTTTCCAGAATCCACAGGTTTGTCGGACCAGATCTGCAGCCGCTCCTTGATTTCGGTCAACGGCATGTTTTGCTCTTTATATCGATCGATCATACTCAGTCGATTGAGCGCATCCTTCGTATAATATCGATACCTCGATCCAGTCTTCTCATAGGTGAGCAATCCCAATTGTGTATAATAGTCTATGGTTCTCCTTGATACATTAGCTAGTTCAGCAAGCTGGCCAATCCGATATAAATCCATCCAGACAGTCACCTTCTTTTATAATCTCTCATTACGGTAACTATACCATAAAAAGCCGAAAGGATGACTTTAGGGTTACATCTATAAGACTACTTGATCTGATTTGACATTTACATATTGCTTGGCAAAATATAAAGCTTCTTCCTTGGATTTAAAGAAATGCTGTTTTTCTATTTTATGATATAACCCGGTACTTATCAGCAACTCCTTAGGTTGTTGCTGAATTCCGGAGATGACTAATTTCCCTTTATATTTCCTTATTCGATTGACTATGGCCAGCAGAGCGGCCTCGGCTGACGTATCCATATAGGATACCCTTCGCATGCTCAATACTAAAACGCCCGTCTTATTATCCAAATTTTCCAAAATATTAGATTCCAGTACATCAATGGATCCAAAGAATAAGGGACCTTCCAAATTGTAAACATCGATTCTTGAATCCGAGCTTGCAGTCGTTGGAATAATTTCCGGATAAACTTCGTGACTTCTTTCCCTGATCTTTAATGAGTGACTCATCTTAATGATAAAGGTGATGAAGGCAATCAATAAACCGATACCGACACCCATGATTAAATCCGTTAAAACCGTGACAAGGAATGTCACAAACAGTACAACGGAATCAGCCGACCTTGTTTTTAATACATGGGCAAATTCCTTCCGTTCACTCATGTTCCAAGCAACAAACATGAGGATTGGCGCCATGCTGGCCAAAGGAATATGTGTGGCATAAGGAGATAAGACGAGCAGGACCATCAAGACCACGATTCCATGGATAATCCCTGACATTGGTGAAACGGCCCCAGTCTTAATATTCGTGGCCGTTCTGGCAATAGCACCTGTAGCCGGGATTCCGCCAAAGAATGGTGTAGCGATGTTCGCTATGCCTTGACCGACTAATTCCTTATTGCTGTCGTGTTTCGAACCACCCATGTTATCTGCCACGGTTGCCGAAAGCAATGATTCGATTCCTCCTAATAATGCAATGGTAAGCGCCACTGGGAGAAGATTGATAATGATTTCCACCGAAACCTCTGGCACTTTAAATTCAGGGAAACCTCTTGGAATCGCTCCATATGTAGATCCAATCGTAGCCACCTTACTAGGGAAGAAATAGAAGGCTACCACTGTGGAAACAAGTAATCCAAGAAGAGGTCCTGGTACTCGCGGAAGTACTTTCGGTGCTAACAGGATTACAATAAAGCATATTAGTGCCACGCCTATGCTATAGACATTCATCGTATCTGCTTTAACCACCAATTCTTTCATATTAGCCAAAAACGTTTCATGCTTTTCCACCTTCATGCCTAAAAAGTTAGCAATTTGGCCGGAAAAGATGATGATGGCAATGCCTGTCGTAAACCCAATGATAACGGGGCGGGGAATGAACTTCATCATATTCCCTAATTTAAGCAGTCCCATCACCACCAACATAATCCCGGCTAAAAACCCGGCAATGAGAAGACTTTCGTAACCGTATTGCATGACGATTCCAAATAGTAATGGAACAAAGGCTCCAGTCGGCCCACCAATTTGGTACTTAGACCCACCCAAAAGCGAAATGAGAATTCCTGCAATGATCGTCGTATACAAGCCATATATGGGCTCCACTCCGGATGCAATGGAAAAAGCTAGTCCAAGGGGAATGGCTACCACTCCCACTACCAGGCCTGCTGTCAGGTCTTTTTGAAATCCTTTCATGTTGTATCCTTGGAATCTACTATCCTTCATCATAAATTCACCCTCACATCCTTCATCTTTTTAGTCGCACTCTATTGAAAACGGTTATTGAAAAAAAGTAGGTGTACATATTTTGGGGTAGCGACGTAGTCGCCTTACATCTTAGAAAAAGAAAAAGTGTAAGGGGAGTTTTCTTTTCACGGTAAACCTTTGAGGATTTGATAGATTGTAAGAAGTAACTCTCATATGTAATCTCCTTTGTCGGGTTTATTCATGGTTTCGAACCATGTTCCCATATTATATAGTAAAACGTAAAACTGTACATTACTTACATTGTAAACAATTCTTTACAATTCATTACGTTTTGATTACAAAATAGGACCATCCCTCTACACTAGTAAATTAGGTGCCCGACCTATTAATGAGTTTTAGGAAGATAGAATGCGAGTCCATATACCTGAAACAAAAACTGGACAAATGAAAGGGCTTGTCGTCTTCGTATTGAGTAACGATGGTAGAGATGCGAATAAAAGAGGCGCAAAAGAAATAAGCTGATTTCTTTCTGCGCCTTGTATGTTAATCTTCAGCCTGAAAGGTAGCAGGATTAATCCAATCGAGCAACGAATATTTAACACAAACCAGGGGAGATGATGACTTATATAATGAAAAATGAAATGACGTTCAAACGACCTTATTTAACTCTTATCGGACTTGAAATCATCACTTTGCTTTTCGTTTCAACAGGGGCTGCCATCACTGAAATAACAAAGATGAGTAACCCCATTGCGCCTTTTATGGGCTTCATTCCGCTAGCACTCCTCTTGATTTTTTATTTTACGATAAAGAATCGATGGGGCACCTTTTATTTTCATTCACTCCGGAAGCTATCCGTCCGGGAATGGGTTTTATATACGCCCTTGCTCTTCTTTTTAATCCTTCTTGTCATCTTCAACGAAGGAGTGTCCATTCAATCCTTTTCTTATCTAGTCTTATTAAGTTTGGGGATTATGACAAATGCCTTTGTCGAGGAATCCGTTTTTCGTGGCTTGATGCTGAAGATCCTCCTACCAAAGGGAGAGATCAAGGCCATCATCATTTCAAGTTTATTCTTCGGGATTGGGCACTTTGCCCAGGCATTTCAAAATCCATCCTTTTCTATTTTCATACAAGTGTTCTATGCATTACTAATAGGTCTCGTCTTAGCTTTACTCGTCATTCAAACTCAATCGATCATCATTCCGATCATCTTTCACTTCCTCCATAACCTTTTGCAATATACCGGTCGAATTGTATCAGATGTTGCCACGATACGAATGACGGATATTATTTTAATAGCTTTTCTCATCATTTATATCATTGGTTTGCTTATGTTTAGAAAAAAGAAGAGAAGCTCTCATTCTCATTCATCGGTTACAATCGATAGATAAATTTCCAAAAAAATACCCGTCCTTAACAAAGGACGGGCTCATTTATTATTCATACTCAATCCACGACTGGAAGCCAGCCTTTTACATTGATTAATTTTTCCCAAAGGGGATCTGGAATGACCAATTCATCTTGATCCTTCTTCGAAAGTGTCGTGCGTATTTCCTTTTCTTTACCGGCCTTGATTTTTTCAATCCAGTACGGTTCCATAAGCAGCTCCCTGCCAAGTGCAATAAAAGGAACGCCCGTTTCCATGGCCTCCGCCACTTCTTCAGGTGTATGAAGGGCCCCTACTCCGATTACTGGAATCCGATTGCCCACTTTTTCATATATTTTAACGATTCTCGATTCCGTTCTATCACTCTCACGGAATGAGCCATTCCAGAAATGGCCTACCGATACATGGATGTAGTCCAGGTTTTGATTCGCAAGCCGGTCTACGAATTGAAGCGTATCATCCAAAGTGATGCCAGGCTCGCTACCCTCTTCCGGAGAAATGCGGTAGCCGATGACAAACGGATGTTTCGCATGCTCTTCCACAGTCTTTTCTACTTCATTAACAATGGAAAGTGGGAAAATCATACGTTTTCCAAGCGTTCCCCCCCATTTATCTGTGCGACGGTTGGAATGAGGAGAGAAGAACTGCTGAAGTAAATATGTATTCGCCCCATGAATCTCGACACCATCAAATCCTGCTTCGATGGCTCTTCTCGTTGCCTCTCCAAACGCTTTAATCACTTCTTGAATTTCATCTTCCGTCATTTCACGAGGAACAGGTGCACCCTCGCTTGAAGCAACGCTGCTTGCAGAAACAGGTTGATTATCTGGTAATAAATCCGGCGGACTTTGGCGACCTCCATGATAAATTTGTAAAATGGCTTTGGCCCCTTTGCCTTGAATGGTTTCTGCCACTTTTCGGAGTGATGGAATGAATGCATCATCATCAGCACTGAATTGGCCAGGGAATCCTTTTCCACCTGCAATTACATAGGCACATGCTGTGATTACCGTACCCACTCCTGCCGAACGCTCTGCATAATAAGCTAATTCCTCTTCCGTCACGTATCCTTGGTCATCTGAAGAATAATGCGTCATCGGTGCCAGCATGATACGGTTTTTCACTTCGACCCCAGAAGAGAATTTATATGGTTGAAAAAGCTTTTCGTATAATTCTGTCATGCCTAATTCCCCCTAATTTTTAATGATGGTGATGGCCATGAGGTTCTTTCGAAGGATTGGTTATTTCGAAACCTTCTTCTGGCACATAAAAATATTTAATCCATACTCCGTCCAAGAATTCTTCACGTGAATCCAGCAGTATATCGATATCCTTATCCGTCTTGACAATTTCATCATGCTCCGTCGGAACATCAAGCTTCATCTCATAGTGGGCATGATCGCCGTGCATATGCGTGATATACACCCGAATCATTTTCCCTTCCGCTTCTTCGCTACTCAACATCTTTTGTAAGACCTTTGCTGCATTTCGATTAATCTTGCATTTCATATTAATTCCTCCAACATCTGAAATTTCTATGTACTAAAAATCTACCCAAAAATAGGCATTCTGTAACATCCATTTATACGCTTTTTGCCGAATCATGTCTAATAAAATGCTTATCTTCGGTCTGAGGGAAAAATGACACCCATCTGTTTTCTAGCTTCATCCATGATTTCCATCGACCATAACGAATGGGCAAATGTATTCTTATCCGATTCCGTTTTCCCCTGCTGGATCAATTCTACAAACTCCTTCGCTTCATAATACATCGGAGGGAACTCCTGTTTAACCGAGAGACTCTCCCTTGTTCCATCACGGTAGCAAATATCCACTTCGTTCGGACTGGAAATTTTGTCGATGAGGATGGTACCTGCTTCTCCCTGTATTTCTGAAGGTTGAGTCGATTCAGTGATCTTGGAAAACATCACGATGGCTTCCATGTCGTTGTATGAAAGGAGGATGGTACCCTGACCGTCAACTCCTGACTCTAGTAATGTTCCAGATGCCTGGATCTTATTCGGTTTACCGAATAGAACGACAAGCGGATAAACGGCATAAATACCTAAATCCATTAAAGAGCCGCTTGAAAACTCAGGGTTGAATGCATTCAATATGGTACCTGATTTATACGAATCGTACCGGGAAGAATATTGACAGTAACTTCCTTGGTAACGGCGAACCTCACCAATTTTATGGATGTTTTCCTTTAGGCTTTCAAAACTTGGCATGATCGTTGATTTCATCGCTTCCATGAGCAGCACTTCGTTTTGCTGTGCCGCCTGTATCATTTCCCTCACTTCTTCGGCGTTCGAAGCCAATGGTTTTTCACATAAGACATGTTTCTTTTGCTGTAAAAACATGACTGCCTGGCGACTATGGTGAGAATTGGGACTGGCTATATAGACCGCATCAATCTCGGAACTGCTCGCCATCTCCTCCAAGTCTGTAAATGTATGTTTAACTCCATACTTATCTGCAAAATCCCTGGCCTTTTCTTCTGTGCGTGAATAGACCGCATTTAATGAAAAGCCTTCCACGTGTTTTGCCGCATTCAAAAAACGCTCTGTAATCCAATTTGTACCAATAATCCCATAACGTATCATTCGTTAGATTCTCCTTTTAATTAACAGACTTTGTCCTCAATATAACCAGACTTTGCAAAAAAATAAAGAAAAACGCTAAAAAATTTGGTTTATATTGGATTTTTCAATCTATTTTCCTTTATACTTTTCCTATTACTACTGACTTGATGTTTCTACATACTCCCTCATGGGAAGTACATTAAAAAGGAGCGTGTGAAATCAATGACAGAATTGATGAAGAATAAAGTCGCCATCATTACCGGCGGAGGATCCGGAATTGGCCGGGGTGCCGCCATTAAACTTGCGGAAAACGGTGCAAACATCGTTTTTTTTGACCGCACAGTTGAAAATGCCGAAAAGGTCAAGGAAGAAGTCGAAAACCTCGGACGAGAAGCTTTAATCATCAAAACGGATGTTTCCCAACCCGAACAGGTTGAGAAGGCTTTCCAGGCCGCCTTCGAGCATTTTGGAAAAATTGATTTTGTGTTTGCCAATGCTGGTATTAACGGGGTAATTGCCCCCATTGAAGATATTAAGCCGGAAGATTGGGACCAAACACTCAACATCAACTTGAAAGGAACCTTCCTAACCATAAAATACGCCATTCCCTATATGAAGGAAACAGGCGGCAGCATCACCATTAACAGTTCCATTAACGGAAACCGTTTTTTCAAGAACTTTGGTTTTTCCGCATACAGCTCATCAAAAGCCGGTCAGGTCGCTTTCGGCAAGATGGCTGCACTTGAATTGGCCAAGTACAAAATACGCGTGAATATCATCTGCCCAGGCTCCATCGACACCAACATCGACGACAATACCTATCCTGAAGATGAAAACTTGGAAAAAATCAAAATACCGATTGAGTATCCCGAAGGTTCTCAACCACTTGCAAAGAAAGCCGGAACGATTGAACAAGCAGGAGACCTTGTTTTGTTCCTTGCATCGGACATGTCCTCCCACGTTACCGGGACTGAAGTGTATATTGACGGAGCTGAATCGCTCTTATAAGAATCTAAAGACTTGAGAAGAGGCAGAAGTGTATGATTTGACCACACTTCTGCCTCTTCTTACTAAATTAAAAAAGATTGGGCAAAGTTTTCAGTTGAACTTTTTTGTTCCCTGCCAATAGAAATTATACATAAGAGAG
Organism: Peribacillus sp. NPDC097224; assembly: GCF_044761985.1. NCBI lineage: Bacteria > Bacillati > Bacillota > Bacilli > Caryophanales > Bacillaceae > Peribacillus > Peribacillus sp. NPDC097224. Next base: position 430,010 of record NZ_JBIWDK010000003.1, on the reverse strand, counting down.
TGGGATTGCTTTTCCTGTTTTCTTAAAGAGCCACCCCTCTTACTTTGAACTTTTCCTATAATGGGTTGGCCACTTTCCTTATGCAACAGCTTTTCTCAAACCGCCTCGGGCGATAAATAGATAAGAGGACATGGCAATAACATGACAACTTACCATCACGATTCCCATCGGCAGAGGTGAATCACCTCCACCAATCCCCACCAAAGGGGCCATGAGCGAACCTAGTACGAAAGGCAGAAGACCGATTAAAGCCGAGGCACTCCCTGCCGTTTTCCCCTGGTCCTGCATAGCTAATGCGAAACTTGTCGTTCCCACGATCCCGACACTCGAGACAGATAGAAATAAAGCAATTAAAATTCCCGCAATTCCAACTCCCAGAATGATGGACATGAGCAGAATAATCCCGCCAAATAACGCAAGGCCCAACCCTATTTGTAGGAGTTTTTCTTCTTTTATCTTCCCAGCCAGTCTGCCAGTTGTCTGGGATGCAATAATGATCCCTATCCCATTCATCGCAAAGATCAGGCTGAATGTTTGCGGAGAAATACCATAGATATTTTGAAGTACAAAAGGTGAACCTGAGATATAAGCAAACATAGCCGCCGTTACAAACCCTTGAGAAAGTGCATATCCCATAAACACACGATTTTTCAGTAAATCACCGAATGTACGTATTGTATTGGTTATGCCCCCTGTACTTCGTAGGTCTGGTGTGAGTGTTTCCTCTATCCCCCAAAAAGCAGCGGCAACCATAATAACACTTAGAGCAAAAATGACGATGAAAACTCCCCGCCAAGATGTAAATTGTAGCAGTTGCCCTCCTAAAACCGGTGCCAAAATCGGTGCCGCCCCATTCACAAGCATTAACATGGAAAAGAATTTGGTCAAATCCGTACCAGAAAAAAGATCGCGGACAATGGCCCGGGAAATGACAATTCCCCCAGCACCTGCAGCTCCCTGGATGAACCGTAATAATAAAAGCATTTCAATGGAGGGAGCAAAGGCGCATAGCAGAGAAGACACACTATAAATCGACAAAGAGATGATTAACGGGGTCCGTCTCCCCTTCGCATCACTCAGGGGGCCTAAATATATTTGTCCTAATGCCAATCCTAGTAAACAAGCGGTCAAACTGAGCTGAGCCAAAGACGTACTGCTTTGCAGATCATCTGCAAGTGTTGGTAGACCAGGCAAATACATATCAAGTGACAGAGGCCCGATTGCCGCAAAAGAACCGAGCATAAGTGCCATCCATAGTTTTTTTGTTGTCGGCATTTTATTGCTAGTATATATGGTTTCTTTCAATTCCATTATGAATGTCCTCTCCCTTTTTGCACACTTGTTAGTTCCGGATTCACTAGATTGCCAGGAAGGGCGCCCGTCAGGCCTGCCATCAAGTTTTCTGCAGCAAGGCTTGCCATTTTCATTCTCGTGGCGATGCTGGCGCTGCCGATATGTGGGAGTGTCACCACATTAGGTAGGGTCAAGAGAGGGTGATCTAAAGGAACCGGTTCTTCTTCAAATACATCCAAGCCGGCAGCCCAAATTTCTTGGTTTACCAAAGCCTGGTACAATGCCCTTTCATCGACGATATCGCCCCTTGCCGTGTTGATGAGTACGGCCGTCTTTTTCATTAAGGCTAATTGCTCGGCACCGATCATATAGCTAGTTTGGGAAGTGAGTGGCACCATGACACAGACAAAATCCGAAATCTTAAGGAGCTCTTCAAGTGATACAAACTCGATTCCCAACTCTTTTTCTTCTTCAAGTTTACGGCTACGATTATAGTATACAAGATTCATATCAAATCCTTTTGCCCTTTTCGCCAGGGCTTTACCGATCCTTCCCAATCCGATGATTCCTATCGTTGCGCCATGTACATCCTGTCCAGTCAACTGCATCGGGGACCATGTTTTCCATTGACCACTTTTGAGATAACCTGTCGCCTCTACCAATCTTCTGGCCGTTGCAAGCAGCAAGGCAAAAGTTAAGTCCGCTGTCGTTTCCGTCAAAACCCCCGGTGTATTCGTCACCATGATTCCTTTATCTGTCGCGCTTTGTAAATCAATATTGTTATACCCCACAGCCATGTTCGCAATGATTTTTAGGTTGGCCGCCTTCTCCATCAAGGATTCATCGATTTGTTCCGTCAACAAGCAAAATAGACCGTCAACCCCCACTATCTCTTTTTCCAGGACCTCCCTAGGAACCGGAGTCGTTTCATCTTGCCACATCGTTACCTCAAAATTTCCACTTAGGCCATTCACGATTTGGTCTGGCATTTTTCTCGTTATATACACTTTAGGTTTCACAAATAGCCCTCCTACTTACAGATTGATAGTTATGTACTTTTTACTTACATATCTACAATTTCGATAATTGAACATTAATCTCCTTCTCTACCTATTCATTTATACTTATCTTATCTCTACCCATCTCGTTCCACACGAACGTAAAAAGGGGTGTTCCAACAATTGTGGAAGCACCCCTAATACTATGATATTCAAACCTGTTTCTCAAAAAATCCCTTTAACTGGTCTTGATCTGGATAAGAGGATTGCGTTCCGCGTTTTGTTACGCTCAAGGCAGAAAATCCAGTGGCCATCTTGATGGCGTGAAGGATATCTCCATTTTTGACAAAGAAGTGGGCGAAGCATCCGATGAATGAATCTCCGGCTCCAGTAGTGTCAATGGCGGCGACTTCATATGCATCGATCCGTTCCACTTTTTCTTTTGTAACCCACATCACCCCACGGCTTCCAAGTGTCACAATAACATTTTTCACCCCTTGCTCGATAAGGGTTAAAGCTGCCTCCTGCACTTGTTGATCCGTTTCTACTGGCATCTGGGTTAAAATCTCCAGTTCCGTTTCATTAGGAATGAAGAAATCGCACTTGCAAACGTAATCAAAATTCAACTCTTTTGAGGCAGGAGCAGGATTCAATATAACCGGTATATTATTCTCCTTACCGAAGTCAATGGCACGATAAACAGCTGGTAAGGGGATCTCCAATTGAAGAATGATTAAGGAACACTTTTTCAGCTTTTCCCCCGCGTTGTCGATATCCTCGGGTACAAGATATTCATTTGCTCCTTTGATGATTAATATCCGGTTCCTCGATTGTGGGTCCACAAATATCGGTGCCACACCACTTGATGTTCCCGGGACCTTACTTGTAAATTCAGTATCTATTCCATAACGTTCTAGATTGCTAATCGTATTATCTGCAAATAGATCATCTCCGACTTTAGTAAGCATCATGACCTTAGAGCCCATTTTGGCTGCGGCCACTGCCTGGTTGGCTCCTTTTCCACCACACCCAATTTCGAAACTTGGTGCCTCGAGGGTTTCCCCTTCTTTTGGCATTTGGTCAATGTATGAAATTAAATCCACCATATTGGATCCGATAACTGCTATATCCATATTCTATTTCCTCCTTATTTCTTTCCAGTTACAATTGTAAATGATCTTTCCTCACCTGAGGCCAACTTAATTAAGCTTCCTGAATCTTGGGCTGCCAAAAACCCTTCAGGCCGGCATGTAGCGGGCAATACAAATGCTCCAACCTGCTGGTCCTCATTAAACAGTAACCATCTTGTCGCATAATTAAATTCATCCGTAGAGAACGTGGTGAAAAAAGTAGTTCCTTCCGGCGAAGTCATTTCAAAACTTGCTTCTTTCTGATGCTTACTCAATCCATCCATAAAGAAAACAATTTCCGGGTCATACATATCTGGACGGTCCAAAATCGATATAGGTTCCTTGCCTACACGGATTTCTTTATTAAAGTCCAACCACTTTTCAGTAGGTTTCACATGGTCAGGGATGGAGGCACGTAACTCAAACGCACTATTAGGAATGTTTTGCTTCATTACTGCATGATCCAGGTAGGCGTAGTTGGTATGGCACATGTATTGTAGAGGCATGTCTGTGCCAGATAAGTTTTTCACGTACATGCCCATTTCGATGTTGGCTTCCCCAGCAATCATCTTGACGCTTGGCTTAGCGATATAATGATGGCCAAACCCTTTTATGTATTCTGTCGATCCACCAATTTTCACACTATTTTCCGTAACCTCCAGCCAGGCATGGTCCATATTCGCGCAGGCCATCTCACCATGTAAGACATGATCATCCTCAGGTCCTGGACAGCCATTGCTAATCAAACCGGAATGAAAAGCAAAACATCCATATGTATCGACAATTTCATCTACTTGTTTCGGTTGAGTGAACATATTTTTCATCTTCAGTTCAATTCCATCAAAAACTAAGTCCCAAACAATTTGACCTAAATAAGGAAGAACCACCATTTTCCCACGGGAATTTGTCACTTCTATCGCTTCAACTCCAGATGGATAACGAAATAAAGTAACAGTAAACTCGGTACTTCTAAAAAATACTGTAGGGTTTTCTTTGAAGAATCCTCTTTGTAGTTCAATCGTTCCTACCATACTTTTCCTTCCTTCCTTCCTTCGAATAACAGCTAACAGGGTCCCCTTAGGAAACCCTGTTACATCCAGAGTTCATTCCAGGGCCCCCTGCCTCTTTTCTTATTATGCTTACTGAGTTTGTCAAAAATGATTGCCGATATAATTGAGGACATAAGCAAAGCTCGAACCTAATTTTCAAGAAATTAATTCGCTTGTTTGTTCTGCATCCTTTTTCATGTTTGCAGACCTTTTCATTTCTCGATAAAAGTAAATGCCTATATACACAAAACATAGCATGGATACGACAAACGCATATTGCATTGATCCCAAAGTGTCTGACACTAACCCTTGAAGAGCCGGTATAACGGCTCCCCCTACAATGGACATTACTAAGATGGCACCCGCCACTTCAGTATATTGCTTATCAACTACAGCTAGAGTTTCTGCATAAATCGTGGCCCAACATGGTCCAAAAAGCATACTAACAACGATTGCCGCATATACAGCAGTCATATTCGGCACGACTGCCACGTAAGCCAATAAAGCTGATCCGAAAACTGCATAAATGACCAAGATTTTAGAAGACGAAAATCTAGCAATCAAAAAGTTTGCAATGAATTTCCCAATGAAAAATCCTATAAAACTATAAATCATAAAGTTTGAAGCAGTTCTTTCATTGATATGTGGATTTAGATGTAAGGCTAACCTGATCGTGAAAGCCCAAACCGTGGTTTGCATTCCCACATATAAAAATTCTGCGATGATTCCATTTCGGAATCGTTTATTTCCAGCCAGGTGCTTCAACGCTTTTAGGATATTTGGAGCCGGTTTAGTGCCATTTTGTTCGACTTTTTCCGGTTTGCATGTTGGAAATTTAGTGAAGAGGAATATCACCAGCACTCCGATTAGTATGAAAATCATATATTTATATGGTTCTAGTGTATGCTGTAACATCTCGATTCCAAAAGCTTGTGCTTCTGCAGGAGACATTTTGGACATTTGAACATGAAGACTTTCGCCTTCCTGGAAAACTAGATATTTTCCTAGCAAAATCCCTAAAATAGATCCAACGGGATAAAACGTTTGGCTAATATTCAGGCGGAGCGTCGCATATTGCTTGGGACCTATCATGGAACTATAGGTATTGGCTGCCGTTTCGAGGAAACCTAAACCGATTGCAATAGCAAAAAGTGCAAACAAGAACATAGTATATGTCGCCAAGTGTGACGCTGGGAAGAATAAAGAACATCCAATGATATAGAAGCATAATCCTGTTATGATGGCAAACTTATAGTTCGTCTTCTTAATAACCATCGAAGCTGGAATGGCTACCAAGAAATAGCCTCCATAAAAAGCACTCTGTACTAAAGCACTAGCGAAATCACTTAATTCGAACACACTTTTGAACTGAGTAATTAATATATCATTCAAACTAGCTGCCACTGCCCACATGGAAAATAATGTGGATAAGAGAATGAATTGTAGAATAGGAGTCCGATTAAGGTATCCATCCGACAGTTGAATTATTTTTGTCTTTGCCATTTTTGTAATCTCCTTATTCAAGTAAGAACCCCTACTGATATTTACCCACTAATGAGTCCAATTGCATTCGGTTTTCAAACGAGGGACTAGCTATCTAAATTAATAGCCTCCATTAACGGCTTCCCCCTGCATGATTTTGACACCTGAACTCGCGCCAATACGGGTAGCTCCTGCCTTAGCCATCTTTTCTAAATCGTTTTTATCCCGAATCCCTCCAGATGCCTTTACACCTATATCCGGACCAACGACTTTTCTCATTAACGTTACATCTTCGACAGTGGCACCTCCCGTAGAAAATCCGGTGGATGTTTTAACATAATCAGCTCCAGCATTAACGACCAGTTGACATGCACGGACCTTTTCCTCTTCTGTCAATAAGCATGTTTCAATAATCACTTTCAGAAGAGCTTTTCCATGTGCAGCATTAGCAACCGCTTTCATATCAGCTTCAACTGCATCATCATTACCAGCTTTCAAGAGGCCAATATTGATTACCATATCTACTTCTTCTGCGCCGTTTGAAATAGCGTCTTGCGTTTCGAATACTTTTACTGCTGTAGTAGACGCGCCTAAAGGAAATCCAATGACTGTACAAACTTTTACGTCACTTCCCTTTAATTCTTTCGCTGCAAGTGACACCCATTGTGGATTCACGCAAACGGAAGCAAAACCGTATTCCTTGGCTTCTTCTGCTAATCTAACAATCTCCTTTTCAGTTGCGTCAGCTTTCAGTAGTGTATGGTCAATTAATTTAGCCTTATTCATTTTTAACGGCCCCTTATCCTATTATTTTTCACTATAATTTTTTATCTTTTTTGATTTTTCAATAAGAAAAGCGCTTTCACAACCAAATAATACCACGGTGTGGAACATATGTAAATTTTAATTTGAAATTTTGTTCAAATATTTTTACAACCTATTCAACTAAATGTTTATAGACATAAAAAAATAAGGTCAGCGCTTTTTAGGCGCCAACCATATATTCTTTCTTTTAACACTCTAATAGAGCTTTAGCCGTGAATTGATCTGTAATGAGGGTATTAGCATATTTTCCCACTAACGCTGCCTGGATGGCTTTGATCTTATCTTCGCCTCCAGCAACTAAAATGCTTCTTTCTTTCTTTTGCAATTCTTCTAAATCAATGCCCACCGTGCGGCTATTAATAACTTCATTACAGATGTTCCCCTCTTCATCAAAAAAACGAGAACAAATATCACCTACGGCCGTACGTTGGAGATCAGCTTTCTCCCCTTCACTTAAATAACCAAGTTTAAAAAGTAAAGCATCATCTCTGACCGTACCGACCGTAAATAATGCAATATTCGCTTGTCTACCCATTTCGATGATCCGTTCTATATGCCGATCTTCCTCAACCATCTGCTTAAGTTCTGGCTTATCGAAAATAACAGGTAAAGGTAAATAGCGGGTGACCGTATAATAAGCTTCGGCAAATAGATTGGCAACTTCAGCCGCGTAAGTAAGGCTATACGAATGGCTTACACCGCCTTTTAGCTGAACTACTTCTACACCTTTCACTCGCTTGCTTTTAAGTTGTGAGGCCACTGAAAACAATGTGGTACCCCAGGTAATGCCGATGATATCTCCGTCTTTTACGATTTTGTGTAAAAATTCGGCGGCAGTCCGCCCGATATGCTTAGTTATCTCCTCATACTCATTAAGTGGGGAATATGAAACGCTTACATGATCCAATCCATACCGTTCCTTTAACTGTTTTGAGAGTTCGTCCACATCTTCTAACGGGTCTTTAATGTGTATACTTACGTAGCCCTGCTCCTTCGCATATTGCAACAACCTAGAAACCGTTGGTCGCGACACGCCAAGGCGTGCACAAATCTCTTGTTGACTATAATCCGATTCATAGTATAGTCTTGCAGCCGCAATACTGAGCCTTTGTTTATCTTGATCCATACATGCCCTCATTTCTTCTGTCATTCCGATTATCACCTTTTAGTTTACATGGAATAATGCCCATCCAATCTGTTAAATTAACCATATACTAAAACTTGCATGGCGAGAAGATTAATTTACATAAAAATATAAAAAAGGTAAATTTAGTTATAGAAAAAATCCACCAGTACGATAAGCGATTCAGGAAAATTATCTTGCTATTATAATATAAATGTTTCATTTTTCAGAATTTACTTTAAATAAAACAAATAGTAAGCTAAAGGTATAACTATCGTTTATTAATAAATTGAACTTTAAGGATCGTTCATTCATTTATAAGCTTGAGTGATTCATTGATACAGCATAAATGAATAAACCTTCCTTCCAAAAGTTCATTCATTTCAGGGGGAACAAGGGATGCTCATGAAAAACCGGTCAACACTTAAGATTCACCCAGTTATAGCGCCAAGTGCACTCGCATTGAAAAGTATAAACTTTTATTTAGTGGAACAGAATGAGTCCCTTACGCTGGTGGATGCTGGCATGAATGATGATGTTTGTTGGGACGCTTTACAACACACATTAGAGGAAAATAGCCTAAAGCTTGAAGATATTACAGAGATTCTCCTGACCCATCATCACGGGGATCACGTGGGACTCGTTAACCGTATCACTGAGCCTCACCCGATTCCTGTTTATGCTCACTCTAAATCCATACCAAGGTTAAAGCGAGATCCGGATTTTCTTAGCATGAGGATTGAGTTCTATAAACGACTTTACGTTCAGATGGGCTGTGGGGAACTTGGAGATAAACAAGTGGCCTATTTATTCAATGCCGTCAATAATAACAAAGATCAAAAAATCAATAGTGAAATCATCGAGATTAAGGAAAACCAATTATTAAATCTCGAAGTGATTCATTTTCCCGGTCATGCACCAGACCAAATTGCCTTTCTTGATAAAAGCGAGAACCGACTTCTTGCTGGAGACTTATTAATTGAACATATCTCTAGCAATGCATTGGTGGAGCCCGATGAAAACGGCCAAAGGATGCGGACTCTAGTAGACCATATTGAATCGTTGGAGCGCTGTTTGGCATTAGGGGTGGATATCCTTTACCCTGGACACGGAAACATCATCCATCAAGCAGGTCCATTAATAGAAAAAAGGCTCCGTAACATTGAAACAAAATCCAAGAAAATCCTCGCTTTAATTGAAGCTGGAATAACAACAGGGAATGAGTTAGCAAAAAACTATTACAAAGAAAAATATTTAAAAGAGTTCCCACTTGTCATGTCGGAGATCATCGGACATTTAGATTACTTGGAGTACCAAGGAAAAATCGACAAATACTCTAGTGGAAATGTGATTCACTATACCGCTAGATAAGGGTAATATCCTGGTCATCCGGTCTTGGCAACCTAGAGGCTATGCCATCGAACGCAAGGATTTGCTTCACACAAAACAGCCGATAAGCACGATGATTTCGGTCGTTTTCGATTGATGGCTAAGGAATAACAGACATATAAAAAAGGAAGAGTATGCACCACTCTTCCTTTCTTATCTATTAACTTTAATAGACAACTTGATTAGGGATACTTCTACATATCCAACGAGGCTTTTATACACACACCACAATTTGCCTAGAAAATACACCTTTTTTCGCTAGACAACGATCCGCAATTTCAAAGCCCGCTTCATGAATCATATCATCCATCGTATCGATGGTTACTACAACCACCTTGTCCGCAAAACGACGAGCATGTTTAAGAATCGAAAGTTGGTCTTCCGGCGTAGCATGTGTATAAAGATTATACGGCATATCTATGATGGCTGCGTCATAGTGTTCCGTAACCTCTGAAATCGGTCCTGTTGTTACATCGCCTTCCAGTCCGAAGTAAGCAATATTTTCCCTAGACCCATCCGTAACTAGAGGGTTGATGTCACGACCAACAATATCGATTCCCATGGATAATGCTTCCACCAATACCGTCCCTATTCCGCAACATGGATCAATGGCTTTTACCCCCTCTGGATGTGGTACGGCAATATTGGCAATCGCTCTTGCGACCCGGGTACTAAGTGCCGTTGAATACTCACGGGGCTTCTTCAAATGATGTAACCAAACCGGTTCGGGTTTGACGAATTCCCCAAAGTACCAACGTCCTTCGAATGGCACAATCCCATAAGTTTGATCTGGATTGCGCACATCTGCCTTACTCTGGATATGCCAGCCAATTTCCCTCTCAATGGCACGTTGTCCATCATAATCAATTTTGTCTTCTATATTCAAATCATTTATTTTAATGAATAGGACTTTAAATGTTGAATCGGTAATTGGAAGTTGCTTTACCTGTTCAACGATTTCAGATATGCTTTCCCCTTCGTACATAATATCGACACGTCCCTTGATAAAAGGACTTCTGCTCGGATCAATTTTGATGTCACTTTTTAAAATATTGACTTCGGTCTTACAACCAAAGAGCGAACGCGTTTCCATATTACATAATGAACGTTCGTCTGGAGTGCACGTAAAAGTATATATATACGCCGGTATACGGCTTTCATTGTTCAAACTATTCCCATCCTTCATCACTTAAGATTATATCTTTCTATCAAACATAGCCGTAAGTGGATAGAAATGCAAATGAAAAAAATAGCAGGAATACTGATTTTTCAGTGTTCCTGCTATTTTAATAAATACGTTACCATTCCACTTGCTGTAAGAATGGAAGGTGGAAAATAACCTTGCCTAACCCCAACGAATTCACACTATTCATTTAATCTAACTTATGCAATTGACTACGAATATATTTTGCCCGAGCCTCTATATATTTTAAAATAAAATTAGGTTCATTCTCAAATGCCTCGATATTGTCCCGGACATATCTATCTCTTGGCATATACGGTTTGATCAAGCTATGCATTTCATGAATGATGGGTTCCATATACCTCACGTTAAACTGGTTATTCATAATCTCTTTTAGAAGACTTTGATACCGTTTACGGAATGCAGCTATATCAAGAATTCTTGCGGTCAATGTATTGAAGCCTCTGATTCCAACATAATCTTCTTCCATCACTTTACCATTTACATCCCTGCCCCATGTCGCATCGTAATCCCAAGGGATGATTTCGAAAAGTCCCGTTTCTCCATTCCGGTATAAAGCATAATTATGGACAAATCCATCGTAATTCTGTGTAAAAACGACACCTGCCAACCAGCGGAGATACTTTTCTACATTGACGTACTTTCCAATTTCCTTCTCAAAATCCGCTCTTGGTATCGTATTGATTTTTATGATTAGCTCGTGTAAGTACAAATCATCCTGAGCTGTCCCACATTTTCTTTCATACCCGATATCCAGGGATTTCTTAACTTCCTTATCCAAATCACTCATCAATGAAAAATTAGCATCGCCATCCACTGCATAAAAAATGGATCCTTCAGGCAAATTGCTGTTCCTCAAGTAATGTTCATCCACAGATTCCAATTCTAAATAAATCCCTTCATCCTTTCCATTAAGATTAAGGAAAACGAATTGGGACCTCGGTGATAAAGTTCCGATATCTGCGAAAAAGTCTAAAGATAGTTTATTCCTCAGCAGAGATTTATCCTTATATTCAGCATTCAGATGAACTTCTTTAGCCTTTCGGTACATACTCGGTTTATAAAAAGCCACATGATAGGACTTCTTCCGGAAACCCCGGATGTGGGAGCCACGATAAACGATATCGACATCCAATTTTTTCTTTTCTATCGATAATTTTGCAGGGACGGGGTCATTACTCCAAATATCCCTACGAAGCTCGATTAAGTTTACAGGGGGAATAAAAAGATGGTAAACCGGTAGATTCTTGTCAGTATTCATTAAAACCTTCCCTTTCATTTTCATTTTACTTTATGAAAAAAAACGAAGGATGCCACTAAAGCCATCAATTTATTTTGGAAATATGTGTGTTTACCATAAGCACTTTTCGTACAAGCCGCATATTTTAGCTAGTGAAAAGGGGGAATGAATGTATGTCAACTAAATTTAAAGAAATTCAAAAAGCGGTGGAAATGGTGAATTCGTTTGGGTTAGATGAATTCCTATTCCAAGACCCACGTTCAAAAAACCGGTCATCACGGAAGAAGAATAAGAAAAACAAGAAAAATAATAAAAAGCGTAGTACTAGACGTTCAACACGTGGTACCCAACGCCGCACTAGCCGGAACCGCTCTACTTGTGGTACTCGTCGTCGTACTAGCCGGAATCGCTCTACTTGCAGCACTCAACGTCGCACTAGCCGGAATCGCTCTACTTGCAGCACTCAACGTCGCACTAGCCGGAATCGCTCTACTTGCAGCACTCAACGTCGCACTAGCCGGAATCGTTCTACTTGCCGCTCTACACGTCGTTCTAGCAGAAATCGTTCTACTTGCCGCTCTAACCGTCGTTCTAGCCGGAACCGTTCTACTTGCCGCTCTACACGTCGTTCTAGCCGGAACCGTTCTACTTGCCGCTCTAACCGTCGTTCTAGCAGAAATCGTCGTTCCACTAGGAACCGCAGATTCCATGGCAAAGGTTCTTTCGATTTCCACAAGAACTGGAAATGGAAATTCTGATTACAGGCAATTAATCAGAAGTAATGTCAGGTCATTGAGACCCATTTTATTTTTGAAAGGTGATAGATTTTTTATCACCTCTTTTTACATATTCTTAGAGCTCCCTGAATGTTTTATATGTAGCTGAGTGAAGGCATGAACCTAAACGTTGAATGCCATACCCCTTACATTAAAAAAAGATGGATTTACCAGATTCTTAACCTGGAAAACCCATCTCATTCCTTATTTAATGGAGATCAATTCGAACTGACCATAGACATCTTTCAGACCTGCTTGAATGGCTTGACCTGCCTTCCCTCGATAATACAATTGCACGCGTTCAATCAATTCGTCAATTCCATCATTTAAACAATAACCACGAAGTAACTGGCGGATGAATTCCCTACCATGTTCTGTAGCAAGCGTACAGGAGGCATCGACAATTACGCCGTATTTAAGGTCCAGTTCTACCGTGATCGTGATGGAATCATAGAGATTTCTTGCCGCCATACCTTGTGGGAGTTTAGCATGCCCTGCAATAAAATATGTGTTCATCATCTGATCTCCTTATTAGTAATTAATGGACAGAAACCTGCTCAAATGGCCATGCAGGCAATTGCTTGCGAAGTTCTTTATCCTGTCTGTACCCCAATGCATATTCTCCTTGCATGACCGTATGGATTTCTCGTGTTCCTTCATAAATGACCGGAGCTTTTGAATTCCTTAGGAACCGTTCCACCGGATATTCATCTGAATAACCATAGGCTCCATGGATCTGCACCGCATCATTCGCCGCTTCATTTGCTGCATCACATGAAATCCATTTAGCAAGTGACGTTTCTTGTGTATTTCGCTTTCCTTGATTTTTTAAAGTCCCTGCTTTAAAGACCAACAATCTTGCAATCTCTAAATTCGCCGACATTTTGGCTATCATCTGTTGTACAAGCTGATGTCTCCCAATCTCTTTACCAAATGTACTGCGCTCATGGCAATACTTTAAGCTCGCTTCCAGACTTGCGCCAATCAGGCCTACTGCGCCGGCAGCTACCGTAAACCGTCCATTGTCCAAGGCAGACATGGAAATTTTAAACCCTTCCCCTTCTTCGCCCAATCTATTGGCAACCGGAACTTTAACATCCGTTAAAAAGACTTCACCTGTATTACCGGCACGAATTCCTAGCTTTCCTTTGATTGCTTTCGATTCAACGCCATCAAACGTACGCTCAACGATAAATGCCGTAATTCCTTTGGAGCCTAGGTCATGATCCGTTTTCGCAAAAATGAGGAAATGGTCCGCATAATCGCAAAGAGAAATCCATGTTTTTGATCCATTTAAAATGTAATAATCACCATCTCGTTTAGCCGTTGATTTCATGGCTGCAACGTCTGACCCAGCATTAGGCTCAGTGAGGCCGAAAGCACCAATCTTCGTGCCTTTTGCTTGTGGCACTAAATACTTCTGTTTTTGTTCTTCGGTTCCCCACTGCAAAAGTGTCATGCTATTTAACCCGGTATGTACGGACACCGCAGTCCGGTAAGCCGTGTCGCCACGCTCCAATTCCTCACACACGATGGCGAGTGTATTATAATCCATGCCGACTCCGCCATATTCTTCAGGAATGCACACACCCATCAATTGCAATTCAGCCAATCTCTTTAAAATATGTGGTTGAAACTCTCCTTGTCGGTCCCATTCTTGAATATATGGAATGATTTCCTTATCAACAAATTTCCTTACCACTTTTTTTACACTTTTCTGTTCTTCTGTTAATTCGAAATGCATCATCTAAATTCCTCCTAAATAATTTTATTTTGTTTGAATTTGGTTATGTCTTCCGGGTTATACCCCAATTCGGCTAAAATGGATTCTGTATGCTCCCCATACAGCGGTGGATGCTTTCTCATCGTGACCGGTGTTTTTGAAAGTTTTAAAGGCGACCCAGTCATTCTAAGGTTGTCAACTTTTGGGTGTTCCATCTCCACTAACATTTCCCTTGCCTGTATTTGAGGATCCTCGAACATTTCGGCAATGGTTTGAATAGGGCCATTAGGGATCCCGGCTATATCCAATTGCGTTTTCCACTCATTCTTCGTCTTGCTTTTTAATAAAGCTTCTATAATCGGTATTAATTCCTCTTTATTCTGCAAACGATCTTTATTGTGCATAAAAGGTTCATGATTCGCCAATTCCGGCCTTCCTAAAACCGTCGTGAATCTCTTAAATTGCTCATCATTCCCAACAGCGACGACTAGTTCCCCATCACTTGCGTGGAATACTTGATAAGGGACGATATTGGGATGTTGATTTCCCATTCGCTTAGGAGATATATCATTGAACAAATAGTTGCTGGCGACATTCACTAAGGAAGCGACTTGACAATCCATCAATGCAATGTCGATTTCCTGACCTTCACCCGTATTATTCCGATGATGCAGGGCTGATAAAATTCCAATACAGGTATATAACCCTGTCAGGACATCAGCTATCGCCACCCCCACTTTCATGGGGCTTCCATCACTCTCGCCCGTGATGCTCATCAGGCCGCTCATCGCTTGAATGATATAATCATAGCCAGGTAAATCTTTATTAGGACCGGTTAATCCGAATCCTGTAATTGATGCCATAATCAAATGAGGATTCACTTCTTTTAATTGTTCATATCCCACACCCATTTTTTCCAGCGTGCCTGCCTTGAAGTTTTGAACGACAATATCTCCTGTCGATACTAGCTTACGAAAAATTTCTTTCCCCGGTTCAGACTTTAAATTCAATGTCATACTTTCTTTGTTGCGATTGGCACATAAATAGTAAGCGCTTTCTCCCTCAGCGAAAGGCGGACCCCATCCTCTCGTTTCATCTCCTGATTCATGATGTTCCACTTTAATAACTTCCGCTCCCAAATCACCAAGAATCATCGAACAAAACGGTCCCGCCAATACACGGGAGACGTCAATAATCCTTATTCCTTCCAAGGCCCCTTTCATCCCTTCACCCCTTTCCCATTGTTGAAATATACAAAAAGAGCCAGTAAAACAGACAATGTGATTACATTGAACGTTTCACTGACTCTTATCCATGGCTTGTCTTCCGACAAAGGAAGATCAAGTGAACAAAGTCAATTTTATAAATACTCATTTAAAACAAGCCGGCCATGCAGCAAGGTAAGTCGCTGTCATCGGTTTGGTAAATTAAGTATAAAATAGTTATTTGAATTTTGCAATAATTAAATTCACTTTATGGATATTGATCGTTCGCAAACTTATCATGATTGTTGTTCTCATGCACCGTATCGTTCTTCTTGTATTTCCTCAAGTGATTTCCCCCGGGTTTCCGGTGACATGGTAAGACCAATGACTAGATGGATAACCAGGAAAGTAATCATAATTAACCCCGCTACCTTAAAGCCTAATGTCGTAATCAATAATGCGATAACGAGCGAGAATAGCCCTACACCGATACGAGCTATGGAGAACATGACTCCTTGCGCTTTTGCACGGTATTTTGTATGAAACAGTTCACTTGACCAAAGAGCATAAAATGCTTGTGCGCCAAACCCTGCTGCTGTCCCCCATAATAAAACAAATAACAATAATTCAGTCCAGCCCATGCCGCCAAAAGTCAAGATGAGCCACGCGACGATCCCCATTACAGCACCTGTTCCGAATAAAACTTTCCTGTTTACTTTATCACCCAGTTTGATGAATATAAAGTAGGTAGAGATAACAGTCAACAACCATAAAGTTCCCTGTAATAAGTTAGCTTGAGTAGATGAAAGTCCACCAACTGTCTCATATATATATGGCATGAAGTAACCCATTACTCCAGCTACCATATTCCAGAACCCATATATTCCGATCAAAAGGAATAAAGCTTTACGATTTTCTTTCACACTAAGTAATTCTTTAAGCGAAACGTCTGTAAGTTTGCCACTCTTTTTAAGTTTGTCCTGTTTTTGTTTTTCCTCTTCCCAAATAGTCGACTCATTAATCTGTTGTTGCAAGATCCAAGTGACTAAGGCAATGACAAATAATTGGGCAAAGATTAACCGGCTTCCTAATAACCCTAGTGGTGCCAAAGCAACGGAAAGGAACAAAGTGAGCGCTGGTCCAATAGACCAAGCCAGTTGACCCCAGCCAACCCTTGCTGCCCTTTCCCCTTCCGGAGCTTCTTCGGCGATATATGTCCACGCTGCTGGAATGGCAGCCCCGACAGCAATGCCCGTCACAACATATCCAATAAGTAACATAGGAAAGTTAAATGAGAAGATGATGAGCAAAACACCCAGCATATAGGCTATCAAATCAAACTTATAAATGAACTTACGACCATATTTATCAACAAGGAATCCACCTAACAAGGCACCAATCGCTGCTCCAAAACCGTTGGCACTGAGTGCGCCCAAAAGCCCCAATTTAAAATCATCAAGATCTAAGTATTCCATCCAGAGCGTAAGTCCGCCGGCACCCGCTACAATTGAACCTGCTTCCAAATAGTTTGACATCGCAACTGTAATGGTGGACTTTAAACTACCTTTCTTGCTTTTCACTTTATTAGCCATTGCAACCTTCCCCCCTTCTTGTTGAAAAAAAAGGATCCTTTAAAGAGCATGTTTCGATAAAGAATCCACCCTATTTTTTACTTCAAATGGAAAACTTCCTTCAAGTCAGTAGATACGGGACTATTGTTCGGTTTGGTTTCCATTAAAGGTTCCATATAGTCCCACCACTTTTTATTAATGGCTGTTTTAGGCATTTCCCTCCACTTTTCTTCATCCTCTATTTCCAGATAAGCAAATAGCTTGCCCGTTTCTTCTTCAAGAAAAATCGAGTAATTGTGGACCCCATGAGCTTTTAGTTCCGCTTCCATTTCAGGCCATAATTCATCGTGCCTTTTCTGGTACTCTTCATAATGGTCTTTATAGACGGTCATGATACTGGCTTTTCTAATCATGTGAATCACCCTCCATTGTCAGTCAAATAGACTTATACTCGTTCTATTAACAATGTTTTCTCGTAATCTTTAACTTCAGCAAGCCACTCTTCTCTTACAGGAACATTTTGATCGGCGCAATAATAATCCCAAATAGCGCCAAAAGGATACATTTTGAATTCCTCCATCAATGCTAGACGAGTCGTGTAATCACCTTCTAATTCCGCCGCTTTCAATTTTTCAGTGGGAAGTAGATATGCACGAAGGAGGGCCTTAATCGTATTACGTGTGCCAATCACCCAAGCTGCTACGCGGTTGATACTCCCGTCAAAGAAATCAAGCCCGATATGGGTTTTTTCAGTCAGGTTATGAGTGACTAATTCACGTGTGATTTCAAGAAGTTCATCATCAAGAGTCACGACATGATCGCTGTCCCATCTAACAGGACGGCTCACATGCAGCAGTAGTCCCTCAGTGAATAAAGAAAGGGCAGATAATTTATTTGAAACCGTTTCTGTCGGATGAAAATGTCCTGAGTCCAGACAGATCAATTTATTTCGCGTCAAGCCATATCCCATATAAAATTCATGAGATCCCACGACATAGCTTTCAGACCCGATTCCGAATAACTTGCTCTCCACTGCATCTAAATTGTATTGTCGATCGATTGGTTCTTTGAAGATTTCATCCAAGGACTCTGCTAAACGTTTTCTTGGAGTCAGACGATCAACTGGGGTATCTTTAAATCCATCTGGGATCCAATAATTCGTTACGCATGTTTGACCCGTTTCCTTTCCGAAATATTCCCCCACTTTACGGGAGCGCTTACAATGTTCAATCCAGAAATCACGGATGTCCTTATCAGGATGACTTAACGTAAAACCATCTTCAGACTTTGGATGGGAGAAGCATGTAGGATTAAAATCCAGTCCTAGTCCTTGATCTTTTGCCCATTCAACCCATTTTGTGTAATGGCGTGGCTCAATTTCATCCAAGTCCACTTGTTCATCTGTATCTGTATACATGGCATGAAGATTCAACTTATGTTTCCCAGGTATCAATGAATAGGCTTTTTCTAGATCTTTTCTTAGTTCTTCCGGAGTTCTTGCTGCACCTGGGTGGTTTCCTGTTACGGATATTCCACCAGTTAGTCCTTGATCTTTATTCATAAAACCATTTACATCATCCCCCTGCCAGCAATGCATGGAGATTTTAATTTCCTTTAATTTTTCTATCACTTCATCCGTGTTAATTCCATGATTTGCATATAGTTCTTTAGCGGCTTGGTAATCTCTTTTAATTTGGTTGTTCATATTTAATTACCTCCTTAAATTTGTTCATGATTGTCATGCGGTCAACTTCGCCCGGGACATATTGTTTGACTTCAAAAGAGTTCCTCACCAATTTCCTTCCTTCTTTTAAATCGCTAATTTCTTCTTTCGCAATCAACTGAATCAATAAGTTACCTATCGCAGTTGCCTCTGTAGGTCCTGCATATACATCTCTTCCGCTCATATCCGCAGTTAACTGATTTAAAAGATCATTGTAGGCTCCCCCACCGACTACATGTAAACGATCGATTGCATTTCCAGTAATATCTTCTAAGTCTTCCAGTGCAATCGCATAGATAATGGCCAAATTGCTATATACACAACATGCCAATTCCCCAGCGGTTACCGGCACTGGCTGATTCGTTTCCCTGCAATATCCTTGAATTTCTTCAATCATATTGGCGGGATTAAGGAATCGATCATCATTAAAGTCAATGAATTGCTTAAACGTCTCTTCTTTGAGTGCTTCTTCGACAAATTGGGAGAAATTATAATCCTGAATGAGATGCCTTCTTACTTCTTGGATGATCCATAAGCCCATTATGTTCTTCAATAACCTCGTCGTTCCGAAAGCGCCCCACTCATTCGTATAATTATGATGAAAAGCTTTTTCATTCGTAAAAGGCACAGAAGTCTCCATTCCTAATAATGACCAGGTCCCACTGCTTAAAAATGCCCAGCCCTCATCCTCACCAGGTGTCCCCACCACTGCAGATGCCGTATCATGCGTTGCGACGGTGACGACTTGGCACTTTTCTGGTAAATCATATGTAGAGAAATAATCCTTCCTCAACTCTCCCAAAACGGTTCCAGGTTCAACAAGTTCAGGGAATTTTTCCTTTTTCAAGGAAATCAAATGAAGAAGTTCCTCATCAAAAGTCCGTGTGTTTACATTCAATAGTTGTGTCGTTGAAAGATTAGTCACATCACTGACCGCCTTGCCGGTTAGTGCAAAACCTAAATAATCAGGAATCATCAAGATTTTACTCGTCCTATGTAACGTGCCTTTGTTCTCTTCATAAAATTGATACAGTGTATTAAATGGTAAAAACTGAATACCCGTTTTATTGTAGATTTCTCCCTTGGAAATCGATACCGTCACCTTTTCAATCGTATTTTCAGTCCGACTGTCACGATAAGAAATTGGCTCCTGCAAATAATCGCCTTGATCATCCACCAAAACATAATCAACAGCCCATGTATCTATTCCTAGGGTACAAGTTTCATAACCTAGTACCTTCACTTTCTCTAACCCTCTCAGTATTTGATTTAACAGATGATCAATATCCCAAACCAATACCCCTTGAGCATTTCTTGTGAATCCGTTTGCAAAACGATGTATTTCATTCGTTTCTAATTTTTCGTTCTTTCTATTACCAATGACAAGCCTACCGCTTGAAGCCCCAATATCTACTGCAACATATACCAATTTCTCCACCCCTTTCTTTTTTTGATTTTTCTAACTCTTCAACTAAAACAAATAATACAACAAAAACAAATATGAATCAACGTAGTTTTTTTTTGTTTATTCACTATTTTCTTTGTTGGCTACTAATTTCCACATAGTAAAACACACAAATAGAACATTAGGTATTACACATCACTGAGGCTATGGAATTCAGCTCCACTATTCAATTACATTCGTCTCCTATATTATTAGCCTTATTGATTTTATAACTTTTAAATAGGCATATGGAACTTAATTCAAACATATACAATAAAATTCAAAAACCCTATTCAAAAATAAACAAAGATATATTATAATGAATTCAGAATTAAACAAATATAAATAAAGAAGATAAATGAAACCGGAGGGAATTCAATGGTAAAAAATTTATGGAATTCTAAAAAAGCCGAACAAAATCTTAGTGGCGTAGAAGAACTAGTATATCGTTCGAACTTAATAGGTTCGGATCGTGCCGTATGCAACTGGGGCGGTGGCAACACTTCCACCAAAACAACCATACAAGATTTCCGCGGGCGTGATGTTGAAGTTATGTGGGTCAAAGGAAGCGGATCTGACCTAGCAACAATGGAAAAGAAGAATTTCACAGGATTACGTTTAGAAGATATTCACCCATTGATTGAACGTGACGAAATGCCCGATGAAGAGATGGTTGAATATTTGTCTCATTGTATGATTGATAGCAAACATCCAAGAGCATCAATCGAAACACTTCTTCATGCATTTTTACCTTTCAAGCATGTGGACCATACGCATCCCGATTCAATCATCAGCATATGTTGCGCTGATAATGGAAAAGAAATCGCCAAAGAAATTTTTGGCGAACGATTCGTTTGGGTTCCTTATGTGCGCCCAGGATTCGCTTTATCTAAAATGATTGCCGAAGGTGTCAAAAACAATCCTCAAGCTGAACTGGTGTTAATGGAGAAACATGGTTTGGTAACATGGGGAGATACTTCTGAAGCAAGCTATGCCCAAACTATAGCAATTATTAATGAAGCTGAACAATACATTCAAAAAAAAATAGATAGTGCTTCAGTATTTGGTGGCCGGAAATTTCAATCTCTTTCCGAAGATGATGCAAATGAGATCTTGTCTACCATCATGCCTGTTATTCGTGGAGCAGTCAGTGACGAGAAAAAAATGCTCTTAACTTTTGACCGTAGTGATGATGTCCTTCAATTCGTAAATAGTCATGATGCCGCAAGCATATCTCAAATCGGTGCAGCTTGCCCGGATCACCTTGTACATACGAAACGTGTTCCATTATTCATCGAGTGGAACCCTGAATCCAAAGATGTCAAAAATTTAGCGGATTCGATTAAAACTGGCATCGAAAACTATAAAGAAGAATACAGGGCTTATTTCCAAAGGAACAAACATGAAGGTGATACGATGGTCGAACCTGCACCACGCGTCATCTTAATTCCAGGAATCGGCATGATCAATACAGGTAAAGATGTCTCTAATTCTCGTGTAAGTGGGGCTTTATATCATCGCGCCATATCAGTCATGAAAGGCACAACGGCACTTGGAAAATTCGTTTCTTTAAGTGAAAATGAATCGTATAATGTCGAATACTGGCCATTAGAATTATATAAGCTTTCTTTAGCTCCTGCTGAAGCCGAGTTCTCACGCAAAGTTGCTTTCGTTACTGGCGGAGCTGGAGGTATTGGAAGTGAAACATGCCGCCAATTCGTATCAGAAGGCGCACATGTTGTAGTGGCGGACCTTAACTTGGAGGGCGCAGAGAAAATAGCTGCAGAAATTAATTCAACCTATGGTGCCAATCGTGCAATTGCATTAAAAATGGACGTAACAATAGAAGAAGAAGTTCGTGAAGCATTTACCCAAACGGCCCTTAGCTTCGGCGGTGTAGATATAATCGTTAACAACGCGGGACTTGCCACTTCCAGTCCAATTGATGAAACAACATTAAACGAATGGAACTTGAATATGAATGTTTTAGGTACAGGATATTTCCTCGTTGCCCGTGAAGCATTCAAGCAAATGAAACAACAAGGCATTGGTGGAAACATGGTCTTCGTTGGATCGAAAAACTCAGTATACGCTGGTAAAAATAGCGCTGCTTATAGTTCAGTTAAAGCATTAGAAACTCATCTAGCACGGTGTATAGCTGCGGAAGGTGGAGAGTTCGGCATTCGCGTAAACTCCGTACTGCCTGACGCTGTACTACAGGGATCTGCGATTTGGGGTTCAAGATGGCGTGAAGATCGAGCTTCTGCCTACGGTATTGACCCTGATCAATTAGAAGACCATTATCGTAAACGCACAACATTACTAGTAAATATCTATCCAAAGGATATTGCGGAATCCATCACATTCTTTGCGTCATCTAAGGCAGAGAAAACAACAGGTTGCATGATAACCGTCGATGGCGGGGTCCCGGCCGCTTTCACGAGATAATAAGGAGTCATCTTGAATTCTCATATTCTATGAAAAACGGCCTTGCCCATTCACTTGGGTAAGGCTGTTACTTTATATATTGCATACATATTAAAAGTGACTAACCAAATTGGCTAGTCACTATTTTTAATGATTAATAGACATCTTTCCATTCCCCGATATTTTCTTTGTCGAATTTGAATGGGTCACCTAGCATGACTTGAGTTCCATCACCATCTTCGACGATTTCCAGTTCTCCAAGATCCCCTGATTCGAATTTTTCCCCAACTTCACCTTTGATTTTCTTTTCATCTAAGGCAATGGCCGTAAATCCTGCTACATACCCAACATCTATCGGATTCCAGAGATACATCCATGGTGAAACGCCATTTTCAATATAGGAAGCCATCTCACTCGGAAGTCCCAGTCCTGTTAACTTCACTTTACCCGCTAGACCTTTATCCGTTAATACTTTACCAGCGGCGGCAATACCAACAGTAGTCGGTGCAATGATTGCTTTAAGATTCGGATAGGACTTTAAAAGGGCTTCCGTTTCAGAAACGCTTTTATCACGAAGGTCATCTCCATAGGCGACTTTCACAAGTTTTATATCTTTATATTCTGGTTTTTCCAATTCTTTTTTCATATATTCAATCCATGTATTTTGATTCGTTGCTTGGGATGTAGCGCTTAGAATGGCAATCTCTCCCTTGCCATCAATCATTTCAGAAACCGCTTCGATTTGTACCTGTCCTATC
The DNA here is from genome assembly GCF_044761985.1 of Peribacillus sp. NPDC097224. Lineage (NCBI taxonomy): Bacteria > Bacillati > Bacillota > Bacilli > Caryophanales > Bacillaceae > Peribacillus > Peribacillus sp. NPDC097224. The sequence goes on along the minus strand of NZ_JBIWDK010000003.1, from coordinate 406,650 downwards.
CGTTCAGGATTCGCTTGATTTACGTGAACCATGCGGCTTTTTGAATTGACCGCTGAATCCACAGATAATACCTTAATCCCCTGCTTCATCGCTTTTGATAATACAGGCTGAAGGGCATCAACATCATTTCCCGCTACCGTAATCGTACTTACCTTCTGCGTAATAAGCTGTTCAATGATTTGAATTTGCCCTTCCGCAGTCGGTTGATCAGGCGAACGGAGAATAACTTCTCCACCTTTCTCTTTCATGGCTTTTTCGAATCCTTCCATCATTTTCTCGCCGTATGGATTACCTGTGTTTTTAAATATGAAAGCGTGAGTATTGGAGTCCTTTTTACTCGATGTCGTACTTGTTTCTGGACTCGATTGACTGCACCCAGCCACAATCGATATAAACAAAATAATGGAAAGTAGAGAACCAGCTATTTTTTTCATGTTTTCATTCCCCTTTTTCTTTTTATTTACATACAGTTAAATCCTGTAATGTATCCTAATTAGCCTTACTTTTCTTTTTACCGATTTTATACTTTTTAACATCGAGTCTCGTGACAGAGACTGAGAATATTAGTAATAAACCGATAATGATCATTAGAGTTTGGGATGAAATATTGATTAACCCTAGCCCATATTGTAGATATCCAATAATAAACACCGCGATAACGGGGCCTAGCATTCTTCCTTTTCCGCCTGCTGTACTTATGCCACCGAGAGCTACCATCGCAATGACTTCCAGCTCATATCCCGATGCTATGTTAGGCCTCGTGCTTCCCATTCTTGAAGATAAAAAGAGTGCCGTAATACCAGCCATCAACCCTGTCAAAGTGAATACAATTATTTTGATTTTGTCGATTTTCACACCAGAATATCGACTGGCCACAGGATTATTTCCAATTGCATAGATTTGCCGGCCAAATGTAGTTTTGTGAAGCAACAAACCAAAACCGATAGCCAAGACAATAAACATGATGAGGATGAAAGGAATTCCTAAGACGTAGCCCCAACCAAGAAAACCATACCACTCTGGGAAATTCCCCACTGCTTGATTTTCCAAGAAGATATAAGCAATCCCCCGATATAAGATCATCGTACTGAGTGTGACGATGACGGCTGATAACTCTTTGAATTTCACAATTAACAGTCCGTTAATAAACCCACATAATGCTCCTACTAGTAAACATGCAACAATCGCTAATTCCATTGAAAGCCCCATGTTGTTGAAAAGAATGCCCATTACAACGGAAGATAGTGCAACAGTTGAACCTACCGAGATATCAATATCTCGAAGAATGATCACTAGGGCCATCGGGAATACCATAAATGCTTTATCCAAGAAAATCATGGTCCCATCTCTCAGGCTAGCTCCCGTCAAAAAGAATGGCGAGATGATTGTATTGATGACTAAAACCAGCAAAAGAATGAAGATGAGCAACCATTCCCACTGTAAAAAAAAGCTTTTCAGAGAAAATGTCTTTTTATTTAAAATCTCTCTTTTAATAGATCCATCATTTACTATCGTTTTTTGCTCCATAGGTCTATATTTTCCTCCTTAAGAGATTATTTCGCTCCACACTTCTCTTAACAAGAGTATTTACGATGACTGCAAAGAGGATAATAAACCCTTCAATTCCTGTTTGCCAAAAAGGCGAAACATTAAGGAGTGGTAGTGCATTATCAAGAATTCCTAATAGAATGGCACCAAGGATAACGCCTGAAAGTTTACCCGAACCACCTGCAATGCTGACACCACCTAATATACAGGCTGCAATGACACTCAATTCATAACCAGATGCCGTATCTCCTTGAGCGGAGGCAAATTTTGATACCCATAAAACACCTGAAAGACCAGCCAATCCCCCCATTACCGAATAAACTAAAAGAAGGATTTTGGTTTCACTGATACCACTGACCTTTGCCGAATCAGGATTACTCCCAACCGCGTAAATTTGCCTGCCTGTTCGAGTATGATTAATAAAGTAATAGGCGACTGCATAAATGATTAGTGCAATCACGACCAAATACCTGATTCCTAAGAAGGAACCCGTACCGATCATTAAAAAGCTTTCTGACATTTGATAAGAGCTGATCCATTTACCGTCACTTATGGTAAACGTCAATCCCCTAAAAATATACATTGCTGCCAGTGTCGCAATAATAGGAAGAATTCCAAACGCTGATATTAAACTTCCAATGATTCCACCACAAAAGATCCCGATGACAATTCCTAATACGATAGCAAGAAGAGGATTCAATTCTGGATTATGACTAACAACCTGTGCCACGACCATTCCTGACAACGCCAGTGTAGCTCCTATTGATAAGTCAATCCCCCGTGTTACCAACACAAGCATCATTCCTACCGCCAAGATACTTAAAATCGCTGTATTGGTGAGCATATCCGTAATATTCTCTATCGTGAGAAAGCTTGAATTCCTCAATTGAACGACAACGGAAATGACTAAAATGAAACCCAGCAATCCTAATTCGCGGAATTTGGATAAATTGGCAAGGAATGATTTCTTCTCATTCAATCGTGGACCACTGTCAGTTTGTCGGGCTACCGTATTTTGCATGTTTCTCACCTCTTTTCTTATTAATAATCATCATCTTACGCTGGATGTTTGACCACCCATAGCCGCTTCAAGGATCACCTCTTGTGTAGCCTCCTCTTTATCTAGGATTCTTGTCATCCTTCCCTCTTTCATGACTACAATTCGATCACACATCCCTAGGACTTCAGGCATTTCAGATGAAACAAGGATAATGGCATACCCTTGACCGGCCAAGTCATTAATGATGTCATAGATAGCCGATTTAGCTCCCACATCTACTCCTTTGGTCGGCTCATCGAGAATAATGATATCCAGATTGGCTGTTAATAATTTTGCAACCGCTACTTTTTGTTGATTTCCGCCTGATAGCGAACTTGCTAGGTCGAAAATGCTATTCGCTTTTACATGTACCTTTTCGGCTAGACTTTTGGCGACCTCTGCTTCCTTTTTTTCATCTAACCAACCATTCTTGGAGAGGCTTGTTAATGCAGGAAGGGTGATATTTTTCCCGATTTCCCAATCGAGAACAAGCCCTTGTAATTGTCTATCCTCAGGAAGATAACCAATTCCTAGTTTCATAGCATCCTTCGGGTTTTGAATGGTAATTTCACTTTGCTTCAGAAAGACCTTTCCTGTGTCAAACGCTTCAATTCCAAAGAGCGACTGACACACTTCGGTACGACCTGCTCCAACCAGACCCGTCAAGCCAAGTATCTCGCCTTTATGAACTGAAAATGAAATATCTGCAAAGTAGCCGATTTTCCCAAGTGCCTCCACACGAAAAACCTCTTCCTGAATTACCGCTGTCTTCATTGGGAATACTTGAGTAATCTTCCTTCCCACCATCGCTACAATTAAATCTTCGTTAGATATTTCATCAACCTTCCATGAGCCGATATATTTCGAATCCCTGAAAACAGTTACTTGACTAGCCAAACGGTACATATCCTCAAACCGATGGGAAATAAAAACGATGGAGCTTCCTTGATCTCGTAGACTTTCCGTAATTTTATACAATTCTTCACTTTCCCTTGCTGTTAAGGCTGCGGTGGGTTCATCCATAATAATGATTTTTGCTTCGGTGGAAATAGCTTTTGCGATTTCTACGATTTGTTGCTGCGCTACACTCAACGCACTCATTTCCATTTTCGGATCGATGTTGGATCCCAATTGTTCTAGAATCTTCTTTGCTTCAATATGCATCTCTTTCCAAAGTAATCTCCGGGTTCCCTTTCGTATTTTTTCATGCCCCATGAAGATGTTTTCTGTCACGGATAAATCCGGATAATTAGTAACATGCTGATATATCGCTGCAATCCCAGCAGCTTGAGCTTCTCTTGGATTTGAGAAATCTATTCTTTTTCCATTTAAAAGTATTTCTCCTTCATCAGGAGCGTGTACACCTGTTATCACTTTAATGAATGTTGATTTTCCCGCTCCATTCTCACCCATTAGTGCATGAATCTCGCCAGGTTTTAATTTGAATTCTACCTGGTCGAGGGCCGTAACCCCCGGGAATTTTTTTGTGATTCCTTTTAACTCCAAAACATATTCAGACATCTGACCCACACCTTCCTGCCTGTTAGACTTTCTTTATAATTAGCAGCAATTAGTTATAAAGTTATCCTTCCTCATTCTTCATTCTAGACCTAAAGTATGCGCTTACATTCAGCATAAAGAAAAACAGAAAATGTTAAAAGGAGATATCTTTCGGAATAGGGGGATTATTTTCTGATAATTTATTTTCACCCTGATTATTTCCAGGTATAACGTCACATCCATCCCACCCAGGTTCCTTACTTAAAAAGCAGGCATTTTAAACTAATGGGCTCAGAAAGCATGGGTGATTATTTCCTTGATAGGGGAGATGGATGATTGCGGGAAGTTACTCGAAAGTGGGAAAGGCAATCAGAATCCTACCTGAAGTGAATGATTCCAATAAAACATGGCAGCGCCCTAAAAGCCGCTGCCTAATTATAAGACCATAATTCAAAAGTTAAGATTGGATGATTTGTATTTAGAGGGCACTTCCCCATAATATTTTTTAAATAGCTTACTGAAGTATTTGGTATCGTTATAACCGACCATATGAGAAATATCATATATTTTAAAATTGGTCGTCACTAACAACTCTTTTGCTTTTTCAATCCTGACCCTTGTCACATAATCTAGAACTGTTTCCCCTGTCTGACTCTTAAAATATTCGCTAAAGTATGTTGAATTCATATAAACCTGTTTGGCTATCTTTTCAATCGTGATACTTTGGTCTAGATTTTTATTGATCCACCTTTTAGCCGCATCAATTTGATTCGACTGTTGCTTTTGTTTTTTTTGGATAATGGATAGGATATCAATCACTTCATTCATCCAGTTTGTTACTTCATATTCCAGTTCTGCTAAGTCTGCAGCCTTTTGGGTTAACTCCATGATTTTTTTCATCCATGGATCCTTTTGAAAGTTATACCCCTTTGTCATTAATAGATGCATGATCTGAATAGCAAGCTGTCCAATCCCATAATTAATTGCCTCGGGAGTCTCTAATTCCTTCAATTCTTTGAAGAAATCCATGAGATATTTTCTTGCTTGAATAAAGTTATAACCAGTCAATGTCTTTATATATTTATTAATAGTAAACTCAAGATGTTTACCTTCTTGCTTTTCTTTTTTTTCGGAAACCACCGAAGTCATTAAGGGAAATTGAAAAATTTGGTTACCCCCGTAGATTAAGCGTAGCTGGATGGCATTAATTAATTCATCCCTTTTACTTTGCAGGAGTGATAAATCGTCAAAAATAGGACTCATAGCAACCGACATGGTGAATGGTGTGTTTAGACTAATCTTCGCTTGAAGTTCTTTTATGCATTGATAATGCAACAAGGTTATATCATCTGTACTTTCCAATGGACGATAGACTAAAAACCAAAATGAAGAATGGTCCCCGCTACATAGCCAATGCTCCATGTTTTCCTCTTTGAAAAACTGCCCTACCCATTCATCGGTGATGTTCTCCATAGCAAAAATCCACGTATCCCCTTCTCCTTTCTCAAGCTCTCTAGTCTTGGTTAAAAAATGATCAATGCTTAGATAGGAAAGGATATAGTTCCCCTCAGGGAAATCATTCACCCAATCCAGCCTGGAAAGGTCTGTATCCTTCTGCCAAATGGCATTATTCAGCTTATAAAGCTGTTGGGCATGCAACAATTTCTCTGTGTTTTCTGTACTTTCTCCTAATAGGAGCTGTTGTTTATCCTTACTCTCTATCTTTTTTTGTATGACTTTCAGACGTTTGCGATATTCCTCCCGGTCGATAGGCTTAATTAAATAATCTGTCACCCCTTCACGTAGGGCGGCTTGTAAATACTGAAAGTCTTCAAAACCACTAATGACAATGGACTCAAAGGATGTGAGCTTTTTCATTTCCTTGATAAGCGTCATTCCATCCATCAAAGGCATCTTTATATCCGTAATCAAAAGATCAAATACAAGATTTAAAGATGTAACCGTATCTAAGGCTTCCCGACCGTTCGTGTAACTCCCTATAACCTCCCATTCATCTCCACAAGAGGTGACTAACCTTTCGATTCCCCTGCGAATCCTGTTTTCATCTTCCACTATGATTGTCTTAATCTTTCTTTTCATAATCATCAACTTCTCCTTTCTGAAACAGGTGAGATGAAGTGATTTTTGGAATGATGATATTCACTTCCGTGCCCTTGCCATATGCACTAACCATTTTAAGACCAAAACCATCACCGAAAGTTAGCTTTATTCTGCCGTGGACATTGATTATTCCAAATTGTGCATCACGATTTGCCATAGGGTCCGATAATAAAGAGTTCAGCAACAACTGGAGGACTTCGTCTTTAATTCCCGGTCCATCATCCTTGATTGTAATTGAAATCGCATCTTCCCCTTCATGGTCATAATGGGTTATATGTATGTCGATGTGAACAGGCTTACCCTGTTCGACTCCATACTTAATGGCATTTTCCACAATGGGCTGAAAGACAAATTTAAGGATGAAGAAATGGTCTGTTTGTACATCAGAGTGAATGGTAAAGAAAAGACGTTCTTCATATCGGTATTTCTGTAGAGTCAAGTATCTGTTTATTTGTAAGATTTCTTGTGTAATAGGGACCAACTTTTCCTTGTTATTTAGTGAGTAGCGCAACATTTGACCAAGGATTGTCACCATTTGTACCGCCTCGTCATTGTCTCCCTCTTCTACCGACATACCAATCGTTTCGAGTGTATTGTACATAAAGTGAGGATTAATCTGTGTTTGAAGGGCATGTAACTGGGCTTCTTTCTGGCGAATTTCTATCTGGTAATTCTTTCTTATCAAATCTTTAATTTTCCAAATCATTGAATTGAAACTTTTGGCCAATATCCCTACTTCATCTTTGGTCTGAATGGGTAAATCAACATCGAAGTCCCCTTTTTCAACTTTCTTCATTAATTTTGTTAGTTGATGTAAGGGACTTGAAACGTTCCATGCCAAAAGGATGGATACAAGGGCACTAATGAGAATGAAGACAACGAAAACTATGATGGTACCATTGCGAACGCTATCGGTTCTTTCAGTTAAATATCCCATCGTAATGCTATAACCTACTATCCAATCAGTCTCTTTGGATTTATAGATGCTAATTAACTTGTTCTCTTGCTCATTCAATGTCCTAAAACTACCATTAATCGAAGGATAATTCTTAAACTCTGGGAGGGTTGTGGAAATTAACTCTACATCTGAGTGATAGATGATCCGTCCTTTGTCATCCATAATCCACCTCTTGGATTGATGTTCAGCGTCCATCTTATCTAAAATGGTTGCTAAAGACGTCATTTCTACCGCGATAAAAATGGTCCCTAAATTTTTGCGATTATCATAGTCTATCAATTGTTTCATGACTAAAATATAAGGAGGGTTTCCTTCGAATTGAAGGGATGTCTCATGTGGTAAGATTAATATGTCTTTTCCTTGTAAATCTAGGTCTTGACCATATGGGAAGGAGTAATTTGCATATTCGAAGTTCTTAAACGGCATTTTCGTTTGGTCGAACAATCTATTTTTCGATAATAAAAATACGCCAAGAATATCCTGACTGCCACCGTTTATATATGTCTGGGATAAATAGTTATTGACCAAAAATTCATCCTTTAGGATGGATGATTTATTTTGGAGGGTATCCTTTTTTAGTACTTCCATTACTTGATTCGAATTATAGATAAGGTCAGGAAGTTGTTTCATATCCTGAACTTCTTTATTAATATTCTCTGTTGCCTGTTCAAGGATTCTTGGAAGGTAGCTCCCCACTTCCTCTTCTATTGATTTCGTATATTGGCTATAGGCTATGAACCCCAATGAAGCCATCGGGATTACCGTCAAAAGTATATAGGAGACAATCAGTTTATTACGAAGACGTAGGTTTTTAAACATGTGTTTTTTAAAAATCATATTGATCCACATTTTCCTTCGTAAAATCAATCGGTTCCCCCATAATGACCATTTCCCCCAATAGCTGTATTTTACCGACACCAACTATCTCTTGTTTATCATATGGATAAATCCCTTCATTAAGATTGTTGGCAATAGCCACAGTCAAGTATCCTAATTTCTTAGGGCTCCATAAGGTGATCATTTGTGCCGATCCTTCTTTTAAATAATCATTCATGGAATTCGGGGAAGAGAGACCTACTACAGACACTTTCCCGATTTTCTTTAACTCCTTCACTGCTTGAGCTGCTGCGGGAGGACCAACAGAAGAGTTTCCGATTATCCCTTTTAAACGGGGATAATTGCGAAGTAATTCCTTAGCTTGCATATAAGCTTTATGAGGGTCATCATCCGTAGCCACAATCTCGACTAAATTCATATTCGGATAATATTCATCCAGTTGTGTTTGGATCCATTTCAACCACTCATTTAGGTTGGAAGCCGTGTAAGCTCCTGTCATGATGGCGAATTCTCCACTTTCCCCCGTATTCCACGCGAGTATATCCATCAGATGCCTCCCTAATGTTTCAGGATTCACCATATTGATGAAATACTCCCTCCCTTCAGAATTAGTATCAGCATCCCATGTTATCACTTTAATAGATTGCTTCCTTGCCTTTTTCAAAACAGGAATCAGCCTGACCGGATCATTCGCTGACACAGCAATTACATCGACTCTTTTGGCAATCATCTTTTCTATGATGGCAATTTGCTGATTGGCATCCGCTATGACCGGTCCTTCATAAATAACATGAACATCCAATGCCTTTGCTGCCTCATTCACTCCTTCTTTAACTGCATTAAAATAAGGAATATTTATGACTTTAGGGATAATGGCAATGGTAGCCTGCTTCTCGTCGTGTTTGCCAATCATTTCGTTAGGATTCGAATCTTGTTTATAAATAATTCTGTAATCATTCTCATCATGATTAGAGCAAGCGCTTACAATCAGTATAATGGATAGTATTATGACTCTTCTCATTTTCACCACCATCCTCCCTCCTCTTTCCCCTTAAAACTATTTGAATTTTTAAAATATTTTATCCGTACTGATAAAATTAGAAAATAACCTATGTCTCCATAGGTCACTTACTCTAAATATAGAATATGAAAGGAAAGTTGATGGAAGTCCTATAGCTACCCTGTATTTTTATCTATTATGTACCACTTTAAGATTGATACTTTTCTCGTTTAACTCATTGATATAGTTTTCAGAGAGTTTTGAGTCCGTTATGATTTCATCAATGTTATTGATTTTTGTAATTTGGACAAAAGTACGTACCCCAAATTTACTCGAATCGGCCAATAATATGGTTTTATCCGCAATCTCAAGCATCTTTTTCTTCAGGAGAGCTTGCCATTCATTCGAATCGCTCAATCCCTCTTCTAAATGGACACCTTTACAGGAAATAAAGGCTTTGTTTACAAAATACTTTTCCAATGATCGTTCAGCAAGTGGGCCAGCAAACGAAAGGGACTTAGGTAATAGCATCCCCCCAGTGGATATCACCTTCACATGCTCTTTCTTACTCAATTCAATCGCTACTTTTATTGAGTTTGTTATAACAGTTAGTGGCATATCCTCCAGCTCTTTGGCCATAAACCAAGCTGTCGTGCTTGCATCCAAAACAATTTGATCGCCTGGGTTGATTAACTTCACTCCTTCTATCGCTATCGCCTTTTTCTCTGAGGAATGGAGAATCTCCCGCTCTGCATAGGAAGTTTCAGAATGATTCTTTTCTATACTAATCGCCCCACCATGGCTACGGCGCAAAAGTTCTTCCTTTTCCAACTTTTCAAGGTCTCTTCGAATTGTTTCTTCCGTCACTTTAAAAACTTCACTTAACTCAGATACTCTTATACTTAATCTTTCATTGACTAGTTCCACAATCTTCCTTTGTCTTTCCGCTACCAGCACTAAAATTGTCCTCCTAAAATTAATTACTTTTCACTTCTTCACTCTTCTATCTTTATCATATCATGTGATTGACACCTTTTGAATACTTCCGTTAATTTTAATGATTCAAAAACAAACAAAAGATGGATAACTTAGTGACCCCTAACTGATTACCTTAACTTTTCTCCTGTCGATTTTGTTTTTTACTATCTATTTCTTCTCCTTTACTATAACAGAAAGGATTGTATGCCTTGCTTCTTTCCCCTTCTGTCTATAAAATTTAAAGATATAAACGCTTAGTTCGACAAGTCCATTAATGGTAAGGGGGATTTAACAGTGGACGATATAAAGAAAGAAATCGTTGAAGCCATCAAGCAATATTCAACGATCATCATTCACCGCCATCTTAATCCAGACCCGGATGCACTGGGGTCTCAAATCGGACTTCTACACGTGATAAAGCACTCATATCCATCCAAGGTTGTTCATGCAGTGGGAGAAGAAGTAGGTCGGCTCCAATTCATTGGAAGGATGGATGTTATCCCCGATGATGTTTATAGAGATGCATTAGTGGTTGTGTGCGATACCGCTAATCTTTCACGCATTAGTGATTCACGATACAAAATGGGGAAAAGGTTGATTAAGATCGATCATCATCCCGATCAAGAGTCCTTCGGCGATCCTTCGTGGGTGGATCCTTCTTTCAGCTCAGCAAGTGAGATGCTTGTTGACCTATGTTTGGGTTTCCCTGATGACCTTAAATTAAACAAAGAAGCTGCCCGTGCCTTTTATACCGGCATCATTGGTGATACCGGTAATTTTCAAAAAGGCAAAATATCTCCCGGGACTTTAGAAATCGCATCGATATTACGGTCGTATAATTTTCAGCCAGAAAGAATCCACAACTTCTTGAATATAAAAACCAAGCATTCTTCCCATCTTCAAAGGGATATTATGATGAGCTATAAGAGGACCGATAAAGGGGTAGCCTACTTCGTCATGACTGAGGAGATGTTAAGCAAGTATGATATAGACCGGACCGAAGCCTCGAATTTAATTAATACTCTTTCCGGGTTAAAAGGAGTGAGGATTTGGGTGTTCTTCATAGAATATCCCGAAGAAATCCGGGTCAGGATCCGTTCACGAAACACCCCGATTGATTCAGTTGCACGCATGTTTAATGGGGGAGGGCATCCCTTTGCGTCCGGAGCGAACATCCCTACTTGGGAGGCAGTTGATCAGGTCATACACGCTTTGAACCAAGTTTGTCCCTGAGTTGGTTGGTGAAAGAAGCGTAAGAGAAACGCCCGAGCCATATGGCCCGGGCGTTATGTTTTTATTTCGATACTTCTTCAAGAGTCGATAAATCGATCATCCCTTTAATATCGGCGCTAGGAATGTATCCAGCCTCTTTACTAATATCAGCCATTTCCTGAATGACGTCCTCATTAACATTCGTTGTCACTTCCAAGCGTGAAAAGGCAGCGGCCACCTCTTCCTTGCTTAATTCTTTTCCAGTCAAGTCCTTAAGATGCTTAATGACTAGATCTTGGCTTTCTTCCGGATTGTTTTGGATGAAATCAACCGCTTTTTTGTGGGCTTTCAAATAGGCAGTGGAAAGACCTTTTTTATCTAAGAACTTCTGGCTTGCAGCCACCACTGTGTTTGGTGAATCTTTGCCCCAAGCAAATTCATCCCAGTTAAGCAATAGCTTCCCGTTTGCTTGATTTTCCAAAACGTATCCCCAAGGTTCCTGAGTAGCAGCTGCATCCACTGTTTTTTGTACAAAAAGTGCTGCTGTGTCAGCAGGTGCTGATGCAAATAACTCCACTGTACCACCATTTGTAGTCGGTTTAAGGCCAACATCTTTAAGGGCCTTTCTAAGCATGACATCCTGTGTGCTTCCGATGACAGGAATCGCAACTTTTTTACCGTCCAGATCTTTTAAATCCGAAATTTTACTGCTTTCACCTGACACAAGAACTGCTCCACCGTTTACAGCCCCGGAAATTAAGTGGTATTCCGGATTTTTCACGTAAAAGTTAAGTAACGGACCAGGACCGGTTGTTCCGACATCGATAGCTTTCGTAGCCATCGCTTCCATAAATAGCCCACCGTTGGCCACTGTTTTCGTTTTAATGGTTACATCTTCACCGAATTCTTCTTTAAAGTAGCCCTTTTCAAGCGCAATGATTGTTGCACTATGAGTCAGGTTAGGGAAATACCCGATATTCACGGTTTGTTTTTCTGAATCTTTTCCTTCTTCGTTATTCGAAGATTCTGTGCAACCACTTACTATCCCAATTAACAATACGGACATAATAAGAGTAAATAATGATTTTTTCAGCATCTGTCTCTCTCCTCTTAACCTATTATTTTATTAACCTACCTTTGATTAACTCCCCATTTAACTTGAACATTACGTTCCAAGCGGGAGAAAACAACGTTATCTACAATGGTTCCAATAATCGCAATGATGATCATGACGGAAATAACCAGGTCCATTTGACCGAGCGATCTTCCCATTTCCAGAAGCTGCCCGAGACCTCCGCCTCCTCCGAGTAACTCACCTGCCATTAATGCACGCCAAGAGAATGCCCAAGCGATTCGAAGACCAGAAATGATTTGTGGGACAGATGCGGGCAGAATCACGGTTCTCAAGAAATGAAATCCGCTTGAACCATAAGTTTTAGCCACTCTTTGATATAGCTGGGGCACATTTTTGAACCCGCTTGTTGCATTGACTGTCATCGTCCAGGTCGCGCCGATGGTAACGATAAAAAGGATGGAAAAATCATTCAAGCCAAACCAGATGATCGCTAACGGGAACCATACGATACTTGGTATCGATTGTAAGGCTGTTACAACAAAACCAAGCGTATCTTCTACAAGCTTATAACGCCAAATGAAGTATCCTAAAATAAGACCGATAATGATGGCGATGGTGAACCCAATCAAGATGCGTCCCATGCTCTTTCCGACAGCTTCGGTGATTTGTCCACTCACTATTCCATTAAACAGGGTTTCAAGGACCTGAGTCAGGCTAGGAAACATGAAATCCGGAAGGCTTGATAATCTAGATGTGACTTCCCATATCCCCGCTATCATCGCGATGAATATGATTCGTCTTAAAGCTGTAATCATTCCCCATTTCCTCCTTCAGCACTTTTTCAATTTCCTCCTGTAAAATCGATAATACCCTTTGTTCGGTGTTCAACGTCACACTATCCGGCATGACCCCATCTTTCATGGAAGGAACGGAAATCGTCTCTTTGATTTTTCCCGGGCGGGTTGCAAAAACTACGATTTTCTCCGAAAGCTGAACTGCTTCACGAATATTATGCGTGACAAAAAAGATCGTCACTTTTGTTTTTCTCCAGATTTCAAGTAACTCTTTATGCAATACCATTCTCGTCTGCTCATCAAGTGCAGAAAATGGCTCATCCATCAATAGAATATCCGGTTCCATCACAAGTGCTCTGGCGATGGCGACTCTCTGCTTCATTCCACCTGAAAGCTGATGTGGATAGGAGTCTACATAGCGACTAAGATGAACCATTTTTAAAATATCCAACGCCTTTTCTTTCGCTTTTTCTTTAGGCATTTTCTTCAACTTCAACCCGTACGTGACATTTTCAAGCACCGTCAACCAGGGAAATAACCCTGCTTCTTGAAATACAACCACTCGTTCGGGTCCCGGCTTCGAAACCTTTTTTCCAGCCACCCGGATGTCGCCTGAATCTGCTTTATCGAGACCGGCTATTAAATAAAGAAGGGTCGATTTGCCACAACCTGACGGCCCAACGATTGAAACAAAGCTTCCCTTTTCAACCTCTATATTGATATCATCGAGTACCTTTGTACTTTCTTTCTTTTCATTCATAAAGCTTTTTTCAATTCCGTCTACTGTTAAATACACTGAGACACCCCACTTTTAAATCACACTAATTGACTAGACATTATTCCTTAATAATGATTAATCCAATCGTTTTTGTCAACTATAAAAATGCAAGAATTCTAACTTTTTTGTATTTTGTTCTCGCCCACCAAACAATGGAGATATACTACAATACTACATATTTTAGTAAAATCTATTTTTTAATATGATGAGCAAGGAAAAACAACTTCCCCTATAGGTAAATCGACTATTTTAAAATAATAATCCACTGCCTATGTATACAAAAAAAGGTTCCTGCGTCCAGAAACCTTTTCTTTATTTCATTTGCAAAGTCTGATTTAAAAAAGTCTGCTTCGATATAATTTATCTTTCATTTTTTGTGTTCGACGGTGAAAAGGCTTCTTCAGGATCACACCCAATAAAAGGGTTACCAATATAAAGAGTAACAACACCAGAATATCTTTTGTAGCAGTAGTCCAAGTGATTCCACCGACAGCTTCACGAAGTAAGCTAACGGCATAGGTAAATGGCAAGAAAGGATTGATATGTTGAAAAAAAGGCGGCGTCACTTGAATGGGGAAGGTCCCACCGGAACTTGAAATTTGAAGGACCATCAAAATCACGCTGATCCCCTTGCCTACATTTCCAAGAACGGATACAAATGTGTATACAAGTAGTGTAAATACTGCACTAATCAATACAGAAAACAAGACATACTCCCATTTATCTGCAACATATACCTCGAGAAGAAGAAGATTCCCTATGGATACGATTAATGCCTGCATGCATCCAATAATTAAGAAAATTAGGTACCTTCCTATATATATCTGATATGGACTATACACTTGTTGAGAAATATCCACGCTCAGTATCGAGATTAATACTGTCCCCCCTACCCAAAGCGAAAGAGCTGTGAAGAATGGCGACATCGCCGAACCGTAGTTAGGAATTGGGAAAAGACTATGTTGATTAAGAAGGACGGGTTCTGAAAAAAAGTCACTTTCTTTCTCAATATCATTTCGCAAAAAGCGAATGACCTCCTCGATATTATAACTCTTGTCTATCTCTCTCATTTTATTAGCAAGCCCTCGGATTTTGTTCTCAACCTCTGGAAAGTTATTCTGTAACCTATCGATTTCCTCTGTCCGTGATAATAAGGTTTGATTGCTCTCTCCCAATAGTGCTTTAACCTCAGGAAGGGCTTGTCCCCCTTCCTCCAGTGTCATTTCCACTTTTTCTAAAAGTGCATGTGCTTCATTCCCTAGCTTTTCAAATTTCACCCCTGTATCGTCTTGATAATCGGTTTGCAGTTCGTTCAATACACTAAGGTTGCTTTCCCCATGACCAGTAAGTGAATCAAAGGCTTGTTCATTCAATGCCTGCAGTTGGTTTGACGTATTTTCGCGCAACTCATTTACGGAATATATCTCTGGTTGTAACACGTTTTTCCCATTGAACTGATTGACCCTCACCAATAGATTATAGATACTTTCTAATAAGTACCTATCCTTTTTCAGTCTACTTCTTCCTTCTTCTGTCAGTTCATATACTTCATCGTCGGTTAAACCTTGCTCCTTCAATCGGTCGGCTATTCCTATAACCGATTCATTATCACTCCTTACTATTGCAAGGTCATCTTCTAGGAGTGGATTAATGGCATGAAAAGCCGCTTGGGCTGAATCAACATAAACGGAAACATTGGATACCATTTGTTCTTTTTGTGATGTAATATTTTCTACCGCTTTCAGACTATCGTTGACCTTTACAATTATGTCCTCAGCTTTAGTCACATGCTTATGGACTGTGTTAATACTTTGTTCAAGCTCGGGCAACTCCCCTTCTAAAACGTACACCATATTCTTCATTTTTTGGATCGTCGGAAGCTCGTTTTGCAACGTGATTCCCAGTTCATTAAAAATGGAGAGTATACTTCCACTGGCCGTCTTAACGAAGCTTTTGCTGACATTGTCCACAATGCTATTGGCTCCTGCCGCCGTCATTTTCGGTGCGATGCTATTGATTTTTTCGTTTACGTAATAATCGATTTCGGCCTTGATGGGATCCTCCGTCATGATGGTCGCTATATGCTCAGAGAAGTTTTCTGGAATGATGATAGATGCGTAGTAATCCCCATTCTTCACTTTTGAAATTGCTTCCTCCTCCGTCGTGAATCTCCAGCCAAGGTCTGAATTTCCCTTTAACCCTTGCACCACTTCTTCTCCTATATTTATCGATTCACCATTCAACTCCGCTCCCCTATCGTTATTGGCAACCCCTACGAGGATTCCTCCCGTATTTGCGTATGGGTCCCAAGAAGCAACAATATTAAACCAAGCGTAAATGGAAGGAATCAACATAAGAAAAATGATAACGATACACACAAATAAATTTTTATAAATACTTTTTATATCATCTATGAAAATTCCCCAAATCTTTCTCAAGACAGACCTCCGGTATTCATTTTCCATAGTAGTATGGGGGTAGGAAGATGCTTCAATACCATGTAAACATATCCATCCTTTCACATAAAAAGAAGTAGCTATCAAATGACAGCTACTTCTTTCAGGATTATTCATTTTTTCTTCTATATAAAGCGAAAGAATACCTCTTCCTGGAAGAATTGACCTCGTTCGCTCATTCTGGACTAATGATTGCGGAAAATCTTCAGCTCTTCATTCAGTTCCTTTGTCTGATTATATACCTTTTTGTACACATCAAATAGCAAGGCATACTTTTCGACATTAGCCGTTATCGGCTTATAGGACTTTTCTTCTGAAATGAATACCTCTGCACATGCTTGCAACGAATCATACCAGCCGCTACCATATGCAGCAAGCATTGCAGCACCAACTGCCGGGCCCTGTTCACTTGATAATTTAACGATCGTCGCATTGAAAACATCAGCCTGCATTTGTAGCCACGTTTCATTTTTTGCTCCTCCACCAATGGATATGACCGTATCGATCAACTTCCCGTTTTTTCTGAATATGTCGATGGATTCATTCAAAGAGAAAGTAATGCCTTCAAGGACAGCCCTAGCAAAATCAATTCGCTTATGAGAAGAATCCATGCCAATAAAGCTTCCACGAATGGTCGCATCGGGATATGGTGTCCTCTCGCCCGATATATATGGGGTAAATAATAGACCATTTGCCCCTATTGGAACGTTAGCAACACCCTCCAGAACCGTATCGAATTCTTCCCCACTTGCAAAAGTATCCTTAAACCAGCTTAAGCTATGCCCTGCAGATAAGGTCACACCCATTGTGTAAAAAGTATTTTCTTCACCATGATTAAAATAATGAACTTTTCCTCCAAAATCACGGTCATTCTTTTCTTCATAGGAGAGAACCACACCAGAAGTACCGATACTGCAAAGCGTTTTCCCCTCGGAAAGGATGCCCGACCCGATTGCACCACATGCATTGTCGGCCCCTCCGGCAAACACTTTTGTTTTTTTCGCCAAACCCGTTTGGACTGAAAAGTCTGCTGTGATTTCTCCGACACACTCACTCGATTCTACCAAAGGCGGACATAGTGTTACGTCGACACCGACAAGTTCACAGATTTCACCGCTCCATTGTTTTTTTGCCACATCCATTAGAAGAGTTCCGGCAGCATCGGAATATTCACTATGTATTTTTCCTGTCATCGCATAACGAACATAGTCTTTTGGTAGCAGGAAGACATCTGCTTGATGATAGATTTCCGGTTCATATTGCTTGACCCAAAGCAATTTCGGTAGGGTAAATCCTTCAAGCGCCTGATTTTTTGTGATTTCCAATAGCCTTTTCTCGCCAATACATTCATAAATTTGACGGCATTGTTCCGTTGTTCTTGTATCATTCCATAGAATCGCATTTCGAAGGACATTCCCCTCTTGGTCCAATAAAACAAGACCGTGCATTTGCCCGGAAAAACTAATTCCTTCAATGTCATTTGTGTCCCCATCGAATTTCCTGACTAACTCACTGAGCGCTTCTGTCGTCTTATCAACCCATCCCTTGGGATCTTGTTCATTGAACCCTGGTTGTACCTGTATGAGGGGGTATGACTTTGAAATCTCGTCGCACACCTTTCCTTGTTGATTCATCAATAAAACCTTTACCGCACTCGTCCCTAAATCCACGCCGATGACATATTTCATGTTCCACCATCCTCTACTCAATTTAGAAAAATGTGCTGGAAATCCTTTTGGGACCCAGCACATCATAATGAAACGTATTCTTTATTGTCAAGCCGATTTCGTCCAGATATTTTCCATATCCTCCAACGTCTTTCCTTTCGTTTCCGGTATGAACTTCCATACGAAAATGGCCGAAAGAACACTCATTAAACCATAGAACCCATATGTTAAAGCACCACTGTACTCCATCATCATAGGATATGTGGCAGATATTAAGTAATTGGCGATCCATTGGGCTGCAACAGCGATGGCAACGGCCTGGCCTCGAATTTTGTTCGGGAATATTTCTGAAATCAATACCCAGCAAATAGGTCCCCACGACATCATGAATGAAGCCGTATATACAATAATGAATACTAACGTGCTAATCCCAATCACATTGGCGTACGCCATTCCTGCTACTCCAAACATTCCTATGGCCATTCCTATGGAACCGACTACGAGTAATGGTTTTCGTCCCCATTTATCCACGTTCATGATGGCAATAACAGTAAAGATAACGTTTACAATTCCCATAATGATGGTTTGCATCATCGAAGCATCTTTTCCTGCTCCCATGCTTTCAAAAATGCGCGGAGCATAATACAAAGCAACATTAATGCCGACAAATTGTTGGAAAACAGATAGGAGAATGCCTATGACGATTACTAGTTTACCGTAAGATAATAATTTCCCACTGGATACATTCACCGTTTGTTTAATATCATTAAAAATGGACTTTGCCTCAACAGCTCCATTAATCTTTGTTAATATTGCCAGTGCTTTATCATTTTGATGTTTCAACGCAAGATATCGTGGTGTTTCTGGAACAAATATCAGGAGCAGACCAAACAATAGAGCCGGAATTGCTTCCGAAGCGAACATGTATCTCCAACCGATGTCATTGATCCATTCTACTGTTTGCCCATAAGCGATGGCCCAGTTAACGAAGTACACGACTAACATCCCAAGAATGATGGCAAATTGATTAAAGGATACCAATTTACCTCGGATATCAGCAGGAGCAATCTCCCCTATATACATAGGGACGATTGCTGAAGCCAAACCCACTCCAATGCCGCCTATAATCCGATATACGTTAAACGTGAGCAATAACGCTATCGTCGGTTCGCCTTTTGTGAAAAATAAAAACTCCGGATAAGCGGACCCTAAAGCAGAAAAAAAGAATAACAGAGAAGCTAGGATTAATGAATTCTTACGCCCGAGTCTACTTGAGATCATCCCGGACAGCAAACCTCCGATGATACACCCAATCAATGCACTTGAGGTCGTTGCCCCGTGGGCTAAAGACCCGAGACCTAAACTCGTAATGAAGTAGGTTTCAAGGGATTTTTCCGCCCCGGATATTACAGCCGTATCATATCCAAATAGCAATCCACCAAGTGCCGCTACTAGTGTAAGTGAAAAAATATAAAGTGAGTTACGATTTTTTTTCATAGTTTCATAGAGTTAGAATAAACCCGTAAAAGAAAAAAGCCAAGGTAATTCCAGCAGTTTCTTTTCTTTCACCAATTAAACTCTTTCTCCATAACCCCCTCTACTTGAATTAGAAGATATGACTATACGTGAATCCAATCATAAATCGTATGCTAGTTCCTCCCTCCATTCACCTTTTATTCTGCAATTGCCTTAAGAATGTATTTGTTCAATATGCCTTTTAAGTATTCTTGTCTGCCCGATTTATTTTGGATTTCACCAAGACCAAGTGCATAGTCTTCCAATTTACGAAAATCTGTTTTCCCTTCAACAATTTCCAAGCCGATTCCGGCGGTGTAACTGCTGTAACGATCCGCAATGAAATCTTCCAACACTTTGTCTTCAAGTAACTTTTTCGCAACCTTAGTACCAATCGCAAAGCTATCCATTCCAGCAATATGCGCATGGAATAAATCTTCGTAATCGAAAGATCCCCGTCTTACTTTCGCATCAAAATTCAGACCGCCTGTTCCAAGACCCTCGTTTTTAAGGATTTCGTACATCGCCAACGTCGTTGAATACAAGTCAGTCGGGAATTCATCCGTATCCCATCCAAGCAACGTATCCCCTTGGTTTGCATCGACGGAACCAAGCATCCCGTGAGTACGGGCAACATGCAATTCATGTTCGAATGTATGGCCTGCCAATATTGCATGGTTTGCCTCGATATTAAATTTGAAATGATCCTTCAAGCCATACGTCTGTAGAAAAGAAAGACCCGTTGCGACATCGAAGTCATATTGGTGCTTCGTCGGTTCCTTTGGTTTTGGTTCAATCAAGAACTGGGCATCGAAACCAATCTCTTTGGAGTAATCCAGGGCCATATGGAAGAAGCGGGCCAAGTTATCCAGTTCTAACTTCATATTCGTATTAAGAAGCGTATCGTAGCCTTCACGTCCGCCCCAGAATACATAATTTTCTGAACCTAACTCCTTCCCTACTTCCAATCCTTTCTTCACTTTCGCAGCCGCATAGGCAAATACATCCGCATTCGGTGAAGTTGCTGCACCGTGAACCCAGCGAGGATTAGAGAACATATTCGCCGTATTCCAAAGTAATTTCGTCTTGCTAGTCTTCAAGTATTCCTTGATCATGGCCACAATTTCATCCATGTTCTTATTTGTCTCCCTCAATGTGTCTCCTTCAGGAGCGACGTCGACATCATGGAAACAGAAGAATGGAACGTCCATTTTTTCAAAAAATTCAAAGGAAGCTTCCACACGTGCCTTTGCTAGGTCCATTCCCGTAAATTTATTATATGGACGGAGCATTGTTGGTTGTCCAAATGGATCTGTACCATCTGCAGTGAATGTATGCCAGTACGAAACGGCAAAGCGTAAAAACTCTTCCATCGTCTTTCCGTTAATCATTTCTTCCGGGTTGTAATATTTAAAGGCAAATTGATTTGAAGATTCTGAACCTTCGAACTTTACTTGACTGATTGTTTCAAAATAACCCATAGTTGTATTTCCTCCTTAAATAGAATCAAATTGGAATCGCTTCCATTATTCATAAAAATATAATACCAGCAATAACTTAGTTTGTCTAATGAATATACTAAGTGTTTTGACTTTTTTTTGTTATAATAAAACTTACCTAAAATGAATTATTATTAGAGGAGGTAGAAAGATGACCTGGAGCCAACAACTAATGAAAGTGAATAACAAGCAGGCCATTTTAGAAACTATCCTGAAACGTGCACCGATATCTCGGGCAGATATCTCTCAGCATCTCGGACTCACGAAGGGGACTGTTTCTTCTCTCGTCAATGAATTATTGGAAGCTAATCTTTGCATTGAATCAGGGCCAGGAGAGTCTAGCGGTGGAAGACGTCCAGTCCTGTTGTTGTTTCAAGAAAAGGCCGGCTACTCGATTGGAATAGATCTTGGAGTAAATTATATGTTAGGTATACTTACTGATCTCAATGGTGACATTATAGGGGAAATTAGTAGAAATACGAATAATGCAAACTACCAAGAAACTTTTGATCGTATGAAAGAAATGATTCAATCTTTAATAAAAACTGCCCCCGAAAGCTATTACGGAGTGGTAGGAATCGGAATTGGTATTCCTGGAATCGTTAATAACAAAGGGGAAATTTTGCTTGCTCCGAACTTAGGTTGGAAGAATGTTGGCCTAAAAAAAGACATGGAAGAAGAGTTTGGTCTCCCTGTCATCATAGAAAACGAAGCAAATGCCGGGGCCTATGGAGAAAAGAAATTTGGCGCCGGCAAAGGCCATGAACATCTTGTTTACGTAAGCGCGGGTATGGGCATTGGGGTCGGCATTATCCTGCAAAATGAACTGTACCGCGGAGCGAATGGATTTTCCGGAGAAATGGGCCACATGATCATTGACGTTCATGGAAAGCCCTGCAAATGTGGAAGCAAGGGTTGCTGGGAATTATACGCATCCGAAAAAGCATTGATTGAACGGGCATCATCACTTTTCCAGTTGGAAGAAACCACGCTTGAATCATTGGTTGATCAGGCAAGCCATAATGAAGGAATCCGTGACCTTTTCAAAGAAATTGGACAATATCTTGGGATTGGCATTAGCAATATTTCCAATACCTTCAACCCTCAGCAGATTATTATCGGAAACCGCCTAGCTATGGCCAAGGACTGGTTAAGGGATTCCATAGTGAAGGTAGTTGAAAGCCATGCCCTCCAGTTCAATCAAGAAAAATTGCATATCAGCTTTTCTGATTTATCTTCCTATTCCCCTTCATTAGGGGTATCGGCCCATGTAATCGAAAATTTCTTGAAAACAAATTTGAATCACATAAATTAATAAGTTTATATGAAACAAAAAGTGATTTCTCCCTCAGGAAAAACCACTTTTTTGTTTCATTTCTCTTCAATTACCCGAATCAATTCCCGTAAATAATCGGGAAGATCCGGTGGACGTCTGCTCGATACCAGGTTTCCGTCCACCACAACAGGTTCGTCCATCCAATGTGCCCCGGCATTCTCCATATCATCTTTGATTCCGGGCGTACTTGTCACCTTCTTCCCTTGCAAAATTCCTGCCGAAACCAAGACCCAACCCGCATGGCATATTTGGCCAATCGGCTTCTTGCTTTCTTCCATACTCTGAATCAGAGAAATTACTTCAGGAAACCGACGAATCTTATCAGGTGCCCAGCCTCCTGGAACAAGAATCGCATCATAGTCTTCCGCTTTGATGCTGCCATAATCAAAATCTGAATCGGCTGGCACACCATATTTACCAATATACGTCTCATTTGCCTTTTCTCCGGCAAGATGGACGATGGCCCCTTCTTCCCTCAATCTTAAAATCGGATACCAAAGCTCCAAATCCTCGAAATCATGATGCACAAGACTGATTACTTTCTTTCCTTCTAAGCGCATATATCCCTCTCCTTCTATAACTTGTTCCCCTTAACTTAAAGGTATACTTCCCCCTTTTGGTAACTCGTACACTTTTATCTTTATCAATAAATATCATTTCGTTCTATAATTAGTACCTTTTTATCAAAGGATCTGATAACAAAGAAAAAAAGACTTTCTGATGAAAGTCTTTTTTAGGATATTAGTCTTCTCCAATAATTTTCACTTCGGTTTCAAGCTCCACGTCAAATTTCCTTTTAACGGTGTCTTGAACATATTGAATGAGTTCCAAATAATCGGTGGCTGTCGCGGAACCAACATTTACGATAAAGCCAGCATGTTTAGTGGAAACTTGAGCTCCACCGATTTGCTTCCCTTGCAACCCGCTATCCTGGATTAATTTACCTGCAAAGTGTCCAGGCGGACGTTTGAAGACACTTCCACAAGACGGAAATTCAAGCGGTTGTTTAGATTCCCTCTGAAAAGTAAAATCATCCATTTTACTTTTAATGTCTTCGTATTCTCCCTTTCTTAATAAGAAGGTAGCTTCTAATACCAGTAGTTTTTCTTTTGAAAAACGGCTAGAACGATAGCCCAGTTCTAATTCATCCTTTTTCAAAGTCTGCAATTCTCCAGAACGGGTGATGACCAGGGCTTCCTGTAGTACATCTGAAACTTCTCCACCATATGCCCCTGCATTCATATATAAAGCCCCTCCAACAGAACCGGGGATCCCGCAAGCAAACTCTAAACCAGTTAGACTATTTTGTAACGCGTATCGGGAGGCTTGAATGATAGCAGCACCACTTTGAACGGTGAGCTTATTACCCTCCAATTCCATGCTTGCTATATCAATAAGGGTCATGACGATACCGCGTATGCCCCCATCTTTAATAATCATATTAGAACCATTCCCCACGATGGTTAAGGGTAAATGGTTGTTAAGCGCATAAAGATATATCGCTTGGACTTCTTGATAGTTTGTAGGCATTACGAAGAAATCTGCCTTGCCACCTGTTTTTGTAAACGTATATTGATGTAGCGGTTCATTCATTCTCACATTACTTGGATGTACAATTCCCTGAAGATCTAAAAAAATTTGTTTACTCATTTATACAAACTCCCATTAAAAATTTTAGAAAAAAGAACAAACATTTCATTTCTTTTTGTACACATTGATCGTTAGATATTTCATTCTATGCTTCATATAAGCGAAAAACAACGATTTACACTTATTTATAACCTGCCATTTATTCCAATAACCACACTTTTCAATATTTAGTTATGGCTACATTCCCCGGTTCACCATTAATGAAGGAAAGAGGAGCTCATCCCCACCAGTAGAACTCTAAAAAGAATCCTATATGTTTCTCAGGATCATCCAGTAAAACCATAATAAAAAACGGCGAAAACATTGATTGTACAATGCTTACGCCGTTGGATGACCTGTGAGGGATTCGAACCCACGACCCCTTCCCTGTCAAGGAAGTGCTCTCCCACTGAGCTAACAAGTCGTATGTAATAGTTGGCTTGCTCTGTTACTTAAGTACATAATTTATTATAAGTTCTTTTCGACAAAAGTCAACGAATTATTTAAAAAAAGTTTAGCGTTTGCCTTTAAATAAAAGATATGGAACAAGACAAGAACAAATGTTCTTTATTTTCTTGCATAACAAACGCATGTTCGCATATAATATAAACAAGAAAGATAGAAACGGAGGCCAGCGGAATGAAATATATCATTCGGAAACATATGGATGAAAAGGTTCCTTTAGAAATCATTTACCTATCTGAAAATGGAAAGATTACACAGCGCAGAATTGAAGTTCTTGAAGTATATTCAGGTTATATCCGTGCCTTTTGCTTTCTTCGGCGGACAAAACGAACGTTTAAAATAGAAAACATCCTCTCTGCCCGCCTTATTAAGTCCAGGTATGATAGGTCAGGATAATCCCGATTACTACCTAACGCATCATTGATTGTTCCAAACTTATCCGATTAATTCCTCTTCTTCCTGTATATCCTTTTCTTGTTCAGTTAAAGATTCTTCATCATCTCTTAGACGGTGTGCCAATCTTGAGGCAGCGCTTGCTGCAATGCTTGCAACAATATCATCGAGGAAGGTATGCACGACTCCCTCTTGCTTCTTATCCAATTCGTGAATGACGCCTATTTTATTCTTATCCAAATGTCCAAAGGTTGTCACGGCAATGCTTCCATAACCAAGTACGGCACCAAAGGCAATCGTTTCATCCACTCCAAACAGACCTTCATCCGATTCGACAATGGATTGAAGCGGTTCCGATAGCTTCTTTTGTTCTGCCAGTCGATCAAGTTCAACACCAACTAAAATGGCATGTTGAATTTCTCTCTTTAAAAGCACCCTTTCAACACTTCTAATACATTCCTCTAATTTCAAATCAGCTTTATAAGGGAATTGTAGTTCAAAGACAATCTCTGCAATAGCCTCCACACTTACACCACGATCTAGTAATGTTTGTTTAGCCGCTCTTGTAACTTCCCTGCTATGGACGCGTACATCTGCCATTTTATCTGCCTCCCCTTTTTTTGATATCTTTCCATTATACCATTAAATATTCTAAATATTTGGAAAATAAAAGAAAAATCACTTTTCTATATCCTTCAGACAGGAAAAAGAAGGATGGCTATGCTAAAATAACTAAGAACATTATTTTCATTATAAATTCATAGAGGTGCGGTAAATGAGTTTACGCAAAGGCACGATAAAAGAATATATGTTTAGAAGTGAGGCGTTATCTGAGGAATTAGAGCTACTTGTATATTTACCGGCTAATTTTTCACCACTTTATAAATATACGCTTGTCATAGCTCAAGATGGTCGAGATTATTTTCAAATGGGTCGAATAGGTCGTGTGACTGATGAACTTTTAGGAAATGGCGAGATTGAGAATATTATAATCGTCGGCATTCCCTATAAAGATCGGTTTGACCGTAGACGGAAATATCATCCTGATGGTGAACAGCACGAAGCCTACATACGATTTCTGGCCCATGAACTTGTTCCATTTTTAGATGAGGAATTCCCAACCTATCAAATGGGACATGGCCGGGCATTAATGGGGGATTCTCTTGGTGGCACGGTTTCCCTGCTCGCTGCACTTAAATATCCACATACATTCGGTAAATGCATCATGCAGTCTCCGCTTGCCAATGAAGAAGTGATGAATGCTGTCCGTAGTTTTGAGAATCCTCATCTCCTCGAACTGTATCATGTGATTGGAACCGAAGAGACTGACGTTCCCACTACAGATGGGAACCGAGCAAATTTCATAGAACCCAACCGGGAACTGCATCAATTGTTAAAACAAAAAGGATTCCCTTGCTTCTATGAAGAATTTGAAGGGAATCATACGTGGAAGTTTTGGCAGGCAGACTTAAAAAGGGCCCTTCTGGAAATGTTTTAATCTCGGTTAGAATGGTTAAAAAATGCATTTGGACTAGAGTTTTCGAAAAATTAAATTATAATCTTAGGAGGTAACAATATGAAATATGGTGTTGCAATTTTCCCTTCAAAAAAACTTCAAGATTTAGCAAACTCCTACCGGAAACGGTATGACACAAAGTACGCATTCATTCCACCACATCTCACACTTAAACAACCGTTTGAAGCGACTGAAACGGAAATTTCAGCAATCGCAGAACGCTTGAAAGACATTGCACGGAAGTTCCAGCCTTTCTCCTTAAATGTGACGAAAGCGAAATCCTTCCAACCCGTCAGCAACACCATTTATTTTAAAGTGGAGCTGTCAAAGGAACTTGAAGACTTACACGAAATGCTTCATGACGAGAATTTCTTCAAAAATGAAACAGAACATGCTTTCGTTCCACATATAACGATTGCACAAGATCTATCTGATAACGAACATTCGGATGTTTTAGGTCAATTAAGCATGCTTGATGTAAGCCATGAAGAAGATGTCAAAAGAATTCATTTATTGTATCAATTGGAAGATGGAACATGGACTGTATATGAAACATTTCGTTTAGGAGCTGAATAATTTCGTGTTTGTAAAAATTGTTGAAAACGAGCAAGAACGTGGATATGCTTACACCATAAGAAAAAGAGTGTTTGTAGAGGAACAACATGTCCCACTTGAAGAAGAGATTGACCAATATGAAGAAGACTCCACCCACTTTGTTTTATATAACGATGAAGAGCAGCCTATTGGTGCGGGGAGATTTCGAATCATTGACGGGATCGGTAAGGTCCAGCGCATCTGTGTACTCTCTAACTCCCGTAAAACTGGGGCTGGTGCCCTGATCATGAATGCCATTGAAGAATTTGCGATTTCTCATGACATCTCTCAATTGAAGCTCGATGCTCAATTACATGCCATCCCCTTTTACTCGAAATTAGGGTATGAAATCATTTCCGAGGAATTTATGGATGCAGGGATTCCCCATAAAACGATGAAAAAAAAGATTTCCTAATAAAAACGCTGTTCCCTTGGAATTTCCACAGGGGACAGCGTTTTTTTATATATACCATTCTCGTAAAAATCCCTTCCCATTCTATGTCAATATTCACAAATAAACATAGTCTATATATAGAAAGCAAGAAGGAGGGAAATTTCATGAGTAACAATGAATTCAACATGGATGAATCTCAAAAACGATTAATGGAACTACTCGTTTCAAGGACTTTGAGAAAGCATGGTGTCAAAAAGGATAAAGTTGATTTGAGTGATAAAGAAAGAAGTCACTTAAAGGAGACCATACAGTTTTTACAGAAACAATCTGAACTGCTTATCAATCAAGAGAAAAGCATTACAGAAAACGATGTGAATCCCGTCACAAATTCTCACCACACTAGTTATTCCGATACCAAAGACAAATAACTAACATTCCTCCTATTCAATTACGCTCTTTTCGGTATGAAGCGCAGACTGGACCTTGCTTCTTTACCATTCATTCTGAACACTTCATTCCATGATGCTTCATCCGTTCGCACAAACTCTTCAAAAAAATATTTGAAAATAAACGAATGAATTGATTTATTCGTCCAACCAAATTTACATGCATAGCATATTTTAATAGGGAATTAAACCCTAAGGAGGAAAAAACGACATGAACCAAAATGTATATCATAGCAACAATTGCAATACAACAAAACATTCTGAAAGATCATGGTCGGCTCTAGACAATAACACCAACCATCCCCTAACATCATTCTGTGAAGAATCCGCAAACGAAATTGAACAAGAAGCTAAACAGGATAATTCGCAACTCCAACTTTCTGAAGAGCTTGTTTACATTAAAGATTCTTGTAATGTAAGAGTAATCTCTACAGATGTTAAGGCGGCCCTTTCTTTACAGACGGCAATCCAAGCAGCCATCGCGGTCATCGTCAGCATTTCCATTGCAGACACTGACCAAGCAGACCGCATTACTCAAGAATTGATCCAATCTTCTAATGTTAAACAAATTACACGTCAAAAAACAATTGTTGAAAACAGCCGTGATATCGAAATTACTACAACCGATGCTCAAATCGCCGTTAACATTCAATTGTTACTACAATTATTGTTAGCTCTAATTGTAGAATTAGACGTTCTTTAAGAGTGAACACAAAAAGGACACATAAATGTGTCCTTTTGTATTTCTATCGAAGTCTCAGACCATTTCGTTTACATATCCTCCTTTTCCTGTCATTTCGGCCGTGATTTCCTCTTGGGCCCTCATTAGTAAATGATTCTTATACGCACCTGCTCCAGGTGATCTGTCCTGATTCATATTCGTGACATGGTCAAATTTTTCCGACCGCTTCGTTTCGTCTTCCAGCACTTGGTCAAAACGAATTGGCTGAATGGGTGTCGTTCCATCAACGATTCTTGGCTTTCTCTCCGCTTCTACTGTCCGGTTTGCGTATTGAATGTATTCGAATTGCGTTACTGGCGCTATGTATCCCATCATTAACCCTCCTCACTATATAGGCTCTCTTGTCCTTTACATACCCAATCCAGAATGAAACGAAACATCTTTTCCGGATTCTTTTTTTCTATTTCTCTGGTAAAATGGAGATTGCCGATATTTTTAATAGATTTGAGGTATCCATTTATATGAATCAAGCAAAATCGGAAAATGAAATCGTACATCTACTTACTGTTTCGGCTAGTGAGCTGCAGACACTCTTTGAAAAAGGAAAACGTGATCAGCTCTCTTGTGTCATATGTGATAATCCAGTGAAATTATTCATTGGCATTCATGAAACACCTTACTTTTATCACAGTGACCCTTCACGACCTGCTTGTGAAATGCCAAATCCTATATCAAAACCTGAAACTAAACCTTTAGAATACATGGAACAAAACGGATTCAGAATTCCTAAATCACGTACCATTACCGAAACGAAGACTGTTATCGAACCATTTTTGAAAAGTCGGACCATTACAGGCAATCCTCCCTATTTGGATAAACCTTCCGTCCGCACAGAACTTTTGGACCCTTACTTTCAGGAACTATCTGAAAAAGGGATCATGCTTGATGACGAACAGTTAAAAGCAGTAAAAACGATAGAAGGTCCCGTCCTTGTTTTATCCGGGGCTGGAAGCGGTAAAACCAGAGTATTGACGGTAAGGACTGCCTATATGCTAACTGTAGAAAAAATAAATCCTAAAAGCATTATGCTTGTAACCTTTACAGCGAAATCCGCAAAGGAGATGCAGCAGCGGCTAATCAGCTACCCTTATATGTCCCCTTCCCTCGTCTCTCAAATTGTTAGTGGCACCTTCCACAGCATCTTTTATAAAATCTTGATCTTTCATGAGCCTGCAAAATGGCAACGGGACTTCCTGTTGAAGTGGAATTGGGAAAAAGAAAAAATATTGAAGCAGGCCGGTCGGGAGTTGGAGCTTGATGAAAAGGAATTTGCCTATGATCAGGCACTTCAGCAAATCGGCCTCTGGAAAAACTCGTTGATTTTTCCTGACGATGTCAAACCGAATGATGATTGGGAGAAATCCTGTCTATTCCTATATAAAAAGTATGAAGCGTATAAAGAACAAACAAGTAAATATGATTTCGATGATATGCTGGTAGGCTGCTACGTATTTTTGAAAAGCCATCCTGAATTGTTATTGAAATATCAACAACGGTTCCGCTATTTTTTAGTGGACGAGTTTCAGGATATTAATAAAGTTCAATATGAGTTGATAAAACTCCTTTCAGCGGAAACAAAAAATGTTTGTGCAGTTGGTGATGACGATCAAGCCATCTATTCATTCCGTGGGAGTGATCCAAAATATATCCTGAATTTCAACCATGATTTCCCTGGTTCCCAAGTCGTGAAGTTGACCGAAAATTACCGTTCTTCCCATGAGATTGTTGCTACGGCAAATAGAATGATAAAACGAAATCAGCATCGGATGGATAAAACGATGCGGGCACAACATAATCAAGGGAATCCAGCTGTGTTATTCTATCCGCATGATGAAGAGCTCGAAGCGACGATGATCGTGACCGACATACAAGAAAAGATATCCAAAGGTGCCAATCCTGGTGACTTCGCCATCCTTTACAGGACCCATACGATGTCGCGTGCCATTTTTGAAAGACTGGCATCTTCCAACCTTCCCTTCGTGATCGAAAAGGATGCGGATTCTTTTTATCAACGGCGGGTCATCCATGGCATGCTTGCATTCATGCGCTTAAGCCTGCACCCTCAGGATAGCAAGGCCGCTTCTGACGTCCTTTCTTCCTTGTTTTTAAAGCAGAGTGTCCTACAGGAGCTAAAAGCCCAGACGATCTTGCAAGATTGTGACTTTATCGATGCTTTTGCTTTTGTAAAAACGGGACATGCCTTTCAAGAACGTAAGTTAAAAGCAATACCGGCACAAATCCGTTCTATAAAGACCATGTCCCCGCTCGTGGCTTTAGAAGTCATCGAGAAGGATTTGGGCTATCAGGAGTATGTAAAGAAAAGGGGAAATGAAGCCAACTTGGAAAAAGGTTCGGATGATATTCGTGATTTGAAAGTGGCTGCTAATCGGTTTCCCACAGTCGCTTCCTTCCTCGACCATGTCGATCATATGACTGCCATGGTTCAGGAAGTGAAACAGCTATCCAAGCACTTTAAAGATGCCATTCAGCTCACGACGATTCACCGCTCTAAAGGCCTTGAATATCAATCTGTTTATATTCTGGCTGCGGTTGATGGCAGCCTTCCCCATGACTTTGCATTGGATTCGTATCGTAAGGGTGAACTTGGTCCTCTTGAAGAGGAAAGGAGATTGCTTTATGTGGCGGCGACCCGGGCCAAAAAGAATCTTTATATCTCTGTCCCGCAAACGAGACGTGGAAGGACGGCCCACCCATCCAGGTTCTTGAATCTTTAAAGATATCCAGGGAAACAGACAGGAGCCTGCAATACTGCAGGCTCCTGTTTCGCTTACTATTTTTTATTCATCATATTGGAAATTGTCCCGAAATCCAGTTTATTTCCCTCAGCAACGATAGAATGTACGATTTTGTCTTCCATTTCCTTGTTGACTGGTTTATTGGCTATTTGAGATACCCTTTTAATTACATTCCTGACAGTCGTTTCATCTTTAAAATTGGCACCCTGTAGTGAGTTTGCCAATTCCATAACATCCTTCATGTTTACACCCGTTTTTCCTTCTATGTTTTTAAACAAATTATTATCCATGCCTAAGCCCCTCCTTTTCTGTATCTATCTTATGGAAGGATGAGGGATATGTGCAAGGTCCATAAAAATCAATAAAAAAAGGAATAGGCTAATACAGCCTATTCCAATTACACTAACAGAAAGAAGCCCCGACAATAACTAATAGGATAAACAATACAACGATCAAGACGAACGTGGATCCAGCACCAAAGCCACCACCACTGTATGCTTCGCCTCCATATCCATAGCCATAGCCTTCATTGCAACCGCCACATCCGTAGCCACCATAACCAAACATATTACAATCACCTCGCTCTCAAATTGAGCTCACTGATAATATATGTAGGGTGGGACAATATGTATAGGCCATGCCCTAAACATCATGCCCATTTCCGCTATGTATGGATCATCCTTTCGGTCTGAAGACCAAAGCTCCGATAAATCCAAAGATGATAGCTGCAGAGATTCCTGAACTCGTGATTTCAAACATGCCGGTAAGGACGCCGACAATCCCATGCTTTTCTGCTTCTAACATGGCTCCGTTCACCAAGGAATTCCCAAAGGAAACAATGGGAATGGTTGCTCCTGCTCCTGCAAAGTCTATAAGCGGTTCATATAATTCGAAGCCTCCCAGTATGGCTCCTATTACAACGAATAAGCTTAGTGTATGTGCCGGGGTTAGCTTAGCCAAGTCGAATAAAAGCTGGCCGATTACACAAATCAAGCCTCCGATGACAAAGGCCCAAAAAAACATTGCTAACATCCTGATCTCTCCTTTTTCATGTATTTGTCCCATACTCAATGGCCACCGCATGGGCAATACACGGAATCGATTCTTTTTGCTGATACGTTAACGGTGACAATAATGCCCCTGTTGCAATCAATAATATCCGTTTATATTTCCCCTGACTCATTTCATTTAATAAATGACCGTATAACACGGCTGCGGAACAACCGGCACCACTTCCACCAGCTAAAACAGGCTGATCCTTTTTATAAATGATCAATCCACAGTCTTTGAATTTTTCCTGGTTGATCCTACATCCTTTTTCCTTCAAAAGATCCAACGCCGTGGACCTTCCTATCTGCCCTAAATCACCAGTGACAATCAAGTCATAATGGTCAGGGGTAAGACCCGTGTCTCTGAAATGAGCGATAATCGTATCTACGGCAGCGGGTGCCATTGCCCCCCCCATATTGAAAGGATCCTTCAACCCCATGTCAATGACTCTTCCAATGGTAGCGGAAACAACATGAGGGTATGCCTCCTGCCTCGTACCATTTGGAGTCACCAAAGCTACCCCCGCACCGGTTATCGTCCACTGAGCAGTAGGTGGTTTCTGTCCCCCATACTCTGTTGGATAACGGAATTGTTTTTCGACGGCTGCATTATGACTAGACGCCCCTGTCAGCACATAGTTAGCCCCACCGTAATTGGTGATGAAGGCTGCCAGGGCAAGACCTTCCATCGATGTAGAACAAGCACCGAACAAACCGAAGTACGGAATCCCATTGGTTCTAGCTGCCAGACTGGTGGGTGTAATCTGGTTGATTAAATCCCCTGCCAGAAAAAATTGCACTTGTTCCTTTTCAATTCCCCCTTTTTGCAGGGCAATCTCCACTGATTTTTCCATCAAATGACGATGGGCCTTTTCATACGAATCCTGCTCCATCCACAGGTCGCTGTACAGAATGTCAAAGTCACCCGGAATTTCACCATTTGCTTCAAAAGGTCCGCCCGTTACACCCGTACTTAAAATGATTGGTTTATTAGCGAACGTCCAAGTTTGTCTCCCCTTTAGCATCGATTAACCCCCTATCATCTGAATAATCGTTTTGATTAAAGCCACGACGAAAGCGGAAAATACACCAAATAGAATGACCGATCCCGCCAATTTAAACATATTGGAACCCACACCAAGGACGAATCCTTCCGTACGATGCTCGATGGCCGCTGAGATGACCGCGTTACCGAAGCCAGTAACAGGTACGGCACTACCAGCTCCAGCAAATTGCCCAATCCGGTCATAAAATCCGAAGCCCGTCATTAAAAGAGCAAGAAATACCATGGTTGCAGTGGTTGGGCTCCCGGCCGTCTGCTCCGTGAAATTAAAGAAGTAAATATAGAAATAAGAAATGGCTTGTCCCACTATGCAGAAAATACCGCCTACCAAAAAAGCTTTTAGACAATTGGTCAAGACAGGCCTTTTAATCTCGTGCTTGCCTTGAAGCTGTTTATATTCATCTTGCTGTGGGGTCGTCTTTTCCTTTCCGCTCATACTTTGAAACCTCGCCTTCTTATATTAATTCCTTATGAAGCTCAACTATTTCTTTGAATTTCTTTTTCGCTTTCTTTTCTGGTACATCTTTTTCCTTAAGCAATTCATCCAACCTTACTGACTCCAAAAAGATTTTATAATCGCTGGAAATGATAAATTTATACTTTGGATACTTGTCTTCCAATTTTTTTGTCACGTTTTTATCGATTTTTTTCATATGAAAACGCTGTAGATGCTTTACTTTATAAGCCACGAGGATTTTCTTACCATTTTTGACAACGATCACATCATAAATTTCGTCTTCATCACTTACCATCTCCTTAACTTTCGTAATGAGTCCTTTTTCATCTTCTTCATCTTCTCCGTGAATGATATCCATCGGTTCCGGATTCGTTCGCTTGATTAAAGCCAATCCTTCTGTTTTCCCATCATCTTTACTGCTGCAGCCAGTTAATAGGAGCATAATGACTGCTAGAGACATCCAGCTAACATATAAAATTCTCCGTTTTCTGAACATAGAATCACATCCTAATTTAACGTTCTATTATTATCTTCTTGTTTATCCCATTTTTTATGAATGGTAGGATTAGGAAATAAAAGAAACCCTTCCAAAGAGGAAGGGTTCCGTTTATTTAATAGGCTTTGTTTTTTTTGCTTTTATTACAGCCACAATCTTTTTTAATTTTGACAGGCTGATCTTTTTTGATTGGTTTCGCAGCATACTGCCATGGATTCTGTTTATAATTCATTTGTGACCCTCCTTTATCATCTATACCATACTATATGATAAAAAAGACAAGTTGTACTCCGTCAAATATCCATAATTTTACTGATAATCACTTCAATTATGGAACCGACTGCAGCAACGGCAAGGACCAAGATCAATACTTGCCCCATGAACACATGCTCAAGATAAAGGATGACCAGAAAGAGGCTGGACCACACACCTACACACCAAAAACAACTAAGCAATTGACCAATCCAACCACTCAATCCCTTTTCTTTTGGAACTAGGTAAACTTCAGCCGTCCCATCTTCACCTTTTTCTTCAATTTCTTTAAAGAATGGACGACGCAAAGGTTCGGTTATTTTATCAAAAACGATTAATCGAGTAAGCCTAAATGAAGCTAGACCTAATAGAAGCACGATTGTCAAATCAGACTGCGAGAGAAACATGTATATTTTGCTCCTTCACTAATTGGACTCTTCGATAATAGTAGCATTCATTATATCCGGCAATCTGACGAACCGGATATGGTTCCCCCTTTTGATCTTTACCGACTCCCCCCTCATCCCCATGACTTGAAACCTAACCGTTTCACCATGGATAACTGCTTCACAAACTGGTTTTGGGTATCCTTTATGTTGGGAAAGGCGTGTTATGAGGTCAGTTGTCGAAACCTTCTCCACCTTTTTCTTCCTTTTGGTTTTTTTCTTTTCTGGTTCAAGATCTATAGGAATTTCCTCGGCAGTTTCCACGGGCGCATGTTCTTGTTCTGGTTCAGGTACGTATTGGTCCGTTATTTTTTTTATTTCACTCAGTTCCGATTCAATTTCCTTCATTGCCTCGTACACACCGAACTCCTGTTTTATCTTTTCTATTTTTTGAGTCTTTCGGTCATCTTCGACTACTTCAGGCTCTGCTGACACTTCTTTCTTTTTTCTTTTTGTCCGGTAATCACTTTGCATGTTCCCTCTTTGGGCCTTCACTTCTACTTGATCGACATATAGTAAAGGTTTTGATTTTTTATCATTTTTATTTTCTGACATGCAAATCCTCCTAATATTTCAAGATAACCACGGATTGAAGCTGCTCTATATGGTATTTGACGACCTCTTTACCAAAATGATGCCTGATAAAAAGACTGGATTCCTGTTTTTGTTCCAACTTTCCGAATAGAGTGCGGCCATTAATGGTGAACTTACAAACAGGTTTAGGCGCAAAAGCAGGCAGTCTCCCCAATAATTCCAGCAATTCCTCCGTATTATAGGAACCATCTAGTCTCTTACTGGTAGGGTTTATCTGTTTGACCGGAGGCTCACATACTGTTTGCACCCCATTGGTAAAAGACAGACGCTTTTTCACGTCCATAACTTTCCCTCCTTCACTCATTCAACAATGGATTTCAAAGGGGTTCCCACCGATTTTTCACACTACAGGCTTTTATCTGCTCTATGTATCATCTATATGAAGCACTCCGTTTTTTATGCTCGGTAAGTAACCTTCTTCCAAAAAAGGAGAAACGTCCACTATTGGATATTCCGGAATGAAATGGAGATAACTAAACGAAGAATGATAGTAAAGGAGTAAACAAAGATGAGAAAAAACGGGAAAATTTCAACTGTACAACTATCTTTGATCATAATGACTGCTGTCGGTTTAAAGAATCATGTGACAATCCTCCCTCATTTATTACCGGCTGCAAAACGGGATGGGTGGATCACTGTCCTTATTTCCTTTTTTCTCATTGTGGGTTGGTGTGTGCTTTTGTACTTTATTCACAAAGCCACGGCACATGAAAATGTTTTCAAATGGGTCGAAATGAACATTGGCAAGCTGCCTGGGAAGGTACTAGCGATTTCCCTAAGCATGCTCTTCGTCATATTAGCGGCAGTCTCATTGAAAGAGATGGTGGTATGGACCAAGGTATCCTACTTACCGGTTACCCCTCCCTTCATTGAAATCATCCTATTCACGGGATTATGTTTTTTTCTCGCAAATACAAACATACAAACGATCGCCATCGTGAATACCTTCGTATTGACTGCAGTCATTGCATTCGGATTGTTTGTCGCCTTCACCAATATTCAATTCAAGGACTATACACTTTTGAGACCGGTGCTGGAACATGGGTGGAAACCCATTTTTTCCGGTATCATCTATCCTTTATCCGGATTGATAGAATTGATGGCGCTTCTGTTCATGCAGCAAAAAGTTCATGGACCGTTAAAATATAAGGTGTTTTTCTTCAATGCCTTAATCCTTACTTTACTCATACTGGGACCGCTTATCGGATCGATTACCGAGTTTGGACCGAAGGAAGCTGCCAGACAAAAATATCCTGCATTTGAGCAATGGGGGTTGGTCACATTGGGCCGCTTCATCGAGCACCTTGACTTTCTGTCGATTTATCAATGGTTAACCGGTGCTTTTATAAGGGTCTCCTTTTTACTATTTCTATCCATCGAAGTCCTTTCCATTAAAAAGAAGCGGAATAAAACGATTCTACTCATCATTTTTTCCCTGGTCTTGATCATTTCTAATTTATATAGAATCAGTGATATCGATTTATATTTCATCATTAAAACATTTATCATGCCTGGAACTTTCTATTACTTTTTAGCGGTGTCCATTCTATTGAGCCTTTTCGTTTTTTTCAAAAATCGCCGAAAAAGGAGGACCAAATCCGATGTTCAACAAAAAGGAAAAGCAAGCATCCAAACCGATTAAGCAAGACTCGGTTACCAAAGAGCCTCTTCGTACAGATGAAGAATATTTGAAAGAGGTTTTCCGAAATTCTGAGGATGTTTTTTTTCAAAACGCTTTCTATCGTGATGATGCCCCTGTTAAAGTCACATTAATTGGCTGTGAAGGGTTGATCGACAATGAATTATTGAATAATCTTGTGTTCGAGAGGTTGACTCTTTTTTTCCAGAAATATAAAAAAGGAAAGATTACGGTCGAGGACTTAAAATCCTCCCTTCACCTCCCACAGTTAACAGAATTGACGACAACGGAACAACTATTTGCCGAGATATACTCGGGAAAATTGATCATCCATGTATTAGGTACGAATCGATTATTATCTTCCAATATAGCGAACCGTCCACAACGTAGTCCCGAGGAGACATCAGCTGAAGTTACCATTAAAGGACCTCGGGATAATTTCATAGAGGATTTATCAGTCAATGTCGCTTTGATCAGGAAGCGGATGCGCACCAATTCCTTAAGTGTGAAGCATTTTGAAGTAGGCAGACGTACCTTGACCAAAGTAGCTCTTTTATATATGGATGATATTTCTAATCCCGAGATGGTGGATCAACTTTCCAAGAAAATCGAATCACTTGATGTCGACGGAATTTATAGTGGGAATCAATTCATGGAATTGATCGAGGAAAAACCTGCTATCCTTTTTCCGAGGCATCACTATTCAGGAAAGCCTGATTTTGCGGTACAGTGCCTATTAAAAGGGAGGATATTGTTGCTCATCGATGGGATTGCTTATACCATGATCACTCCTATCAACCTTTTTATTATCTTAAAGACCTCAGAAGATAATGAATATACATCAACCTACGCCACCTTTGAAAGAGGACTTCGTATCTTCGGAATCTTTGTTGCTGCGCTTTTACCAGGTTTTTGGGTTGCCTTAACTACGTTTCATCAAGATCAGCTTCCCTTGATCCTTCTTGCCACTGTCGTTGAATCGAGGCGAGGATTACCGCTTCCCACTGCACTCGAAGCCATAACCATGGTCATCGTGTTTGAAATCTTCAAGGAAGCCGGCATGCGCCTTCCAAGTTCGATTGGTCCAACATTAAGTGTCCTCGGCGCCTTAATTATCGGAGATGCTGCAATCCGATCTGGATTGACAAGCCCCGCCATGCTGGTCGTGATTGCAGGCTCAGCGGTAGCCACCTTCACGCTCGTTAACCAATCCATCATAGGGGTCATCAGTTTGGTCCGGCTTCTCTCGATTGCTTCTGCGTCCTTTTTAGGTCTGTTCGCTTTTTTCCTTCTTGCTCTATTTTTATGTGCATACGTGAGTAATATCCGAATATTAGGGGTCCCTTACTTGGAAGTGACCGCTAACTTAAGTCCAACCAATATATTTAAAACCCTTTTTAGAGTTCCCCCCA
The DNA here is from genome assembly GCF_044761985.1 of Peribacillus sp. NPDC097224. Taxonomy (NCBI): domain Bacteria; kingdom Bacillati; phylum Bacillota; class Bacilli; order Caryophanales; family Bacillaceae; genus Peribacillus; species Peribacillus sp. NPDC097224. The sequence continues at coordinate 367,994 of NZ_JBIWDK010000003.1, read as the reverse complement.
CTTTCGATAAAAGAAGGCCTACCGTCATTGCGCCAAAAGACTCCACGAGGAAAGGGGATGATGAAAAAAAATGAAGTACAAGTTCATCCCATTACTGGTGCTTATCATCTTTCTTTCTGGGTGTTGGGATTCGAATGAACCGGAACGGCTTGTATATGCCCATGGGGTTGGAGTCGATTATAAGGACGGCAAGGTCGTCGTTTACCTTCAAATCATCAACTTACAGGGATTGGCTAAAACCGAAGCGGGTGGCGATCCAAGTTCACAAAATGCGAGTGATGTTGGAACTGGAACCGGGGATACACTGGAAGAAGCCATTTTCGATTTATATCATACGTCAGATCGTCGCATTTATTGGGGTCATCTTTCGTTTGTCATTTTTTCTGATGAAGCCCTTAATGCAGGGGGATTCAAAAAGACAGTGGATTTTCTGGACCGCTATCGTGAAACGCGTTACCGCATTTTCTTTTATATGACCAAGGAATCAGTTAAAGAAGCAATGCTGGTTGCTCCTATCGAAAATATTTCCCTGGCTTTTTCTAAATTAAGCGATCCCGAGGGGAACTATAAGCAAAGCTCATTTATACCACCCATAAACTTGAGGGAACTTATCATTGAAATGGACGAACCAGCTTATTTTGTTTCCATTCCCCGAATGAAAGTGACAAAACAATGGAGCGGCCAGAAAGAAAAAAAGAAAGACTTGCTGTTGGATAGCATTGCAGTCATTTCAGAAAATAAGATTAAAACCATTTTTCCTACTCGTGCAATGAAAGGGGCAAGACTGGTAAATAAGAACTTTGTTCGCGATAGTGTTACACTTTTCCCGGGGACCAGGCAGGACACTTCTGTCATTGTTTACGAAAAAAAGGTTAAAATGAAACCGGTTATAGAGAAGGATGGAAAGGTACGGTTTCACATCAAGATGAAACTTAAATCGAGCATCGAGACGATGAAGGTGGATTCATCACCTAAGGAATATGAAAGAGAATTAAAGCGTATTCTCAAAAAGGAAATCAAATACACCTATAAATATGCAAAAGAAAAGAAAGTCGATCTATTCAGACTTTCTGAAACCCTTTATCGAAAAGACATTAAAAAGTGGAAGGAAATTCAAAAAGACGGAGAAATTCCATTAGAAGATGACACGATTAAATCGATAAAGATCGAAGTGAACCTACAAAATACCGGGAAGGATAAATTGACTCCAATTTTTGAAGACCAAAAGGATAAGGGGCATATGGACCGATAAAAGGTTATCGTTGTCGAAAACATAAGAAAATAAAAAGCCAGAATGCTTATACATGAAAGCATCCTGGCAATATGGGGGCATCAATGACGAGATTGTCTATTGAGGCCCCCTATTCCTCATCCAATAATATGGTAACCTGAATCCACATGGATATTTTCCCCTGTGATTCCGCGTGACATGTCACTGAATAGGAAAACGGCAGTGTCCCCGACTTCCTCCGGAGTAGTTGTACGACGGAGCGGTGCTTCTTCTTCGATTTTCTTCAAGATGGTGTTGAAGTCACGAACGCCTTTGGCGGAAAGGGTGCGAATTGGCCCTGCAGATATGGCATTGACACGAATATTATCCTTACCAAGATCACTTGATAAATACCGTACGTTGGCTTCAAGTGACGCCTTAGCCACACCCATCACATTATAATTCGGCATGACTCTTTCGCCACCAAGATAGGTCATGGTGACAATGCTTCCACCTTCTGGCATGATTTCTTTCGCCGCCTTAGCCACAGCCGTTAACGAGAAGGAACTAATATTGTGTGCAAGCAAGAATCCTTCACGGCTAGTATTGACAAAATCTCCATCTAGCTCTTCTTTATTAGCAAATGCCACACAATGAGCGACACCATGAATGACTCCCACCTTCTCCTTAATGGAAGCAAAGCACTTCTCGATATCTTCATCCTTTGTTACATCGCATTGCAGGATGATTGAAGGTTCGCCCTCCAAAGTGGAAGACAACTCCTTGACACTTTTTTCTGTACGTTCTTTCCCATATGTAAAAATCAGCTTGGCACCCGCTTTATGTAAGGAACGGGCCACTCCCCAAGCGATGCTTCTTTTGTTGGCGACACCCATGATGACGAACGTTTTTCCTTCTAATGAAAAAGTCATGTGTATATGATCCTCCTAAAATTAATACAAGTTATTAGTACCTGATACTAATTTCCATTATAACAAATAATAAGAAAGAAAAATACCGTTTTCTAACCTACTGAAAATGTAAGCGAAAGTCGAATCCTTCGCTTACAATAAATACCCCATCAATAAAGTGGCCAATCCGAAATAGATGAGAATACTGATGATATCATTAATGGTTGTAATGAAAGGACCAGATGCAACGGCAGGGTCAATTTTCATTTTATGCATGAGCAACGGGACCAACGATCCGGCTAGCGTCGCCACAATCAAGGTAATGAAGATCGAAATGCCGACCAATAACCCTAACATGAAATCGTGTTTCCAAAAGTAGACAATACCCGTTATAACGATTCCACAAGTCAAACCGGTAATAAACCCCGTCCCAGCCTCTCGGATGATCAGTTTCCATTTACTTTCCTCTTCCAAATCACCTGTCGCAATTCCTCGAATCGCGACAGCAAGAGCCTGTGTCCCCGTATTTCCGGCCATCCCGCCAATCAAGGGGATGAAAACGGCAAGGATGGCTTTTTGGCTAAGCGTCTCTTCAAACCTCCCGATCAGACTCGCAGTCAATAAACCTAGAAATAAAAGGATGACCAACCACGGCAATCGCTTTTTCGCAGCTGAAAAAGCACTTTTATCTACATGGTCAAGGTCGGATACACCTGCTAATTTGGAGTAATCATCCGATGCTTCTTCGTCCATGACATCAATGATATCATCGACGGTTATAATTCCTAATAGATGGTTCTGAAAATCCACAACCGGCACGGCTAGAAAATTATAATCCCTAATTTTACGCGCCACTTCTTCCTGGTCCTCTGAGACAGGGACGGAAACGACCCGTTCATCCATCAAATCACCAATCAAAGCATCTTCATCCGCAATGATTAATGTCCGCAGTGATAACACGCCAAGTAACTTTTTATCTTGGTCCGTAACAAACACATAATAAATCGTCTCTGCTTGCGGGGCTTCCCGTTTTAAAATCTGCATGGCCGAACGCGCCGTTTCGTTTGCTTCAATTGCAATGAACTCGGTGGTCATTATACTTCCGGCAGTCGACTCTTCATAATGCAGCAGTTCTTGAATCTCACTAGCCGCTTCATCATCCATGATCGTCAAATAGCTAACGGCTTGCTCATCGTTGATTTCGTTCAGGACATCGGCCGCATCATCTGCGTACATATGGGAAAGCATATCGGCTGCATAGGAAGGATCCATTTCAGCTAGAAGGTTTTCGTATTCTTCTTCATCTATTTCTATATTTTCAAAAAGGTCCGCCATTTCTTCCGGTGATAAGTAGCGATACAATACTGGCCGGTACTCTTCCTTTAAACTCGTATAAAATTGGGCCTGATCATAAGGATGCATATCAAGGAACTCTATACGGAACTGATCCAGATTTTCATGTTTAAGTGCGTTAACCAAAAGGTCTCTATTCTGTTTATTAATTTCTCTTTCCATCTTCTCTTCCAAGGTTACACCTCCCAAACATTTTTTTATTTTGTACTTAATATATTATTTTTTGAAATAATACTATACTAATACCATAAATATAAATAAAACAAACAAAGGACGTGTAGTATGAAGATTGATATCATCGGAGACATACACGGTTGCTTCACTGAATTTAAGGAATTGACGTTGAATATGGGCTATGGCTGGGAAAGCGGAATTCCAGTCCATCCCCACGGGAGAATATTAGGATTTGTGGGTGATTTGACTGACCGTGGTCCTGAATCACTCCGTGTTATTGAAGTCGTTTACGAATTGGTCATCAATAAAAAAATTGCGCTTTATGCACCAGGAAATCACTGTAATAAACTGTATCGGTATTTTTCAGGAAATAAGGTACAGGTATCTCACGGACTGGAGACAACTGTAGCGGAGTACCAGGCGTTGAATAACCGTGAACAGAAGAAAATCCGTAAACAGTTCATGGATTTATATGAACAATCTCCCCTATATCAATTAATCGATGAAGGCCGTTTAATTATAGCTCATGCAGGCATCCGTCACGATTTAATCGGTCAATCTGGCAGCAAGGTAAAAACCTTTGTCCTTTATGGCGATATCAATGGGGCCAAGCATCCTGACGGTTCCCCTGTCAGAAGGGACTGGGCCCAATCCTATAAAGGGAAAGCGTGGATTGTGTATGGCCATACTCCCGTTCCTGAAGCCATCTGTGTCAATCGCACCTACAACATTGATACCGGGTGCGTTTTCGGTGGGAAGCTCACTGCCCTTCGCTACCCGGAAATGGAATTGCAGAGCGTTCCCTCTTCTTTACCCTATGTAGCAGATAAATTCAGGTCCTCTTCTAAATAACCAAAAAAACTCGCCGGTTTTGGTGAGTTTTTTTGGGTTTGAGTTTTTTCATACTAATTCTTTTCTAGAAGAACCAACATATCCAGGGGTAGGTTTTCCTGAAACTTCAATACCTTTTTTGTAAAGGGATGCAGGAACTTCAATTCATAGCAATGAAGAGCCTGACGGTCAATCCTATCCCTGTGGCCGCCATACAGATCATCGCCTGCAAGCGGGTGTCCAATATGGGCCATGTGCACCCTTATTTGATGTGTCCTGCCTGTCAGAAGTTCCAGCTTAAGGAACGTATGATCTTCTGTGTGGGCTTGTACTTCAAAGAGTGTACAAGCATAACGGCCGTCTTCCCGTACTTCACGTTCAATAATACTTGTCGATTTCCGACCGATGGGTACCTCTACTTTTCCAACGGGGCCCTCGATTTGACCCTCAGCTACCGCTTGATAGCGCCGTTTAACTTGCCCCAACTTTTGCTGTTCACTTAAAAGATGGTGGATATGCCTATGCTTCGCAATCAAGACCAATCCCGAGGTATCGCGGTCAAGTCTAGTAACGATATGGATCGTTGCCTGTATATCCCTCTTTTTATAGTAACCAGCTAATCCATTTGCAAGGCTCCCATTCGGATGTTCACGGGAAGGGATGGTGTTCATGGATTGAGGCTTGACTACGACTAATACATAATCGTCTTCATAACGGATTCGAAGGGGAATATCTTCAGGTAATAGCCCCTCGCTTCCCTCTTCCGGTGGAAAAATGACGGTGATGCCATCACCAGTTTTTATGCGCTCCCTCACTGTCACCTCAAGACCATTGACCATGATGGAACCGCCTTTAAATTTAATATCCGTTAACGCCCGTTTTGAGATATCGCATTTGCCGAGAAAATCTCTCAATAAAGAGCCAGAATCCTCTTCAGAAACCGCCCAACTTAAAGAAAATTTTTGATTTGACATGAGGTAATATAATCTCCTTAATTGGCAATGAATGAATCATGGACCCTTTTCCAGAAAGGAAACGGCCGGAATCTTGCAAAACGGATCTTTTCATCCGCCACCCGACATTGAATGGATTTCACATCTTCTTGTAGTAGAGTCAGATGATCGATCGTGATTTGAAAATTGACAGCATTGACTGGCCTGAACATGCACGTATGATGCGCAGGCAGTAAAAGTGGAGATCCAACCGTCCTGAACACCCGGTTATTAATCGACGCCAATTCCGTTATTTGAATTGCATCTATCGAAGGGTGGACGATGGCCCCTCCCAGCGCTTTATTATAAGCGGTGCTTCCAGAAGGAGTGGCAATGCATAGTCCATCCCCACGGAATGTTTCGAAGTGCTGACCACGTATCTCTACATCCATGACCAATGTCCCTTCGACGCTTTTGACCGTTGATTCATTTAAAGATAAGAATCTTGCTTCCCGTCCACCATGCTGATAGCGCACAATCGTTTCCAACAGAGGATATTCGACGACTTGAAAAGGAGTCTTTGCTAAAGCAATCACTAGTTTCTCTATTTCATCGGGAGTCCAATCCGCATAAAATCCGAGGTGCCCCGTATGCACACCGACAAAGGCCGTCTTATCGAGCCGATTCTTATATCGATGAAAAGCATATAACAGCGTACCGTCACCGCCGACCGAAATGACGATATCCGGCTGATCTTCATCATATTCCAATTGAAAGTCTTGGAGATACGTCCTCATCCTTTGCATTAACGTATTAGATTTTGCATCTCCCTTTGAAGTAATCGCAAATTTCATACAATACCACCTAACTCTGTTTGAATTCTTCCGTCTTTATCTTTACCACTTTCAGGAATCCTTTTTCCTTGAAAAAAGACGCTGTGCCTCCTGTATTTCAGTACGGATTTGTGACATTTCCGCATCAAGCAGGAACGCAGCCTCTGCAGCACGTTTCAATCGTAATTGGATATCTTCGGGGAAAGCCCCTTGATATTTATAATTTAAAGAGTGTTCAATGGTTGCCCAAAAGTTCATAGCCAAGGTTCTGATTTGAATCTCGGCCAATATGTTTTTCTCACCATGAATGGTCTGGACAGGATAGCGAATGACAACATGATAGGAACGGTAGCCACTTGCTTTTTTATGGGAAATATAATTTCTTTCCTCTACAATCTCAAAATCATTCCGGCTCCTCAGGAGTCCTACGACCTGTTCAATATCATCGACGAACTGACACATCATCCGAAGTCCGGCGATATCTTGTATCTCAGCCCCAAACTTATCGATGGGAATACCCTTCTGACTAGCCTTGTTCAAGATGCTGTCAATCGGCTTCACCCTACCCGTTACGAACTCTATGGGAGAATGAATATTCTCTCTCTCAAATTGTTTTCTTAAGCCTTTTAATTTAACTTTTAATTCCTCAACGGCCTGTATATAAGGCGCTAAGAAATCATCCCAACTTTCCATTGCCACACCACCCACTTCTTTCGAAACGCCTGTTCAAATCTGGTATGGGCAGAACGATTCGAATCATCTGTATGAGTTCCTCCAGCAGTTCTTACCACTGCTTCTCCCCAAGGATATGTATAGTGAAAAATATGTATAATTTTGATGTTGCTGTATACTGAACTAATTTATATGCTCAATGTTTATATTTTATCATATTCGGCAATTGATTCCTAAATATTCAAGTATGATAATGAAAAAATATTCATTCGATTTGACAGCTCGAATGGTTCTTATATGATTAAACTAAAATAACAGCTTGGAGAGGGATAAATCATGGATCAACATATCGAAATTGAATTTAAGAATCTTTTGAATGAAAAAGAATTCAAACAGCTTTTGGACCATTTTCAAGTACATTCATCAACCTTCAAAACTCAGCAAAATCACTATTTTGATACAGCGAAATTTCAGTTGAAAGGTCAGAACTCAGCCCTCCGTATACGGGAGAAAAATGGCCAGTACGAGTTAACCTTGAAGCAACCCGCAAGCGAGGGTCTATTGGAAACCAATCAAGCGATCACGAAGGATATCGCAAATTCCTTCTTAAAAGAAGGAATTTTCCCTGAAGGCCCTGTTCATGACCTGATTATAGAAAACAATCTAATTCCAGAGGATTTCACATGTTTTGGCACTTTACAAACGGACCGTTCAGAATTCCCATTCCAGGGAGGTTTGCTTGTTTTAGATCATAGCTCATATTTGGGACATGAAGATTACGAGCTCGAATATGAAGTGACGGATCGGGCCGATGGGCAAAAAAAGTTTTTTAAACTTTTAGAATCACTTCAAATTCCGGTACGGAAAACCGAAAATAAAGTAAAGAGATTCTATCGGGCGAAATTCAGTGATTAAATCCGACCAAAAATAGATATGGAGGTGGTACATTTGAAAGTTCAGGACTTTAGGACATTGATGGATTTGCAAGCCATACAACAATTCTCGACAGGCACTATCACGAATACATCCTCGTCGCGATCAATGTTTCAGGAAATGCTGACGGGACTCATGTCAAGCGATACTTTGGAAAACACATCGCAATCATTGGGGTCCCTTCTGTCTAACGTAGAAACTGAGGCAAAGTCCATCCTTCAATCCAACACGATACATTCACTCAACAACCCGTTGACAACCGCTCTCCCAGAAAAAAAGACAAGCGAGACGGTCACGAACTTTGATGATATGATCAGCGAGGCCGCGACTCTATATAACCTTCCGGAAAAATTGATTAGGTCAGTGATTAAACAGGAATCCAATTTTAACCCATCAGCGACAAGCTACGCTGGGGCAGCAGGGCTCATGCAATTGATGCCTGCGACCGCAAGAAGTCTGGGAGTAGAAGACATAACCGATCCCAAGCAAAATATCATGGGTGGGAGTAAATACTTAAGCCAGATGCTCTCCCGTTATAACGGGGATGTCCAAATGGCCCTTGCAGCCTATAATGCCGGACCGGGTAACGTCGATAAATACAACGGCATACCGCCTTTTTCCGAAACTCAAAATTATGTTCAGAAAGTGTTCAATAACTTTATGAGCTGAAATCATTAGCCGACCCTTCTTCTGGGTCGGCTATTTTTATCGTTGATATCTTTTCGAAAACAGCTTGAACAACTGCAAAATTCCCCTCCTCCATTTGTGAAAAAACATTATGGGGAAGTATTATTGAAGCTAGATATTTGTTATATGAGTAAGCGATTGTTAAAATATGATTAAATATCAAACATCTTTCTTTTAAAGGAGTAATCAACATGACGAAAGAGAACCCTACACCATATGAATTAATTGGAGAGGGACAATTACACAAGTTAATTGATGCATTTTACTCCAACGTTAGTCAACATCCGGAACTGAAACCGATTTTTCCTGACGATTTATCAGAGACAGTCCGTAAACAAAAACAATTCATGACGCAATATTTAGGGGGGCCTTCCTTATACACCTCGGAACACGGTCACCCTATGTTGCGGGCTCGACATATACCTTTTGAAATTACACCAGATCGTGCAAAAGCATGGCTTTCCTGCATGTATCACGCTATGGACGAAATTGGTCTTGAAGGTGAAATTCGCGAATTTTTCTACCATCGCCTCTATTTGACAGCACAGCATATGATCAATACATCCGGTATAGACGGGAAAGGAGAAGACAGTTGAGCACACAAAAACCAGTTTTCAATATTTCCGATTGGATAAAAACACAACATTGTTATGATGTAGGAAAGAAACCATTAGAAATCTATGTTTTTGTTGATCCACTTTGCCCTGAATGCTGGGGCCTTGAACCAATCATAAGAAAATTGCAGGTGGAATATGGCCAGTTATTCAGCCTACGTCATGTTTTAAGTGGAAAGATTAATTCACTAAATATCGGCAATCATAAAAACTTTGAAAACATCGCCCAAGTTTGGGAAAAGACAGCCAGCCGTTCTGGAATGTCTTGTGATGGAAGCTTATGGACCGAAAATCCCATTTCCTCTCCCTACGCTGCATCCATAGCCATTAAAGCGGCCGAATTACAGGGTAGAAAACTAGCCATTCGTTTCTTAAGGCAGCTTCAAGAATACGTTTTCATTGGAAAAAAGGATATTTCCAATATCAAGGTACTGACCGAATGTGCTCAAAGCGTAGGGTTGGATGTAGAAGAATTTCTTCATGACATAAACTCCTCCAGTGCATCCAAAGGCTTTCAATGTGACTTGAAAATCACAAGTGAAATGGAGGTCACTGAAATTCCTTCACTCGTATTCTTCAATCAAAATATTGAGGAAGAAGGAATTAAGGTTTCTGGGGTATATTCCTATGAGGTATACGTTCAGATATTGAGGGACATCTTAAATGGTCTCCCAGACCCAGCTGAGCCACCTTCTCTTGAGGAGTTTATACGTTGTTTTAAACTAGTTGCCACCAAAGAAATTGAAACGGTCTATAATATGAGTAAAAGTACCGTGGAGCTGGAAATGAAAAAGCTCGTTTTAAAACAAGTGGCAGAAAAAATACCTGCTAAGTACGGAACATTTTGGAGGTACACCGAAAAGCCGACGAAATGACGGTCTTATCGAACGCCCCCTCTCATCTACACAAAAAGCCCGGCAAATTGGGGAATTTGCCGGGCTTTGTCTTTTTATTCATATATTTGAACAAAAGGGGATGGGAAATTTACACGATCAAACAAAGGGGTATAAGTTTAGATGTGATTCACTTCATTTAGTACTATAACAGATTTCCCATCATTTCATCAACTGATTTGTGTATAAGTTCACAATATGTTCACTTTTTCTTTTATGAATTCGGAAGAAATAGCTTCTTCCTCCATTTAAATACAAGAAAACCGGTGAATTGGGGAATTCACCGGTTTTCTGTATATTTATACGAACAAAGGGGATGGAGAAATTTCACGATCAAACAAAGGGGTATAAGTTTGGTGTGATTACTTCATGTTAGTAATATAGCAGATAGCTAGACCATATTTCAATCACTTTGTGCATAATTTCACATTTTGTTCACTTTTTTTCCGTTGGTCTTTCATCCACCATTTTCCAAATTACCGAATGAAGTTATCCAACAACAAGAAAACCCGGTAAATTGGGGAATTTACCGGGTTTTCTTATCTATTAATACGAACAATAGGGGATGGGAGAAATCTTCACGATCAAACAAAGGGGTATAAGTTTAGATGTGAATTACTTCATGTCAGTAATATACCAGGTGAGCGACCCACTTTCAACTACTTTGTGTCTTATTTCACAAATTGTTCACAAGTGAATAATTCAAATTTTTCGAGAATGAATCTCGTTTCATTCTATAGCCAAGTTCATTTTCTTTTATTTTTCCTTACTCACTTTTCTAGAGTTTGATAAATAGATAAAAGCCCGGCAAATCGCGAAATTTGCCGGGCTTTTATCTATTTATACGAATAAGGGGATGGGAGAAATTTCACGAATCAACAAAGGGGTATAAGTTGGATGTGATAACTTCTATATCTGTACTATATCAGATTTCATCTAAACAGTGCAAGTAGATTGTGCTTCATTTCACATTATTGTCATATTCTCCGAATAACCTCTTTCTTCAAAACATATTATTTAAAGAAAGTGTACCGACATCTTTCCATTCCATTTAGCGGAGGTGCTAGTTTTGAGAAGTACGATTTTACTTATCCTCCTGATCAGCTCCTTATTCATCCAACTACTTGGAATCATGCAGCTCATTCCTTTGTATGTCACTTCCCCCATCTTGTTTTTTGTTTTTTTCATTATTCTTCATAGCTTCAATCAGAGAAATCGATTTAAAGGTCTATAGCAACATACATAAAAGAGCCAACCGACTTTTCTTTAGGCGGTTGGCTCTTTTGCCATTTATTTTGTTAAAAGCTGTTCCAATTCATTTAACTTTTCTTCGAATACGTTCAACGCTTCTTGTACAGGCTCAGCCTTCGTCATGTCGACGCCCGCCTTTTTTAATACCTCAATCGGATAATCTGAACTTCCTGATTTCAAGAATTCCAAATATCGTTTGACAGCTGGTTCTCCTTCTGTGAGAATCTGTTTACTTAGAGCAGTAGCTGCACTAATTCCTGTCGCATATTGATAAACATAGTAATTATAGTAGAAGTGTGGAATACGTGCCCATTCAAGACCGATTTCCTCATCAATCACTACATTCTCTCCAAAATATTTCTTGTTAAGTTCATAATATTCCTTTGTCAACATATCAGCGGTTAACGCTTCCCCATTCTGTGCCTTTTTATGGATGGTATGTTCGAACTCGGCAAACATCGTTTGACGGAACAGTGTACCACGGAAGCCTTCTAAGTAATGATTTAATAAATAGATACGTTTCTTTTCATCATCTATCGTATTCAGCAAGTAATCGTTCAACAGGTTTTCGTTACAAGTAGAAGCAACCTCCGCTACAAAAATCGAATAATTCCCATAAGGATACGGTTGGTGTTTACGGGTATAGTAGCTATGAACCGAATGACCAAATTCATGAACAAGGGTGAATAGGTTATTCACGTTATTCTGCCAATTCATTAAAATATACGGATTGGTTCCATATGTTCCAGAGGAATAGGCCCCGCTTCTTTTCCCTACATTCTCTTGTACATCCACCCAGCGATTCTCAAACCCTTCCTTTAAGACATTTATATAGTCTTCTCCAAGTGGGGCAAGTCCTTTAAGTACATATTCCTTCGCCTCATCATACGTCACTTCCATCTTCACTTCTTTTACGAGCGGAGCGAATAAATCATACATATGAAGCTCGTCTAACTCGAGAACCTTTTTGCGTAAGTCGAGATAACGATGTAACAATGGCAAATTTTCATTGACCGTTTGAACGAGGTTATCGTATACACTTTCTGGAATATTATTATTACTTAATGCCGCCTGGCGCGCGGATTCATATTTACGTACTGTTGCGTTGAAGTTATGATTCTTCACTTCACCTGATAAGGTAGAAGCAAATGTATTACGGAACTCTCCATACTTGCTGTATATGCCTTTAAATGCGTCTTGACGGACACGGCGGTCTTCGCTCTCAAGGAAACGAATATACCTTCCATGAGTGATTTCCACTTCATTGCCCTCTTCATCTTTAATAACGGGGAACTTCAAATCCGCATTATTCAACATGCTGAAGATATTGCCGGAATTATCGAGTACTTCGGAGGCCTGAGCCAGTAATGACTCCTGTTCTGCATTTAAAATATGCGGTCTCTGTAGGTTGATTTCCTCCAAAGAATGTTTATATAACTTTAGTTCTTCTTTTTCCTCCAAAAATTCCTGGACTTTGTTTTCATCAATGCTTAACAGTTCTGGAACGATATATGAGAAGGCTGCGGCAGCCTGAGCATACAGTGCCTTCGCCCTGTCTTCCATTCCTTGATAAAAGGGATTCGTTGTATCCTGGTCGTTACGCATATGTGAATACGCATACACTTTACCCATCTTTTCAAATACTTCATCTTGGAATTGAAGTGCCGCAAATAGCTTTTCAGCGCTTTCACCCAATGTTCCTTTATATGCTTCCGCTTTCAACAGCTGTTCTTTTACATCTTTGAAGGCTGCTTCCCAATCTTCCTCCGTCGCATATATATCCTCAAGTCTCCATGTATCTTCAGCCGGAATCTCACTTCTTGAAGGTAATGTGTTCACTTTAGTTTCCTGTGTCATAATAAATTCCTCTCCATTCTAATAAAACTTACCCTTATTACCCTTATCTTTACCAGGGCATGTACGACTTATTTACTTCCTGAGCCATTTGCATTTCCCATGCAAAACGATACTTCTCTTACTCCATACTATTCTGCGTTCACCATCATAATCCTGCTACAACCCAGTCAAAAGGAATAGAGTGGTTATAACTCATTATAATGGATATATGCCTTTTCTATCATAAACTTGCTCTTTTGATAGAAAATTCTTTCTAAAGCCTCACTTTGATCACTTGTAATCGGCACAGTAAACGGAGTGGTAACCGTAAAGATTCCTTCTTTCCACTCTTTTAAATATCCCAGCTTTTCTAATAAATGAATATACTTTCTTACAGGGTTTCCCACATCTTTCTCTTTGATAAGAGGTAAAGGGCGCTGCCTGATATTCCCCAGCTTGATTCGTCTATTGAAATGACCGAGCACTTCATTCATTTCAATTTTTTCCCCGATTTTTTTCTTTTGAAACACATCCATGTATAGCCAAGCTTGCCATTCGATTGCCGGTGTCTCGATTAGGTGCATGCCCTGAATTGGAACACCGATTTCTATGGGAATCGTTGCAGGAGAAAGGTGATGGGTATAGAGGCCATAAAAGAAAGGATCACTCCTTTTTGCTGTTCTTACCCGGTGGAGGCACCAGCTTTTCCGTTTCTTTCTCCAAGCCATCAAAAAAGGAAAGGCATCACAATATCGAGGTGTCATTTGATTGGGGGATAAAAGATTTAAAGGGGCTGTGGTCAGTTCTGCCAAAACGCTTCTTTTTGAGAAAGGGGCCATGTTTTTCAATGCGGATAGTTGATGAGATTCAGGACAATACATCCACAGAAATGGATGCTGATACGTACCACTGACAAATAGCCACTGAAAGGCAGATAGACTGAATTCATATTTACTCTTTCGTTTCAATTGCTTGGCGCCCATGATCCAAATGGGTATGACTTTCACACTTTGATAGGCTCTTGTCCGTTCATGGAAGTCAGCCTCGGAAATGATGGAGCACTGGAATTCTATCGCGTAGCGCTGATCATCGATTGTCAGCAATATATCCGTCCTTCTCTTGATTGCCGGAATATAGGCTTCTAACTTCGCATGAAACTTATGTGATACCAACCATTGATACAGGTTTCTTTTTCCCATTAAATGATAAGTGGATTCAGGTTCCGATGAAGCATGACACGAAGTATTATTCTTGTGGGCAAAATGAGGGATTTTTATCATTCCGGCTTTGATCATCACTTCTGTTTTACAGCAGGGACAGAAATATCCTGTTGATGCCTTCATTGCCAGGAGCTGGTTTCCCGTCAGTTTTTCAGGAAGGGTGATCCATGTCCCATCCTCTTTCATTGCACTAAGCATATTTCTCCTCCCCTCCTACTATATCCATTCTCCCTTGGCCTGGAAAATTCCTTTAAAATAAAAAAAAATGCCGTGATGGCATAAATGGATCATCATAGGAGCGGTGACAATAGTCTGCAAGTGGATTCCAAAACTTTCAGACCAAAGTTGCGATTGGAAAATACTTTCAACTGTATCTCCTGTGATACCTTTAGATCCTTCAAATAATCATCTACTAGCGTCTGTGTACTCTCTGTACGGTAAAGGAAGGCATTGACTTCGAAATTCAAATGAAAGCTCCTCATATCGATATTAGCGCTGCCAATTGAAGCCAATTCGTTATCCACTATGACAATCTTGCTATGCATGAAGCCCTCATTATATTGAAATATCCTGACCCCTGCTTCCAAGAGCTCAGAAAAGTATGTTCTTGAAGCATGGAATACAATCCACTTATCTGGGTTCCTCGGGACCAGTATTCGCACATCCAATCCACTCAGGCCCGCCACCTTCAATGCCTGAAAAATATCCTCATCAGGGACGAAATAGGGAGATGCAATCCAGATGGACTTTTCCGCCGAATTTATCATGCTGAAAAAAAGGTTCTTAATAACCGTCCATTCACAATCAGGACCACCGGCTATCATTTGTACGCCACCAAGGTCCTGCAAAACTGGCTGACTTGTACCAATATAGGCATCCGACAAATAGCTTTGGTTTGTACTATAGTACCAATCCTGTGAAAAGATGAGCTGTAGCGTTCGGACCGCTTCACCTTCTACCAAAAGGTGAGTATCACGCCAAGACCCGTAATTCACATTTAGCCCCAAATATTCATCGCCAATATTAAGGCCACCGATAAAACCAATGGTCCCATCGACAATAATCATTTTTCGATGATTCCGAAAATTGAACGTACTATTTATGAAAGGAAGATGGATGGGTCCAAAGGGAACAATCTCTACGCCTGAATCCCTCATTTCATCAATATAAGGGCGGGCCAGGGACCAACATCCCACCGCATCATATAAAAAGCGTACCCGCACCCCTTCTTTTGCCTTTTGGATCAAGATATCCTTCAAAGTGCAACCACTGTCATCATCCCGTACAATATAATATTCCAAATGAATATGGTGTTTAGCTTTCCTCAGTTGCTTCAGGATACTAGCATACGTCTCTTTTCCATTTGTTAGTATTCGGGTTTTCGATGCAAACGAAATGGAACTGTTTCCAAGCTTTTCAGCGAGGGAAAATAACCTTCGATGACGCAACTTCACTCCCCGTTTTTCCCAGGTATCTACTTCCGTGCCGCGTTTAAGGAACTCATGCTTATCCAAAAAATACTTCCTACGAAACTTTCTCTCTTTTCGAAAATTCCCGCCAAACAACAAATAAAAGATGAACCCGATAACAGGAAAAGCCCCAAATGCAATGATCCATGTGATCGTTTGAATGGGATGACGATTTTCGATGAAAATATTAAATCCAATGATCACCAAAGAAAGGGCCAACAACAGACTTAGATACCCCCTAACCCCCACTTCTTCCAGTAGGAGATACCATGGGCTACCTAACATGAGTACAAGTACTAGAAAACTTAAACCAACCTTCCCGTTCATTTATGACTACCTCCAATTACAAAACGCAGGTGCACGTAAAAGCTTCTGTTGAGGTGCATGACTTATCAAGGGTAAAAAAAACCGATTTCTAAGAAATCGGCCTAAAAATATTATGCGAAATATTTATCTACTGTGGAGAGTACATCATTTTCTATGACTACTTTTCCGTATTCATCAAGCATGTGTACCGTTATTGGGGATTCCTCGCTGTATTCCAACAATAGACTTAAGACATTATCAATTTCTTCCTCGTCAATTTCAGCTTCGGAAAATTCAATATATAGATAATATTTATTTTGATAAGCATAAAGCTTCGTTGTCCAGGTATCCAAACCAGAACGCTTGCTTAAAGAAATGACATCTTCAAAATCCTCGAATATTGTGATGAATTCAATCATCCCATCTTCAAATGTCATGGTGCTCTCTTCATCTTTACCTTCAAAGTGTTGATCAAGAAGCGTATCTACTTTGTCTGTTACACTTAACTCTTTTAACTTATCATCCGATAGAGGCAACTCAAGTTTCTGACCATCTTTGGCAAGTTGGGCTTTTGTGACCAAGACTTCCAAGCCTTTTTCCAATGCTTGAACTTGAATCCATAACGGACCTTCAATCATGAATTCCTCTTCCTGATGCACTTCATCCATCATTTCCCAAAAAAGTTCTTCACTTCTCTCACGGCTATACCAAATTTCTTCCCGGTCGAAGCCTCTTTCCTCGATATCTATATAGGATATATAAAATTTTACTGTATCATCATTAATACGTTCGATTTCCATGATTCCCCTCTCCCTTCCTTTCTCATTTTGAAGGGATAATAACCCCCAAGCGAAAATTGCTCTTAAAAGCTCTTTACCCAAAAGTTCATACTGTAAATCATGCTACATTAAAACAGACTATTTTACCTCATTTTATGACAAAACCTTGAAGAAGGGAAATAAAAAACATCAATATCATAAAAACAATTGTTTGCCTAATATTCCATTCATTTTATAAAAAAAATCGTTCATATGCAACTTTCACGCAGACGGTGCCGTATTTCATTCATATTCTATATTGTATACAGTTAATGGTTATTTACATGCTTTATTTATCCAATCCCGCCCTGACCATTGTCACAAGAGCCTTGTCGCCCCAAGAAAAAGATATATGTATAAACAAAAAGCTCTGCACTATTCTCAGCAGAGCTTGGAAAACACTTATTCATTAATTTACCATACGTTGTGCTTCTAGCAATTGGAACGTACGTACTTTCCGTGGTAAGAAACGACGAATCTCATCTTCGTTATACCCAACTTGAAGACGCTTCTCATCAAGGATAATCGGGCGTCTTAGCAAACCAGGGTTTTCTTTAATCAATTTATATAACTCTTGTAGAGGCAAGCTCTCTAAGTTAACATTTAACTTTTGAAACGTTTTTGATCTGGTTGAGATGATTTCATCCGTACCATCTTCCGTCATACGTAGAATTTCTTTGATTTCCTCTATTGAAAGAGGTTCCGAGAAAATATTTCTTTCTGTATAACCAATCTCATGTTCCTCTAACCATGCTTTTGCTTTTCTGCATGACGTACAACTTGGGGATGTATATAATGTTACCATGTTTACCCACACTCCCTAAATATAGAATCGGTGATCTATGAGGGGAAATCTATTATCATTCACAACTACGATTCTAATTTGAAATAATTTTAAATAAGCATTTCTTTTAATTAATTATACACTAATTCATTTAAAATGAATACCCTTTTTCAAAATTGAAACTATCCTTTATAACTTCCTATTTCATCTGTACTATAGGCACTTCGTTTTTTTATGTAATACATTACAACGCTATTTTCTAATTGAAAATATGCACCTATTATTCTCATTTAAGTTGCAAATTGCCCCTCATTTTCCCTTTATTTTTTTCATGTGCTCATTACTTTTTATTTACCCCCTTTTTTTAGCTATAAACTAGTGATTATCATTTATAATTTCTTTAAGTATCCTTTAATTCCTTCTTCCTTCTTAAAAACCCTCCTTTTGACTGCTTAAATCAATTAAATTAAATGCATGCTCCATACAAATCATCATTTACAGGGACGGAAAATAAATATGCATTCCGCACCACGATATAAAAGAGCCGACGAATTTAGTCGGCTCCTGTGTCATTTCATATCTTTTTAAACCCTATCACTTTCCACTTCTGTTTCTATATTCAATACTTCGTCTACTGATTGATACGATTTTCCATATAGATGCTTATCTTTATGCGTATGAATTTCAGAGTAAATCTTTTTCATATAATTGAATACATCTTCTTCTTTAACAGCATCATGTGCCGGCCAATAAAGGATTTCCATCGGCGTATCTTCTTCAGTAGCCAACGATTTTCTATTATAGGCGATAGAAGAAGCATGTAAAAAGCCTTCTCTTTGATAAAATCTTAATCGTTTTGACGTGTCCACGTCATTTTCCTGCACTGGCTCGACTTCAAGGAAAATGGTCTTTTGTTTTTCTTGCAATTGATGAATCAATTTCTTTCCAAGGCCTTGACCCCGGGCATTTTTGCCGACGAATAAATAATCGACGAAAATAAATTCCTTTCCTTCCACATATAGTAGAACATGGTCAGGCCCTTCATCCTTTTTATAGATGTCTTGTTTATCCTTCAATAAAATTTCTATATGTTCTTTTGACTTCATTTCTTCAATTGGAAAATATTGATTTAGTTTATCATACCAATTCACGATTTCATCTCCTCTTCAAATTTTATCTTTCCACGCTTTTGCTTATCGTTTACAATAGACTGTAAATAAATTGAAATTATTGAGGGGGTATCCATGCTTACTTACCTTGTTGACTTAATTTTAGTTGCTGTCTGCGTAATTGGGATCACAGCCATAAATGGTGTCCTGACGAATGCCATTGGGGAAAAGTGGTTTGGTGGTAAAACTCATTCCCACATTTTCAATCAATCGAAACGAATTCAGTCGGGATGGAATCAAGTCGGCGGGAAGAAACATAAGCGATGATTCTTCGGGAGTCCAGATGACCGCTTGTGTACATATCGGTCATCTGATGGTTTATGGGGTGTAGTCTACCCCTTTTGTATAGCGGTTTGCAGCATTCCATAATAGGTATTCATCAATTCCGTTATCATTTAACGCTTTAATTTGGGCTTCCACTTGTTCCTTACCATACTTTTGATAATTCCCCTCACCCAAGTATGAAGCAGTGAAGTCCTGAATCCACGGTCTAGAGGTAGGCGGCGTTTCTAGTTCCTTCAATTTCTTGTTCTCCAATTTTGCATATTCCCGAACAAGTTCATACGGTTTTAAATCCGGCTTTTCGATTCCGAAATAGGATGTCCAGTGACTTGGATAAATCATCGAAGAGATGACATCTACATTTTCAGAAATCTTGGAGAAATTTTGCCCAATACCAGGAGCTTCAGGTAATGTAGCGGCATAGCCGAAAATATCGACTGATACTTCCACACCATATGGCTCTAATTGTTTTTTTGCGTAGGCCACAAAGTCGGTTACGGCCTGTACCCGTTTTTCAGTATGGGTCTTATTGCCTTTTTCATACTCTCCCATATCATATTTTAGGTCATCCTCTTTATTCTCGAACCCTTCAGGAAAACGGACATAGTCGAATTGAATTTCTTTGAATCCCATCTTCGCAGCTTCTATGGCAATCCCCACGTTATAATCCCATACCTCTTTCAGGAATGGATTCACGAAAGATTCACCACGTCCATTCTTCCAGACCTTATCGCCATCTTTAAACGACCATTGTGGTTTTTCCTTTGCAAGAAGGGTATCCTTGAAAACGACGACACGGGCAATCGGATAAATCTTCTTATCCTCAAGCTTTTTTAACATGTCCACCGGTTTCCTTATGTAATCCTTTCCAATATTCGAATAAGGGGAATCCTTGTCTTCCGGTTTATAGGTAACATTCCCCCTGTCATCCTTAATATCGATGACCATTGCATTCAAATCGGTTTCGTCCACATATTGTATGAGTTCATTTAACTTGTTTCCACCAGCTACATGCCCTGTAACATAAAGCCCTCGTACTGCATCAGGATAATCAAACTTCAATCCAGAATCATATACGAATCTAGGGGCCAACTTTGGTAGTTCTTTCTGCTCAAGCGCCACAGTTCTTGCTTGTTCCAAATCCTCAGCATGGACCGGTTGCTGAACCAAAAACAAACACATTCCTGCCACTATACATTTACTTAACGATTTCACATCTTCACCTCATTCGCCCTTCAAATCTACAACAGACTCTTTTGTTTAATACCACAACAGCAAAACTTTATTCCTATAAAATAAACTTTTTTTAAAAAAATGGTGTGTAACAATCTCCTATATCATTATCCTACCCTAAAATCGATTCCCCATTGATGGTTAAAAATCAATAAGTTACGAATCCTTCTTTTTTTACCCCATCGTATATATTAGTTGTAATAAGGGCATGCTGTTTGGATTACATTTCTTAAGAATAAATGCTAAAATACAGGTATAGTGGAAAATTCGTATCTCTAGGTAGACATTCCCTGGCGAGTACTGCCTTGCAAGACATAAATGAGCTCTCTTACACTTGCTGTACAGGAAGTGGATTACTTCCCTATTTATCCTTACAATAATGAAGAGCGAATATCCAATTAGTTAATTAAACGTATTTAGAGGAGTGACTAGCAGTTGAAAAGGATTTTCTCTGGCATTCAGCCATCTGGTTCTGTTACATTAGGAAATTATATCGGAGCAATGAAGCAATTTGTTAACTTACAGGATGAATATGACTGTTTCTTTTGTATCGTTGACCAACATGCAATTACAGTTCCGCAGGATCGACTTAAATTAAGAAAAAACATTAAAACACTCGCTGCCTTATATTTGGCAATCGGCATTGACCCTGAAAAGAATACGATCTTCATTCAATCAGAGGTTCCCGCGCATGCCCAGGCAGGCTGGATTTTGCAAAGCATCGCTTATATTGGCGAACTTGAGAGAATGACCCAATTTAAAGATAAATCAGCCGGCAAGGAAGGCGTTTCTTCTGCACTTCTTACCTACCCGCCACTGATGGCTGCAGATATTCTCCTGTACAATACAGATGTTGTTCCTGTTGGGGAAGATCAAAGACAACATTTGGAATTAACGCGAGATTTAGCTGAGCGATTCAATAATAGGTACAACGATATCTTTAAAATACCAGAAATCAGCCTTCCAAAGGCAGGAGCGCGAATAATGTCGCTTCAAGAACCGACTAAGAAAATGAGTAAATCCGACCCTAATAAAAAAGCTACGATTGCTCTACTTGACGATCCTAAACAAATCGAGAAAAACATTAAGAGTGCAGTAACTGATTCTGAAGGCATCGTTCGTTATGATAAAGAAAATAAAGCGGGCGTATCGAACTTAATGTCCATCTACTCCATCTTCAGTGGAAAAACATACGCTGAAATTGAAGAGATGTATGCAGGAAAAGGATATGGCGACTTTAAAGGTGATTTAGCTCAAGTGGTACTAGGAGAGATTCTACCCATTCAAGAGCGTTACTATAGCTTGATCGATTCCCCTGAACTTGATGAAATTTTAGATCGTGGGGCAGAGAAGGCAAATATCGAAGCCAATAAGATGATTAGAAAAATGTACAACGGCATGGGACTTGGAAGAAAAAGATAATGGAAAAAGACGATCCGCAACGGATCGTCTTTTTTTGTGAACCTATAATATGGATGGACTATCGCCGGCTTCTACTTGCCAAAGTTTTTCGAAAAAGGGTTGCCCTTTCACTAAATTTTCACATAGCTGAAGGTGTTTTTCAGACCAACCTGTTTTCATTTCCTCATATAACTCAAGCCACGCTATCTGAAAGTCCATATCCTGAATGCTCTCATATTTCTCAGGAGCCCATTCAGTATACCAGTATCGAATTTCAGCCGTATTCTTTGCTGTGAATAACTGATCCATGGCCATGAAAAGGAGCTGTTTCAATTGCCTTTCTTTTCTTGTCAATCCATTCATAAATAAGGGCGATGGAGACAGAATATGATATTCTTTCTCGCTTTCAGGATTTTCCGTAAAAGTATAATCCATCTCTTCGTGATTTTCGATCATGTCATAAACAATTTGTTCCTGCCGAGGAATAATTCTGCTTTTCCGGATGGGAATATGGTAGCCTATTGTATCCACAGCAAGTATTCCATGTCCATCGGTCACGACAAAACAGTAGTCAAGCTGAATGCGTTCATGATTTTTCCTTGCATATGCTTTTTGGTAGACATCGTTCAGTAATGCCTTCGGTAATTCAGATAGGTCATTTTCTATGTAGTGAAACAAAGTTGTTGAAACTTTCATCAGAGGAACTTGATCTAGCAGTTCAATGCCATCATCCTTCCTCCATTCATGAAAATGACAAATATTATAACCATTTTCCTCTCCTTCAAACCAGTTAACCCATACATCATGAAGATATAACATTATCCATCCCTCACTTAAACAAATTTCTGTTTGTCAATCAGTATAGGCAGGAACCATACAATTTATTCCTATTTCAGAAAACAGATTTTGAAATAAAACACGTATAAATTAACTCTTTTCTGTTATGAATTCTTCAGATTGGATAGCAAAGGATTTTTTGACGGAGAAATTTTTGAATTGTTTCACTAAATGAAAACCACTGCAATACCCCAACATCTCCGGATACCCTTTTTTTCCCAGAAGAAGGGCATCATGTAGCGGATCCGTGCGTTTCTTGTTCAGGTTTTCTACTAGATAGCTGTCCCAAAAATGCTGGAGCTTTTCTTCTGAATATAATTGTGTCCATTTTGCCAGGTATTTCGTTCCTAAATACTTACCGACTGTCCTCTCGGCGAGTCCTTCCATGATCATTGTATCGAGTAGGGTATAGTTTTCTTCCGCCTTTTTTAAATGGTGCAAACGGCAGACGTGATGGTATTCGTGAATCAGCACTGCTTCCATCTCTTTTTCGGTTATATCGATATCGTAAAAAAGAAATAATTTATCTTTAAAGGCCAATCCTGATTTACTCTCATTCGGTTGCTTCCTTCCAGAGACTACGAGAGGAAAGATATAAATGGGGATATCGGGTCCCCCCCATAATTTCTTATAAGTTGTAAATAAACTTTGTGTTTTGACCCATACATTTTTTTGTTTCAGTTCATCAAAGGTTTTTTTCGTTTTTGGATTGGGCAGGTACATTCCATGGTTTTGTAAATGGCGGTAGATCATGTCTTCTTTAACCTGTTCATAGAATTCCCCTTTCAACTTCTCCATCATCTTAACCGGATGGTCAAAATCCTTTTCCATCCACTCATTAGTTGAAATAACTCCCATCCGTTTCGCCCCCACTACTTCATCCTCTTTTATTGTATGTTCCAAAAATGCTTAGTGATACATCATTCCCATTACTTATTCCCAACATAAAAAGAGCAAATCCCAAGATTTGCTCTTCCTCTTCATTACTCTTGATTATTGATATTTCTTGAATAGGATAGTGGCGTTATGACCGCCAAATCCTAATGAATTACTGATAGCTGCCTTAATTTCACATTCCCTTGCTTGATTTGGCACATAGTCCAAGTCACACTCAGGATCCGGTGTTTCTATATTGATGGTAGGGGGCAAGATGCTATCCCTGATTGCTTGAATCGTAAAGATGGCCTCTATACCACCTGCTGCACCCAGCATATGGCCTGTCATTGATTTGGTAGAGCTTAATGCTAGTTTAGAAGCATGCTCCCCAAATACTTCTTTGACCGCCATCGTTTCATATTTATCATTGTAAGGTGTGCTTGTACCATGGGCATTAACATATTGGATGTCTTCCGGTGTTAACCCTGCATCTTCAATCGCAATTTTCATTGCCCTTGCCCCACCTTCTCCACCAGGCGCTGGAGCCGTAATATGAAAAGCATCTCCGGTCGTTCCGTATCCAGCTATTTCAGCATAAATATACGCTCCGCGGTTTAACGCATGTTCTAACTCCTCAAGAATGATCACACCTGCTCCTTCCCCGATGACAAATCCATCACGGTTAGCATCAAATGGGCGGCTCGCCGTATTAGGATCTGGATTGGTGGATAGAGCTGTGTTCGCACAGAATCCTGCAACTGCCATTTTTGTAATCGGCGCTTCTGCACCACCAGTAATCATGGCATCGGCATCTCCACGCTGAATGGCCTTAAATGCATCACCGATGGAATTCGTTCCCGTTGCACAAGCCGTCACGGTGCAAGAGTTGATCCCTTTAGCGCCCAGTAAAATGGATACCTGGCCCGCTGCCATATCTGGTATCATCATGGGTACGAAAAATGGACTAACCCGCTTATAGCCCCTGTTCAAGAAATTTTCGTGCTGGGTTTCAAGTGTCTCAAGCCCACCGATTCCAGAACCGATCCAGACCCCTACCCGCGTTGCATTTTCGTCCGTTATTTCTAATTTACTGTCATTTAAAGCCATGACTGAAGCGGCAATCGCATAATGCGTAAAACGATCCATTTTGCGTGCTTCTTTACGATTAATATATGTTTCGATATCAAAGTCCTTTATTTCTGCAGCCACTTTAGCAGGAAAATCATCAGCATTAAGACGAGTTAATGGCCCAATCCCTGATTTCCCCTCAATTATATTCTTCCATCCAGTTTCTGCATCATTTCCAACTGGAGAAATAGCTCCAATCCCTGTTACAACAACACGACGATTCGTCATTACAATGGCTCCTTCCTTTACTCAAATATTTCTTTTATTTTCATTTTCCCCATCTAAGGGCAATAGCTCCCCACGTGAGTCCTCCACCAAAACCAACCATGACGAGCAAGTCATCTTCTTTGATTCTACCTGCTTCCATTTCTTCCACAAGAGCAATTGGTATGGAAGCTGATGAAGTATTCCCATATTTATGAACGGTCTTTGTCATTTTTTCAACGGGTAGGCCCAAACGTTCTCTTGAAGCCTCCATAATTCGAATATTGGCTTGATGTGGGATTAGTAAATCCACATCCTCTTTGGTCAATCCTGCTTTATCCAATACATTCAGGCTGGATTCTCCCATTTGACGGACAGCAAATTTAAATACTTCTCGTCCATTCATCGTGATGAATTCCCCATCTTGGAATAGATGCTTAGCACCAGATCCATCTGCACCTAATTCAAAAGAAAGAATTCCCCTGCCTTCTGATACAGGTCCCACGACAGCAGCCCCAGCTCCATCCCCAAAAAGGACAGCGGTATTGCGATCATCCCAGTTAGTGATCTTGGATAGTTTCTCAACCCCAACAATCAATACATGCTTGTAAGCACCTGTCTTAATAAATTGCTGCGCCGTAATCATAGCATACATGAAGCCAGCACATGCTGCACTAACATCCATTGCAGCTGCTTTCTTCGCACCCAACATTTCCTGGATCATACAAGCGATGGAAGGAAAAGGCCGATCGGGTGTAACAGTTGCGACAAGGATTAAATCTATATCCTCAGCTGAAATGCCTGCATTATCTAAAGCAGCTTTTGCTGCGCCATAAGCCATATCGGAAGTTTCTGTTTCATCATTGGCTATTCTTCTTTGTTCGATACCTGTCCGAGTACGAATCCACTCGTCCGACGTATCCATGACTTTCTCTAAGTCCGCATTTGTGACGATTTTCTCGGGTAAGTAACGACCAAGCCCTAATATACCAGCATTCATTTCAGCCAACCCCTTATATTTTAATGAGTTATTATTATCATCTATTATTACCTGGTACTAATTTTATAGAAAAATACGCTTTCTTGCAAGAGCTATCAGTTTGAAAGTCTAATTAATCTGCATCTTAAGTCGGACAAGGGCCTAATCCAAGGACGCAAGCGTGCATACATTATAGTAAAAGAAGGGAGGAATCACAATGGATATTTTTAATCGCAACAATCGAAGGAACCAGGACGATCCCTTTTCCAAAATGATGTTTGGCACGCGTAACAACGAGCCCGAAGAAGAACCGGAGAAAGAAGAGACCCAGATTGATTATATGCAATTGATGGCAAGCGTAGAGACATTAGTGGGTTTGTACGATCAATTTAAGCCTACCATCCAGAAAGTGAACCCCATCATTTCAAAGATGCTGAAAAAAGAAGAATAAACAGAAGGCTGCCCGATTATCCGGACAGCCTTCTCTTACTTAACGTTGGGCATCTTGTTTGCCAAGGTCATAAGCTTCTTGCATCACTTTCTTAAATAAATCCATGAATGGCTCTGCCATGTCCATTGAAAATGGAATCCCGCTTGCCTCTAACTTTGCTTTTGCTTCCGGGAAGTACTTCATAGCAATCCCCATAAATTCAAGGGTTTTATCTGAACTCATTTTTTTGCCTCCTTACCATACTTGGTCATTTTGAATGCTCCATTAGTATCCTTTGATGACACTTGGAACATGATTCTACAAATGGGTATCCCATAAACCAAAAATCAGGTTCATTCTTATCATAATTCCCCAAAGTCCATTCGTAAAGCCGAAACTTGCCTGAATGAATATTTCATGCTATATGCCATCTTGAAAGTACAGAACAATTCCCAGGTACTAAGGTATGAGTTCCCCCTTCACTTTATGACTTTCTTGATTAATTCCACACATTGGGCACTCCTGGATAATGTTTAGTCCTTCTTATCGCGCATCCTCCACTTTGTAAGGAGGTTTAACCGTTTATTCTGCTCGATTTGCAAGGAGATGCCTTCCTCTGGACTCGTTTTATTAGGCACTTCATATACGGTTCCTTTCGTTGCCTTGATTGGAGATTGTGGGGGAAGTGAGTCGATCACCTCTTGTTTAAAAATGAGCTTGGCACATGTATTCCAGTGGTCGTCAATGCTGCTTTTGAGGTGAAGGCTTCTATCAGTGGAAGAAAGGAGCTGTTCAAGACCCTCGATGAAATCGGCTATAAAAAGCGCATCCTCCCTGTATTCTGAAGCGAGTGTAGCTTGGATAGTTGATTGCTCTAGTTGGCTGATACCCGCTTCAAATCCCATGGTTGCTGGTTGCCAAGGACCATATATCGTCGGTAAATATACTGTTTTGACTGAATCGAAGCCTTCACAAGCGTTTAATACAGTCTGAAATCCTTCCGTATCAGCATCGATTGGAAGGAGCACCACAATTTTCAGGCTATTGCCATGACCGTTTTTCTTGCATTTTTCAAGAAAAGAAACAATATCATTTATATGAAGAGCCTTTAAAGCCGTTTTACCTCTTCTACTATCATAAAAAGATAATAGAATGGTGAATGGCTCGGAAACATCCAATAACCGAAGTTTATTAATTGGCAGATAAGTAAAGTTGGCGTTACGCCCTATTTCTAGCTCCTTTTCTTCTATAATATATTGATTGGTCTTTGTATCCTCCCAATCAATTCCGATTACCTCTTCCCCCTGCCCCAACAAATATTGTGTCACATGAAAACCTACAAATTGATAAGCCCCAACAACAATATATGTCCCCATAAATACAGCCTCCCCTTATGCAATGGCTCGCTTATCCGTCACCGCAAGTTTTTTCGGATGCTGTATCGTATGCAAAGTACCGCGAAAATATATCCATTCTCATAAAGACTCTTCATTTTCATGAAAAAACTTCTGGATTTGATAAGGGATTTTATATCGTTTTTCTGCTAGCAAATAGGTTAACTGCAAATGGTCTTTCCTGGTTCTCTGAATCCTCCGATAAAATGAGGCTTGTTCTTTTCGAAAACTGCCGAAAACAAGAATCACCTTCACCGGTATATGCTCCGTGAATGCCTGCACATTGGAATCCAAAATTTCTTTCTCCATATCAGCTGGATCTACCTCATATGCTGCGGCTATTTCCGATAGCCACTTTTTATAAAAGAACTTATTATCCTTTTCTTTTTCCATTTGAACCTTCAAAGATAAAATCGGGTCAATGAGGACAACCGAACGGATTTGGCTTCCCATCTCTTTCATTAGTCTCAATGCCAGCAGGGCTCCTGTCCCCTCTGCAAGAACATGGATTTTCCGATTGACTATTTCATTTTTCATAAAGAGGATATATAACTTCAACGAAAGATCAAGAGCTTTGGGGCTCCCCCAGTTCGCCCCGTAAAAATTCGAGGAAAAAAGGGTGTAACCGGTTTGTTTCAAATATTCTAATATACGTAACCTACCCGGATGCTGAAGCCAAAAGCTACTGTCCTTATCTACAAAAGAACTTCGGTCCCCAATTACCATGACGGAAAATCCACTGGGTTGTTCTGGATAATAGACGATATTCCATTGGTCTTCGATTTGAAAAGTTCTCTGTTCCATCTAAACTAACTCCTTTTAGGAATATTACTATTAGTTAATTTATGTCGAGATATCAAAAGGGTAAGGGGGGACGCCTATCTTTGAGTCTTAAATTACTTTTCTCCATTAATTTTCAGGAATCATGCCTGCTGGATTCGTGACTGATATCGCCCGTCGTTCAAAAGACATGAAAGGGCAACGATGAATTATTTATCAGTTATTATGAAAAAGCCGTTTTAACTGTATATTAATTATGGTAAGATAAAAAAGACTGTAGTGGAATGAGGTGAAATTCGATGCGTTATGCTTGGACAATTCTTTGGACATTCGTATTAGTGCATATGCTTGTATATGTTGTTTCTTCCATGATCGGAGTTTCATACGATGCTACACAGGGAACAATTTTAGGACTTATTACGGCTGTTCTAGTTTGTATCATCCCTGCTGTTATGCCTGAAGGGCCATCAAAAGACTCACATCAACATTAAGAAGCAAAAGAGGACATCCTTTTAGGATGTCCTCTTTCATATACCGTTTTCAGCTATTTTCTAAACTAACTACTTACATTTACCTCAAAACCAATCCCTCTTGGTCATAATCTATCGTCATACTTCCATGATCACCAATCGTCCCCGATATAATTTTACGGGCAATCATCGTTTCTAGATGCTTTTGGATAAAACGTTTCAATGGCCTTGCTCCGTATACTGGGTCATACCCTTGTTCAGCAATAAATTCCTTAGCGGCATCCGTCACACCAAGCGTGATATCTTGTTCAGTCAACCTTACTTGCAACTGTTGAATCATCTTTTCAACAATGCCGACAATCTCTTGTTTTGTGAGTGGCTTGAACAGAACGATATCATCCACACGGTTTAGAAATTCAGGACGGAAATGTCCTCTTAACTCTGTGAAGACCTGCTCTTTTATTCCTTCTTCAATGGCTCCATCTTCTCGATTGGACTGAAGCAAGAAATGTGAACCGATATTGGAAGTCATAATGATCACCGTGTTTTTACAGTTGATCGTTCTACCTTGAGAGTCCGTGATCCTGCCATCGTCGAGCATTTGCAATAAAATATTGAAGACTTCCGGGTGAGCCTTTTCGATTTCATCAAGTAACACGACCGAGTACGGATTTCGCCTAATCGCTTCCGTCAACTGACCGCCTTCCTCAAACCCTACATATCCGGGAGGAGCCCCGACCAAACGGGAAACGGAATGTTTCTCCATGTACTCAGACATATCAATCCGTATCATATGTTCATCACTATCGAATAGCGTCTCTGCCAACGCTTTGACCAATTCTGTTTTACCGACCCCTGTCGGTCCAAGGAAAATAAAGGAACCTATTGGTCTGTTTGGATCCTTGATCCCGGCTCTAGCCCGTAATACAGCATCCGATACAAGTTCCACCGCTTCCCCTTGACCGATTACCCGTTCATGAAGAATATCCGAAAGACGAAGCAATTTATCCCTTTCGCTTTCCACTAACTTACTTACCGGAATACCCGTCCATCTAGCAACGATTGAGGCAATTTCTTCCTCGGTCACTTCTTGGCGGAGCAAACGGGATTCCTGCTTCCCATTTTCCACCTCTTCTTCCATGGCCTCCAAATCCTTTTGAAGCTGTGGAATCTTCCCATGTCGAAGTTCAGCTGCACGGTTCAGGTCATAGTCATTTTCCGCCTGTTCCAGCTCATGCTTTAACTTTTCAAGTTCTTCCCTCTGATCCTGGACTTTTTGAAGGGACGATTTCTCCATTTGCCATTTGGCTTTCATACTGGTAGCCTGATCCTGCAATTCCGAAAGTTCTTTTTGGAGTACCTCCAATCTTGCTTTGCTTTGAGCATCCTCTTCGTTTTTAAGCGCAGCTTCCTCTATCTCCAACGTCATGACTTTCCTCGTAATCGCATCAAGTTCCGCTGGCATCGAGTCGATTTCCATCCGGATCATTGCACAAGCCTCATCCACAAGGTCTATTGCTTTATCCGGTAAAAAGCGTTCCGTGATATAGCGATTTGATAGAACAGCTGCTGCCACAATGGATCGATCATGTATTCTGACCCCATGATGGACCTCGAACCTTTCTTTCAGACCACGCAAAATGGAAATGGTATCTTCTACGTCTGGCTCTGGAACGAGCACTTGCTGGAAACGCCGTTCAAGAGCGGGATCCTTCTCAATATACTTACGATATTCGTCAAGTGTGGTTGCACCAATGCAATGCAATTCACCACGCGCTAACATTGGCTTCAGCATATTTCCGGCATCCATTGCCCCTTCCGTTTTACCAGCACCGACAATGGTATGCAATTCATCGATGAATAATAGGATGTTCCCATCGCTCTTTTTCACTTCATTCAGAACCGCTTTCAGTCGTTCCTCAAATTCACCGCGAAACTTAGCCCCGGCAACCAACGCACTCATATCAAGCGAAAACACCGTTTTATCTTTAAGCCCTTCCGGTACATCTTTTCGGACAATTCGTTGGGCCAGACCTTCGACAATGGCCGTTTTACCGACACCAGGTTCCCCAATCAATACGGGGTTATTTTTTGTCTTACGTGACAAAATACGGATGACATTCCGGATCTCCGTATCACGGCCAATGACAGGATCCACATTCCCCGCCTTCACTTCAGCAACAAGATCTCTTCCATATTTTTTTAAAACTTCATATGTGTTTTCCGGATTTTGACTAGTCACTCTCTGATTCCCCCTTATCGTTTGGATAATTTGCTTTGCTTTCCCATAGTCGATCCCATAGTCCGCAAATAGCTTTCTTATGTTCGGTTTATCTTCTTTTAACAAAGCAAGCAAAATATGCTCAACTGATAGATACTCATCCTCCCAGCTCTTCATTTCCTTTTCAGCTGCCGATAGCACATTCTGAAGGGAATTCGACATATAAACTTGAGAGGTGCTTCCGCTCACTTGAGGCAACTTATTTATTTCTTTATTCAGCTCCGTATCGAAAGGACTGAGCGATTGATTCGTTTCCGACAAAATTCTAATGAGTAGGCTTTCATCCTGTGTCATCAGGGCTTTTAATAGATGAAGCTCGGTAAGTTCCGGGTTTTCCCTATCCTTGGCCAGCTCCTGCCCACTTATAAATGCCTGTTGGGTTCTTTCCGTCATCGTATTAAAATCCATCTTAAAACCTCCCATTCATTGTTTCCAAAAGAATGCTTATGATGTTTGACCAACTTTGACCTTTACATTTTAATTATACTGCTTATTATTCCCTTGTAAAGAAAAGTTATATGGGACATTGATAATTTCTGCTATTAACCTTTTACAACCCACCCTACCAGAGGGTTTATACAATCTGTTTACTCTAAAAGTTAAAAGTACAAAGCAAAAAACCTCTCTTCAATCAAGAAGAAAGGCCAAATCATCCCGAAGATCCTTTAAGTAAATATTTGCGGAAGAGTTTTTTAGAAATCTCGAATATTTTCGGATATACTCAAGAATAATGTTCCAATAATAACGACTACCCGTGATAATGGGTGGTCTGCGGCTGAAAGCCTTTATTACTGACCAGGCCCTAAAGGGTCCCTGATTGGTTCGCCAATTGTACTACTTTTACTGGCCAGACCTTAAAAGGCCTTCCACTCACTTCCTTTTCTTTTTCTGTATCTCTTCACCTGTGAACGGATCTGCGACTATATCATCTTGTATCTGGTTCCGTATGTATTCTTCTATACCTTCTTGTTTCGTCCAACTGTATCTACATAATATCCCGTACACCAAAACTTTCGGTTTCCATACCTGTATTTCAAATTCGTATGACGGTCAAATATATTCAAACTACTTTTCCCTTTAAATAACCCACAAATGAAGTTACACTTATTTTTGGTGGGATGCTCACGAGCATATGTACATGGGCTTTACATGCCGTTGCTTCAATGATTTCCACGCCTTTCCTTTCACATAGCGTGCGCAATATTTGACCGATATCCTTTTTTATCTTTCTTGTAAATCAATTGTCTTCTGTACTTCGGTGCAAATACGATATGATACTTACAATTCCAGGTAGAACCGTAGGCCTAGCCTAGGGTTTTCTTTTCTACAAAAAAAGCAGGAAAGGGAATGATCATCCTTTTCCTGCTTTTCCATTTCATTATGGCTTTCTTTGATAGGTCCATAGCCGGTTATGATTCGAAGTCTCAGGAAAGGTGTCCCCTGCTTCGAGCTTGACCATTTTCGGATTGACTACCATACTTCCTGTTTCACCGATTTCTACGTATGCCCCATTATTAGGTGCTTTTTGCCCTGGCTTAAATTGACGATTTTGCCCCATGTATTTCACCCCTTTACATGCTTTCCCTATTATTATTGCCACCTTTTTTTCTTTCATGACCGAAAATTTCAAAGGGGAAAAGAGGATGGTGGACAAAATATAAAAGCGCCTGCTATAGAGCAGACGCTTAAATTTATTATGATAGTAAATCTACGAGAACCGCCTTTTGGGCATGTAGACGGTTCCCCGCTTGATGGAATACGACCGAATTCGGCCCATCGATGACTTCTGCAGTCACCTCTTCTTCTCTATGAGCGGGTAAGCAATGCATGAATAGATAATCATTCTTTGCATGTTTAACAAGTTCACCGTTGATTTGATAGCCCTTAAACGCTTCTAAACGGATGCTATTCTCAATTTCTTGCCCCATGGAGGTCCATACATCCGAATATACGATATCTGCGTCCTTAATGGCTTCAACCGCTGAGGTCGTAACAGTTACTTCACAATTATTTTCAGCTGCTACTTCCTTCGCGTAGGCAACGATTTCTTCGTCAGGCTTATACCCCTCCGGACATCCAATCGAGAAATTCATGCCCATTTTAGCGCAACCGACCATCAATGAGTTGGCTACATTATTCCCATCGCCAATGTAGCTCATTTTTAATCCTTTCAATTTCCCTTTCAATTCTATGATGGTCAGGAAGTCCGCCATCACTTGGCTAGGATGTGCAAGGTCAGTCAACCCATTAATAACGGGAATGGTTGCATGATCAGCCAATTCCATGATTTTTTCATGCCCGAAAGTACGAATCATGATACCATCAATGTACTCGGAAAGGACTTTTGCCGTATCGGAAATGGGTTCTCCACGTCCGATTTGCAAGTCATTACTGCTCAAAAATAATGCATGGCCACCTAGCTGTAGCATTCCCACTTCAAAAGAGACCCGGGTACGAGTCGATGATTTTTCAAAAATCATCCCTAATGTCTTACCAGCTAAAGGTTTATATTCCTCGCCCGCTTGTAATTTGGCTTTTATATTTTGCGCCAACTCCAATAAAGCTGCAATTTCCTTTGATGTTGTTTCCTTCATCGTCAAGAAGTCTTTTCCACCCAAAATTTTCGAGTGCGACTGTGCCATCAGTGCATTCATACGTGTGACACCCCTTTCGAATAAGTTGCAAGCCATTCCTGCAATGAGGTAACGCTTGGATCCGCATGCTTCAGTGATTGTAAATACGCTTTAAATGTTTCCTCTTCCGAAAAGGCCAATAGTCTGTATTTGGCGGCTAATAACCGTAACTGCTTATCTTCATCCGTTGCTCCATAAGCCAAGACGACGGCTGCATTGCCTGCCTTTAGCCATTGGTCAAAGTCCGAATGGGTGATTTCCAAGTCGGCATCATGGATTAGCTTAAGTAGTCCTTCGCTTAATTGGGCTGATTCGGCTTGATACACACCTGTCGTATGTTTAGCCTTTTGAGCGTGAAATACTTTCGTTAACGCTTCTATCATGGTTTCCCCGATTGCGATGCCTTCACCTGTAGACTTCATTTCCGGACCGACTTTTGAATCCAGTCCACTTAAAGCGAAGGTTGAGAATACTGGATATTTGACGACCGAATACGGAATATCTTCCATTAATCCTGTTTTTTCAACCAAATTTGCTAAAGAATATTTCCCAAGCAATATTTTTGTCGCCATTTGCACTAATGGGACGTTCGTGACTTTACTGATGATTGGAATCGTACGGCTGGCACGTGGATTCACTTCCAGTACATATACATCACTGCCATCAATGACGAATTGGATATTCATGAGTCCTTTATATCCAAGCTCTCTCACAAGCTTTTCTGCATAAATGGTCATTTTCCCCTTAATATCATCCGATAAGGACTGTGAAGGCAGTAAAGCCAGGCTATCTCCTGAATGAACCCCTGCTTTTTCAACATGTTCGGCTACGATTGGGATATAAACTTCCTTACCATCCGCAATCAAATCGATTTCTGCTTCCTTACCAGGAATATAAGAATCGATCAATACGGGATACACAAGTTCTGCACCATTTTCGATTCGGTTCAACAAACTTTCCTTTGAACGGATTATTTCCATTCCTTGTCCACCGATGACATAAGACGGACGCAACAGCACAGGGAAGCCGATTGTTTCAGCACTTTCAACGAGCTGTTCCACACTGTCAGCCATTGTTCCTGGGACATGCGGAATGTCCAGCTTTTGTAACAGTTGATAAAAACGATCGCGATCTTCTAACTGATCAAGCATGTCAAATGAAGTACCAAGCAAATTGATTCCGTAGTCTTCCAATCCTTTAGCCAGATTGATAGCCGTCTGACCGCCAAACTGGACAATGACATCCTCAATATTTTCCGCTTCAATGACGTTCAAGACATATTCCAAAGTTAAAGGCTCGAAATACAAACGGTCTGCTGTCGCAAAATCCGTACTGACCGTTTCGGGGTTATTATTGATCATGACCGTTTCCACATTTTCACCTTGAAGGGCATAAACGCCATGAACGGAACAATAATCGAATTCGATGCCTTGACCGATTCGGATTGGCCCGCTGCCAATCATCAGAACTTTTTTCTTATCTGTTTTTTGCTGTTCATTTTCTCCAAAGTAAGTCGAATAATGATAGTTCGTATGTGAGTCGAATTCGGCTGCACAAGTATCTACCGTCTTGTAAACGGCTGTTATACCCAGTGTTTTACGAAGTGCCCTCACGTCGAATTCACTTATATTCCATACGGAGGCAAGGTAGCGATCTGAAAAGCCCTTCTCCTTGTAAAGCTGCATCTCTTCCTTGTTGACCAATTCAGCAGTCTTGGAAGAGATATCCTTTTCTTTCTCGATTAGCGAAGCGAAAGAGTGAAGGAAATAGTAATCTATGGCGGTTGCTTCATGGATTTCCTCCATCGTCACACCTTTACGAAGCATTTCAAAAATGACAAAGATTCTTTCATCCGATTTCTCGGCAAGCTTTTCCCATAGCTCGGATACTGACTTATCCTTTAATGACAGGAGCTGAAGCCCGTTTGTCTTTAATTCCAATGAATCAATAGCCTTTTGTACTCCGCCTTCGAAATTGCGATGCAGGGCCATTACTTCTCCTGTCGCTTTCATCTGTGTGCCCAATTTACGGTGTGCCGTCTTGAATTTATCGAATGGCCAACGCGGGAACTTAACTGCTACATAATCCAACGCCGGTTCAAAGCTTGAATACGTGCTCTTCGTTACTGGGTTGATGATTTCCGATAAATGATAGCCGACAGCCAGTTTTGCAGCGATACGGGCAATTGGATACCCGGTCGCTTTGGAAGCCAATGCAGAAGAACGACTGACACGCGGATTCACTTCAATCAAATAATATTGTTTACTGTTAGGATCAAGTGCAAATTGAATATTGCAGCCCCCGATAATCCCTAAAGCGGAAATGATTTTAATAGAGGCAGAACGTAGCATTTGAAACTCATCATCAGACAATGTCTGTGATGGTGCAACCACAATCGAATCACCTGTGTGAATACCGACTGGATCAATATTTTCCATATTACAGATGGTGATGCATGTATTGTTTCCATCACGCATGACCTCGTATTCGACTTCCTTAAAGCCCGCGATGCTTCGTTCAATCAAGCATTGAGTAATCGGGCTTTCCTGAAGCCCACCCCGAACAAGTTCTTTGAAAACCTCCATGGATTCTGCGATTCCACCACCGGTTCCGCCTAGTGTGTAGGCTGGTCTGATGATGATGGGAAAGCCAATTTCCTCAGCAAAAGCTACCGCCTCTTCCAAAGTATGGACAATCTTACTGTCCGGCACTGGCTCATCTATTTCAAACATTAGTTGACGGAACAGCTCACGATCTTCTCCCTTTTTGATGGAGTCAATCGGTGTTCCTAGTAATTTGACATTATATTTTTCAAGAATCCCAGCATCATCTAACTGATAGGCAAGATTCAATCCCGTTTGACCGCCTAAAGTGGCAAGCAAGCCATCTGGTTTTTCTTTGGCAATGATTTTTTCCAGTACATCCACCGTCAACGGTTCGAAATAGACGGCGTCCGCGTTCATTTCGTCCGTCATTATGGTTGCCGGATTGTTATTGACAAGAATGACTTTATAGCCTTCCTCTTTTAAGGCGAGGCAGGCTTGTGTTCCTGCATAGTCAAATTCAGCGGCCTGCCCGATGACGATTGGCCCTGAACCAATTACTAATATGGTCTGTATCGTGTTGTCTTTAGGCATATGCTTTTTCTCTCCCGCTATAATCATTTATCATTTGTAAAAAGTCGTGGAACAACAGTGAACTTTCAACCGGTCCTGGATTTGCTTCAGGATGGTATTGAGTTGTGAAAATTGGAAGGTCTTTATGCATAAGGCCCTCAACGGTATGATCATTTACATTACGGAACCGGACTTGAAGCGATGTTCCTTCTAAACTTGGTTCATCCACTTCATAACTATGGTTTTGTGAACTCATATAAACCCTTTTCGTTTTCAAATCGACCACGGGCTGGTTCGCACCTCGGTGCCCAAACAGCATCTTTTTCGTATTGCCCCCAAAAGCAAGTGCGGTCAATTGATGACCTAGGCAAATGCCCATGGTAGGAAAATTCGAAATGATTTTCTTTATATTATCCAACAGATATTCAAGCTGTTTTGGATCCCCAGGCCCATTTGAAAGCAAAATGCCATCCGGTTTCAATTTCACGATCTGTTCGAATTTCGTATCGAAGGGAACGACTGTAACATGGCACCCCTGCTCGATCAATGAAGTTAAAATGGATTTTTTATAGCCAAAGTCCATCAATACAATATGCTTGCCGCCTTCTCCATATTCCTCATATTGTTTCGTGGAAACTACAGCGACATGTGCGGCTATACCATCGAGCTTGGATTCGAAGGTATAGTTTTCATTCATGGAGATCGCCGCTTGCATGGAACCTTCTTGACGGATATTCTTGACGACAGCCCTTGTATCCACATGACTCAATAGAGGAATATTCCATTTATCCAAATACTCAGCAAGTGAATATTCGGCTTGATAATGTGAATGATTCATAGTGCCTTCATACACAATAACGCCAGCCACATGAGGCTTCTTACTTTCGAAATCGAATGGATTGATTCCGTAATTCCCAATTAAGGGATACGTAAAGATGACGATTTGATCTTTATAGGACGGATCAGTCAATACTTCCTGATATCCGGTCATTCCGGTAAAAAAGACAATCTCTCCAGTAATTGTTTTCTGAGTCGATTTAGTTAACAGATTCCCTTCGAATACAGAACCATTTTCTAAGCATAAATAATTTTTCATGTTTTTCACCTCTTAGGTAGATGATGTATATTTATATACATAGTAGCATAATTATTCATTTCATTCTATAAAAATTCAAATAATTTAGATTATTTGTTTTGTTGCCACTGCACTTTTAATTTTCACGATTGCCTGATCTATTTCTGATTGATTCACCGTAAGCGGTGGAAGCAAGCGAAGTACGTTCGGCCCGGCACTCAATAGAAGTAGACCTGCCTCTTGCATCTCCAATATAAAGCCCTGGACTTCCTGTTTGCATTCAATGCCAATCATCATCCCAAGACCCCGGACTTCTATTACATCGTCAAGATCCTCTAACGCCTTGGTCAATTCACTTTTCAGATACTCAGCTTTTTCCTCTGCTTCTTTTAAGAAATCCGGTTGGAATATTTCAATTAGAACCGCTTCGGCAGCTGCGACACTCACTGGGTTTCCTCCAAAAGTGGACCCATGGCTTCCAGGACCAAAGAATTCCGCCAATTCCCTTTTACCGATCATTGCCCCGATAGGGAGTCCGTTTCCAAGCCCTTTGGCCGAAGTAAGGATATCTGGCTGGATATCGAAATGAAGGAAAGCGAATGGCTTAGCTGTCCGGCCAATTCCCGTTTGAATTTCATCAACGATAAAAAGGGCTCCATGTTTTTTACATGCGGCAGCAATTGCATCCAAATAAGCTTGCTGAACAACATGAATGCCACCTTCCCCTTGAACGATTTCAATCATGACCGCTGCCGTGTCACCGTCTACTGCGGCGGCTAAAGCGTCGTTATCATTAAATGGAACATATTCAAAAGAGTTTAACATCGGGCCGAAACCTTTCTTGATCTTATCTTGCCCGGTTGCTGCCATTGTTGCGAAAGTACGCCCATGAAATGATTGTAAACAAGTGACGATCTTACTTCTCCCTGTCGATTTACGGGCAAGTTTAATTGCTGCCTCATTTGCTTCCGCACCGCTGTTGGCAAAGAAAACGTGGTCCAATCCCGATGCTTCTGCCAGCATGCCCGCAACCCTTTCCTGTGCAGAGCTCTGGAACATATTCGATACATGCCAATACTTATTCAACTGCTGAGTAACGGCATTCTTCACTTTTTCGTGACAATGACCAAGATTCAGCACTCCAATTCCTGATGTAAAGTCCAGATACTCTTTCCCATTCTTACTCATTAACTTCGTACCGTTCGCTGTTTCTGGTTCTATGTCCCATCTTGCATACGTTGGAAATAAAGAACTCATTTGAATACCCCTTCTTTCTGTAAAAATTTCGTACCGATGAACTGTCCATCCTCGTAGAAGATCTCTTTTCCACTTACAATCATCACTTCTTCGACGCCCTTATTCAACACGGATAATGCAGTCTTTACCTTTGGAATCATTCCTCCATATATACTGCCATCTGTAATTAAATCTTGCGTCTCCGATTCGGTCAGCTTTTCGATGACTTGATGATTCTTCATTACCCCTTTAACATCTGTTACAAATAAACACATGGCCGCCGAAAGGGCTTTCGCCACTGAACCTGCAGCCATATCGGCATTCACATTCAGTTTATTTCCATCTTCTGTAGAGGAGATAGGCGTCAACACTGGGCAGAAGCCTTTGTCGAAAAACAATTCCAATAGTTCTGTATCGACCTGTTGAATTTCACCGACAGCCCCTAGTTTTTCTTTATCAATGAATTCACCGGTCAGGATGCCACCATCCGATCCATTGAGGCCAACCGCTTTGATTCCGTGTTCTTCCAACTTGTGTACAAGGCAACGATTAGATTTACCTGCCAGCATCAGTTCAACCACTTCCAGCACGTCTGATGTCGTTTTTCTTAACCCATCTTCGAATACTGGTTCAATTTCAAATTTCTCAAGCATCGAATTGATATCCGGACCGCCTCCATGAACGAAGACGATTTGATACCCACGGCTTTGTAGTTCTTTTATACTCGTAAAAAATGATTCGGATAACTCATTAATAATGCTGCCGCCGCATTTGATGACTAAAGTGTCCACCCATTCATCCCCCTTATGATCGATAGCTCCCATTAATTTTCACATAATCATAGGTTAAGTCGCAGCCCCATGCCGTACCTGATTCGTTCCCATCTTGTAAATAGACATTAATCGTTATACTCTTATTTTCTAAATAGGCTTTCGCCTCTTCTTCGGAAAACTGTACCGGTTCGCCACCCTTCAGGACTACGATATCACCAAAGGCGATCGTTGTTTGTGTAGGTTGAAAGGCCACTCCGCTTCTTCCCATGGCCGCGATAATGCGACCCCAGTTAGCGTCAGAACCAAACGCTGCGGTTTTCACTAAATTTGAACCCACAATCGTTTTTGCCATCATCTGTGCATCGGTTTTCTCATTCATTCCATGGACATTGACTTCAATTAGCTTCGTAGCCCCTTCTCCATCTTTTGCAATTTGCTTAGCAAGGTTTTCAGATGTCTGTTTCAATAAATTCAAGAAGACGGACCATTCCGGGTGTGCTTTGGATAATGGTTCATTGCCTGCTTCTCCATTTGCCAAAACCAGAACCATATCGTTCGTGGAACTATCACCATCTACCGTGATTTGATTGAAGGTATCGTTGGTTATGCTAGATAACGCCTGCTGTAAATCGGCTGGTTCAATGGCTGCATCCGTCGTAATGAATCCAAGCATCGTAGCCATGTTAGGATGAATCATCCCCGACCCTTTCGCTGCACCGCCCATTTTTACGACCTTGCCGTCAATGACCGCTTCATACCCACAGCTCTTCGTTACGATATCCGTCGTCAAAATAGCGGTACCAAAGTCTTCTGCGGCTTCTGGTGTATCAGCTATCTCGAGTAAATCTATTCCCTTTTTGATTTTTTCCATATCCAAGTACTCACCAATGACTCCCGTTGAAGCAACAGCAAAAGCATGATCTTCCAAGTCAAACTTTTGTGCCGTAAGCTTTCGCATTTCAAGCGCATCCTTTAGCCCTTGCTTTCCAGTGCATGCATTCGCGCAGGCACTATTCACGATGATGCCATGAATTTTGCCGGTGACGGAAATACTGTCTTTCGTCACATCGATTGGGGCCGCCTGAACGACATTCTGTGTATAAACGGCAGCAGCTGAGGCCGTGACGTCCGAAAAAATGACGCCAATATCTTTTTTGGAGTAACGTAAACCTGCATGAACGCCTGACGCTTTAAATCCTTGTGGAATTAAGATGTTTCCTTTTTCAATTTGTTTGATTGTTTCAACTTGCTGTAATGTATTCATTATTTCCCTCCAAGAAATTTTATGGATAAAGCGGGGTGTTCCATAATCCTGTTGTTTCTTCAATCCCCATTAAAAGATTTGCGTTTTGAATGGCCTGCCCAGCAGCGCCTTTCACTAAATTATCAATGACCGAAACAATCGTTGCCCTTCCTGTTCTTTCATCATAAGCAACACCTATATCGCAAAAATTCGAACCATATACTTGTTTTGTAGAAGGAAAGTGATCTAGTGGCTGTATTCGAACAAATGGATGTTTATCATAAATGGTTTCATACAAATCCCTTAATTCGGCCGTTGAAGTTTGCCGGTTTAATTTAACGTACATTGTGGCCATGATCCCTCTCGTCATCGGGACAAGATGGGTATTAAAAGATATCGGCTGTAAATCTTTCGACCAGCGTCCAAGCTGTTGCTCAATTTCCGGTATATGTTGATGCTGGTTCACCTTGTATATTTTGAAATTTTCATTCATTTCACTATAATGCGTTACGACCGAAGGAGACTTCCCTGCCCCGGACACCCCTGATTTTGCATCGATAATTACATCTGAACCTGTAGCCCATCCTTCCGTAAATAAAGGGGCAAGGCCAAGCAATGTAGCGGTGGGGTAACAACCTGGGTTTGCAATAATAGTGGATTGCCTGATTTCCTCGGCATTCCATTCTGCTAGACCGTATATAGCTTTTTCAAGGATGGATTGAGGGGCAGCCTCTTTTTTATACCAACGTTCATATTCTCCTGGAGTTTGAAGCCTGAGGTCCCCTGACAAATCGATTACTTTCAAGTCAAGATCAGAAAATTGCGAAATCAGTTGTGAGGAAACACCTGA
The DNA here is from genome assembly GCF_044761985.1 of Peribacillus sp. NPDC097224. Classification (NCBI taxonomy): domain Bacteria; kingdom Bacillati; phylum Bacillota; class Bacilli; order Caryophanales; family Bacillaceae; genus Peribacillus; species Peribacillus sp. NPDC097224. The sequence continues at coordinate 325,877 of NZ_JBIWDK010000003.1, read as the reverse complement.
AGGCGTAGCGAGAAAAACAATATCAGATTTTTTTGCGATTTTTTCCGGATCAATGGCTTCCAATTTATCTTTCATATGCATTAAATGCGGATTTTCTTCATGGATACTCCGACCAAATTGGGATGAAGTATGCAATGATTCTATTTGTAAATGAGGATGATTAGTCAGGAACCTTATTAGCTCCAATCCACCATATCCTGTAGCTCCGACAATTGAAACATTCATAAAACCACTCCTATATTCTAGTCCCTGTCATTCTTTGATTCTATTATTATATGATTGAATAAAAATAAAATCAAATGTATTTTTATAAAATTATTAAATTATATACAAAATTCTATCTTTTGCTACTATTCTTTGATATATTTTTTTCCATTCACAGCCCATTTATGAACAACGTCTTTGATTTAACCCTTTCTTGTTGCTAAAATCACCAGTAGTTCATTCATTGCCTTGTTTATTCATTTCACAACCTCCATATCCGTCCCCCGACAACCAGCAATTATATGCCTACAACATGAAAAGGTTGCGGGGATATCGACCGTATCCATCCAATTGTATTGATCCAGGGACCATTTAATATCTTGTTCCATCATATACATGCATAAAACCCGTATAATTTATTCATTAACCAAACGATGCACATACAAAAAAATACGGGATGGCATCTGCCATCCCGTATTTTTAACTTGTCCTTTAAAAATCAACCACCAATAAAGGACATTTCTATTTTTTCTTGTTTTTTCAAAGTGCCCGCTACCCTCTCGTCCGAATAACGGTCATCTCGATGATTCCAAATCGATATGATGTGGTCTGTTAATTCTTCATCCGACATCTCTGAACGAACCAATGACTTCAAGTCATGGCCTTTCCCATTAAATAAGCAAGTATATATGCTACCGTTTGCAGAGAGACGTGCACGCGTGCAACTTGAACAGAATGATTCCGAAACCGACGTGATGAATCCTACTTCAGTTGTTGTTCCTTTATAACGGAAACGCTTAGCAACTTCCCCAAAGTAATCTTCTTCCACAGGTTCCAATTCGAATTCTTGCTGTAGCATCTCGAGCAGTTCCTTTTTCGTTACCACATTTTTTAGTTGCCAACCATTTGTATGGCCAACATCCATATATTCTATATATCGCAGTTGAATGCCTTCCTGTTTGCAAAAACGAGCCATTGGCAGGATTTGAGATTCATTCGTTTCTTTTTTCACCACCATATTGACCTTGACGCCAAGTCCTGCCTTTTTAGCAGCGGCGATGCCTTCCAGAACCGGTTTTATCCCGATATTTCTGCCATTCATCTTTTTAAACAACTCGTCATCCAGACTGTCTAGGCTGATGTTCACTCGTTGTAAACCTGCTGCCTTTAAATCGGCCGCATGCTTCTTCAGGAACACGCCATTGGTGGTCAACCCTATATCTTCTATTCCTTCAATCAAGACAAGTTCGGAAATAAGCGTGGTAAGATTTCTGCGTAACAGCGGTTCCCCGCCCGTCAACCTTAACTTCTTCACACCTAAGTTTGCGAATATTTTAGAGATCCTTATAATTTCTTCATATGATAAAAGCTCGCTCTTCGGGAGGAACTGGAAATTCTCATGAAAAATTTCAGCCGGCATACAATATTGACAACGGAAGTTGCAACGATCGATGACGGAAATTCTCAAATCTCTTAATGGCCTATCTAAAGAATCTTTTATTTGACTGGTCAATTAACCACTCCTAGCCCTCATGTATTAGAAAAAGCCAAGCCAATAAAAAGCTGGTCCACAAAATGCGGATTCACCGTTTTTTGACTGGCTCTCTATTCATTCTTTTACATGGAATTTATTTTATGCCTAATGCGATTTTTGCATATCTGGACATGCGGTCCTTGGACCATGGTGGACTCCACACAATTTGCACGTCCGTTTCTTTCACTTCCGGAATATCTTCAAGCACCAATTTCACTTGATCGACGATTGTACCAGCTAATGGGCAGCCCATAGCCGTCAAGGTCATCTTCACAGTCGTTAGTCCTGCCTCGTCCATATCCACATCATATACCAAGCCCAGATTGACGATATCTATTCCAAGCTCCGGGTCAATAACCTGTTCCAAAGCTCCCATAATAATGTCTTTTGTATCTTGATCCATCCTAATCACTCCTTTTATAATCAATTATCCCCGTCATTCATACCGGGTGCTGATAGTTAAAACGGTTTACACTATCTACATATTAGAATCATAACAGATTTTTCGCGTTCCATTAAGCTTTTTGTATAGTTGGCAATAAATGTTTCTCAAACCAGTTCGCCGTTTGAAGCACACCTTCTCTGCTTACCTTATGAGATGCTTTCTTGTCGAGAATGAAATTAATTCTATTATCCCCTTCATTATAACTTGATTTAACCTCTTCATAAAAGCGATATGCATATTGATAAGGAACCACATGATCTTTTGCTCCATGCCAAAACAATAGTGGCCGATTAGCGAGCCTGTCGGGATTCAAGCTTAGGTCAAATGGTTTAAGTTGTGCAATCGCTTGTGTGATTTCCTCTTCCGATAGGGGAAAGCTAATCTCCCTTTTTTTCATTTCCCCTATTTGAAGCTCGGCAAACGAAACATATGAAGGGTTCCCCATCAAGCTCACGCCCGCCGATAACCAATCATAAGTCGCTAACGCCCCATTGGTCACAATCCCACCCATTGAGCTGCCGGCTATGCCAATCCTTTTAGGATCGATTAATTTACGGGAAAGTAAATCATCTTTAAGTAGGGGCAACTCTTTGATGCTCTGTAATACCATTTCCCAAAAACGAGGCATCAACTCGGATTCGCTTTCCCCCGTTTCCCTCTCTCCATGGTAGACAACATCGGGAAGAATCACGCGAAAGCCCTTTTCAGCCATTAAATACGCATAATGGAGATTGTGTTCCTTTGCACTCTGAAATCCGTGTATAAAAATGACTAGCGGCAGTTCCTTATTGAAAATGGACCGTTCGCTAACATGTAAAACGGGAATGTGCCCTATTACTTCTTTTTCGATGATAACCAATTCGACCCCTCCGAATCATTCATGTTATAATGCTGATTGCCCCTAAATGGAACAACCAAAATTTTATTAAAAAACCTATTTAAGTAAGTCGTATAATCTCGGGATTATTATAACCCTTTCATTTAGTAATATCATACAAGAATGCATAAAGAATGAAAAACATTTACAATTTCAGTACACTAAACTTAACAATATTCGCCTATAATAAAATCAAAAAAGAACAGAAGGTGCCATAGATGAATGACAAGCATTTAATTGTATTGGATCTTGATGGAACATTACTTACTGATAAAAAATCCATTTCCCCCCGCACTAAACAGACCCTTTTAAAACTGAAAGAGGATGGACATGAAGTCATGATTGCGACAGGCCGTCCCTACCGCTCAAGCGAACTCTATTATCGTGAGTTGGGATTGACAACGCCTATCGTCAATTTCAATGGTGCCTTTGTCCACCATCCCTTGCAGACAAGCTGGGGGACGTATCATTCACCTCTCGACATCAAGATTGCAAAAGAGATAGTCGAGGCCTGTGACCAATTTAGCTATCATAACATCATTGCAGAGGTTAGGGATGATTTATATGTCCATTATCATGACGAAAAATTGATGAATATGTTCAATGTAGGGAATCCAAAAATGACTAGCGGGGACCTGCGGAACTACCTAAACGATTCGCCTACTTCGATGCTCATCCATACAGATAGCGAATATGTCGGGCAAATTCGGCAGCATCTATCGGATGTCCATGCTGAATTGGTTGATCACCGACGTTGGTCAGAGCCCTTTCACATCATCGAAATCATAAAAAGTGGATTAAGCAAGGCTGTCGGGCTTCAGCGTGTATCCAATTACCTGGACATTCCAAAAGACCGGATCATCGCATTCGGAGATGAGGACAATGACTTGGAAATGCTTGACTATGCAGGAACAGGTGTCGCCATGGGTAATGCTATAGAATTAGTGAAAAACGTAGCCAACACGACCACCTTGACCAATGAGGAGGACGGCATTGCCATTTTCCTTGAGGAAAAATTCAATCTGAAATAACACATTTATTTCCTTCATAAATTCCATTCATTGAGCCACACTACTAGGGACAACATCAAACATCGTTGTCAAAAAGCTCAGATTCGGAGGAGATAATAATGGGAACAAAATCAAAACGTTTTGTACAGCAAGGCAAAGAAAGTGTTGCCAAACACGCTGAAAAAATCCCTTATCACACTACGTATGCAGAGGCTGAAAAAGACAGATTACGCATTATGTCAGAACAAAGCTATGGTGGCTTCTAATGGGAAACAAATTATTCCAGATCGCTCGGGACTTTGTTGAAGAAGCTCTCCACTCTGAGCCTGGTGGCGACCAGCAAAAAACTGTAGAAATCGCCAAAAATGCTCTTTCTTCGGCTAATGCCAATACGAATAATGCCGAAAAAGAACAGTTGCGTGAACTTCAGGAAAAGTTGGAAAACCATCTAAAGTAAAAAGGAAAAGCCTCCAGGATCCTGGAGGCTTTTCTCTATTTAACCGTTATTTCCTGTTGTTCCGCCTTTTTTACCGATTTCTTTATAAAAACTTTTATCATGAGAATCGGATGTGGCTTCTCCGCCCTTTTGACCAATTTCCTGATAAAACTCTTTGTTGTGATTATCTGAGGTGGCTTCTCCGCCTTTGCGTCCAATCTCTTGGTAGAAGTCCTTATCGTGATTGTTCGAAGTGGCTTCCCCGCCTTTGCGTCCAGCTTCTTCCCTACTCATCTTTTCATTCTTAGCCATTGTTCATCACTCCTTCAACAAGATTTATTGGCGATACGCTAGTACATTAGCCGTTTGGGATAAGCCTCAAACGTAAAACACCAATATTTATCCATTTGTCAATGAAGTGTAACAGTATTGAAAAATATGGTAAAAATCCTACTGTTCATTCCCTTCGGAACGTACCAACGATTCCCGACGTTTCAATAATGTTGGTGAAGGCATGGGGATCGACTTCTTGAATAATCCTCTCCAAATCATACAATTCATACCGAGTAATGACGATCATTAACATTTCCTTACTTTCATTGGTGAAAGCTCCTTTAGCAGGGAGCCTTGTAATGCCGCGAACCAATTTAGCATGGATGGCTTGCTTCAGTTCCTCGCTTTGCTTCGTTATGATCATGGCTGTCAACTTTTCATGGCGAGTATGTATAGCATCCACCACTCGTGTTGAAGTATAAAGCGTAACGAGGGTATACAAGGCCTTTTCAGGTCCATATACCGCTCCGGCTGTGACGATGATGATTCCATTCAAAAGAAATAAGTAAGTTCCTACAGGCTTGTCCTTCTTGCGTGATAAAAGCATGGCGATAATATCCATACCACCTGTCGATGCCCCGAATTTCAATGTAATCCCTACTCCGACCGCAGCGATCACACCACCAAACACAGCATTCAACAAAATGTCTGGGGACCATCGTGTTAGCGGGATGATTTCCATAAATAAACTCATTAATATAACACTGAGGAAGCTATAAAAAGTGAAGGACTTCCCAACCTTCCTCCATGCAAGAATAGTGACTGGAATATTCAATAGAAAGAGTAAGATACCAGTCGATACATTAAATGGTGCAAAGGATCCAATAATACTTGATAATAACTGCGCTACCCCTGTGAATCCACTTGCATAAACATTTGCTGGAATCAGAAAAAAGTTCATTGCAACAGCATTCAGTAATGCCCCAATTATGACAATTAGAATTTTCTTTATTTCATTACCATACAACCAAAAAACCTCCAATATATTCTATTTTTAGTGGCCAATTCCCCTTATTTTCTCTTTCTATAGTCGTAGTGATTGAAATTTCACCGTTACATGCTAAACTAAATAGAGTAAAACTCACATTTACTAAAATATGTAAAAAGAAAGCGGGTGTATTATGGCTATCACGATTCTTGCGGATAGTGCATGTGACTTGCCATTGTCTTTCTATCAAGAAAACAATGTAACATTGATCCCCCTACAAGTTCATTTGGATGGGCAAAATTATGAAGACATCGTTACCATTAATTCTAAGGAGATTTTTCAAGCCATGCTTGATGGTAAGGCTCCAAAAACTTCACAAGTTTCTCCGGAACATTTCTTGGAAATATTCACGGAGTTTGCCAAAGAAAAAAAACAGGGCATTTATATTGCCTTTTCCTCTGAACTATCCGGAACGTACCAAACAGCCGTTATGATTCATAACCAGGTGAAGGAAGAATACCCTGATTTGGACATAGAGATCATTAACTCGAAATGCGCATCATTAGGTATTGGCATGGTCGTTGAACAAGCTGCCAAGTTAGCTCAGAGTGGAGCTTCTAAAGAAGAAATTTTAACACATATAAATTTCCTCCTCAAGCACATGGAACACCTATTCACGGTAGGTGACCTTGAATACTTGGCGCGTGGTGGACGTATATCCAAAACATCTGCCCTTGTTGGCGGGTTATTAAACATTAAACCGCTACTAAATGTGGAGGATGGAAAACTCGTTCCTCTTGAGAAGATTCGCGGCAAAAAGAAATTAGTGAAAAGAGCGATGGAATTAATGCATGAGCGTGGCATAAATCTATCTACTCAAACAATTGGTATTGTTCACGGCGATGACGAAGAATCCGCATTGGAATGGAAAGAAGTGATTCAACATGAATTTGGTACGACAAATTTCATGATCCATTCAATCGGTTCAGTAATCGGGGCACATACCGGTCCTGGTACTGTAGGTATCTTCTTCTTAAACGATACCCCTGCGAAATCATAAATATGCATACTCCCTCTTATAATTGCGAACAATACATATTGATCATGAATATGAAGGGAGTTTTTATTATGTCACACACTAAAGATAACAATAAAAGACCCGAAGATAACCAAGCGAGAAACGCCGAAAAAAACATTGCCTATCAGGAAAATCTTAAAGCGGGAAAACATTCCAACTCCAAAAAAACAGATCATAAATAACGGGGGACATCCCCCGTTTTTTCCTGTATCCCCTTGACAAAGTCCACTTGCTTAACAGAATGAATGGTTGTCTTCCTTACCTATCTTCTCTATAATAAAAGAAATAAAACCTGCTGGAGGTAAGTAATGGCAAAGGAAAATTCATTCGATATAGTATCCAAAGTAGATTTTTCGGAAGTGACAAATGCTGTAACCATGGCAATGAAAGAAATACAAACGCGCTATGATTTCAAGGGCAGCTTAAGTACGATTTCCATCGATAAGGAAGACCTCGTTTTGGTTTCTGATGACGAGTATAAACTTGATCAATTAAAAGATGTTTTAATCAGTAAACTTATAAAGCGTGGGGTTCCCGTCAAAAACCTCGATTACGGGAAAATAGAAGGGGCTTCCGGCGGTACTGTCCGTCAACGCGCTAAACTCATTCAAGGTATTGATAAAGAACAAGCAAAGAAAATCAACACCATCATTAAAAACAGTGGGTTAAAAGTCAAAAGTCAAATTCAGGACGACCAAATTCGTGTTACCGGAAAAAACAGGGATGACCTGCAAGGCATCATCTCTGCCATCCGTGGAGCTGAATTATCGATTGATGTACAATTTCTAAATTACCGCTAAACTAGTAAGCCCACCCTGATAGGTGGGCTTTTTTCATTTAGTTGAAGGCACAAGGTGCCCGTTTCCCCATGCCCATTTCCCCCTCCATTCCTCCCCATACACCCTATCTGGATATCTCACACACAACGCCTTCACATTTCTATTCAAACCGATGTATCGATTCCAAGGAGTTGTGAGATGCTATTCTTGCTCTTATGTTTAAGCAATTCAAAAATAAGGAATATAAAAAATACAATAAAATATAGGAGGGGTAATCATGACAAACCAAAATAAACAAGGGTTTCCACCACAACATCAACAACATCAACCCGGAGTAGAAACGAAGATGGATCCGAATCCTGAGTCTGTAAAATCGGAATATAAAGGTAGTGGGAAATTAAAAGGAAAAACAGCGATTGTAACCGGCGGAGATAGCGGCATTGGTAAATCGGTCGCCATCTATTATGCGAAAGAAGGAGCCAATGTAGTTGTAGCCTACTTGGATGAACACGAAGATGCAAAGAAAACTAAGGAATTAATCGAACAAGAAGGACAAAAATGCTTGCTACTTGCAGGGGATATCGGTGATGAAACGTTTTGTCAGGATATCGTCAAGCAAACAATTGAAGAATTCGGCGGGTTGGATATCCTTGTCAACAATGCCGGCGAACAGCATGTGCAAGAAAGCCTTCTCGACATATCAGCCGAGCAGTTGGAAAAAACATTCCGAACTAATATCTTTTCCATGTTCCACTTAACGAAAGCCGCCTTGAAGCACTTGAAAAAAGGGAGCAGCATCATCAATACAACCTCAATCACAGCCTACCAGGGTAACCCAAAGCTAATCGATTACTCATCAACTAAAGGCGCCATTTTAGCCTTTACACGCGCTCTTTCGAATTCCATTTCAAAAGATGGCATTCGAGTGAATGGTGTAGCGCCAGGTCCTATCTGGACACCGCTTATTCCTGCTTCATTCGGTGAAGAAGATGTGGCCAAATTCGGACAAAATACACCTATGGGCCGAGCAGGACAGCCGGAGGAATTGGCACCTGCCTATGTATATCTAGCAAGTGATGATTCCTCTTACGTCAGTGGACAAGTCATCCATGTCAATGGCGGTTCAGTGGTAAACGGTTAATAAAGTAAGATCCAGGGCAGCGGATTCCATTTAGGAGATCCGTTGCTTTTTTCGTTCTAAGGAAGGATTTAGAGAGTATCCATTTCCTGATAAAGTGCTTGTAGAAACATAACTTGGACAGTCTGGAACCGGTTTCCGTTCAATCAAAAGCGTCCTCAATACCAGGAAATTCATAAAGGAGCATTGTGACACACAATGCTCTTCCCTTTAATAATTCATGACCAACGATTCTTGCTTTAAAGGTCGGCAGGAACTTCTTTCCACAAACTGATGGGGTATGATGATTCCCCCCGGCTCTGCTCCCTTTTGTAACTTTTGGATGATCGATTTGGCTGCCTGATAACCCAGATCAAAAATGTTAATATCGACAGAAGTTAGGGCAGGTAGTGACATTTCAGTGAAAAGAACGTTATTAAAGCTGACAATTGATATCTCTTCAGGAGTGCGTATGCCCATCTCCCTTAGTGAATGGACAAGTCCAAGTGCCATTAAGTCATCACTGACGATTAAAGCGGTCGGGGGTTCCTTAATGGATAGCAACCTATTTGCTACTTCCAGTTCCCCATTATGTACAAAGTTCTCAAGTATCGTATATTCACTTCTTGGAACGATCCCAGCCCTTTTTAATGCCCGTTCGTATCCAGATAGGCGATCGAGTGTCATCACAGACTTTATATCCCCACCGATGAAACCGATTCTTTCATGCCCCAATTGGATTAGATAATCTGAGGCCTGTTCAGCCGCCAAGACGTTATCATTATCCACATATGATATTTCCTCGATAAAATCGTACGGCTTTCCAATCATGACAAATGGAAAATCCCTTGATCGCAAATAAGTAAGGATATGATCATTCATCCTTGAATACATCAGGACGATACCATCTACCATCCCCCCCTGGACCATATTCACGATTCCTTCATAAATCTCATTCTCCGTTTTTCCCGTGCTTAGCAATAGCGAATATTGTTTTTCCTGAGCCCCTTCGCTAAGTCCTTGCAAGATTGTTGAGAAAAATGGATTTTGATATATGACATTCGATGAACTTGGTAAGACCAACCCTATAATTTTCGTTGATTGGTTTGCTAGGCTGCGGGCAATGAAATTTGGGTGATATCCCAATTTCTCCATCGCTTTACGCACGCGCACTTTCGTTTTCTCGCTAATTCGAGGATTATTTGCAATCACTCGAGAAACTGTTGAAGGTGCTACATTCGCCAGTTGAGCTACATCTTTAATCGTAATAGCCATGCATTTCCCGTCTCCCCTCATCGTATTACAGACTTTTTGGACAACTTCGTGTAAAGTCAATAAATACTTTTCCAATATATTAAATAAATATACAATTATATGTATCTATCATACACTCAACTCAATGCTTATATCCATTACTTTTTTTAAATTTTCTATTTTTTTCAGAAAATATCAGTTTTTAGAGTCAGCCTTCACTTTTATCATAAAAAAGAGAGTTGATTTTAAATCAACTCCTTCATTGAAACGTATGATTTGTTTAGAGAAGAGGACAGAAGTCAGACGACTAACTACAGTAGCACCAACGGCTACATAGCTTCAACTAATGATGGTAGACCCTCACCTCGTAAGGACGCAAATGAATCTCACATTCGTCTTCCACATTGTCATAATTTCCCAGTAACAGTTCCATATTCCCCCAATCAGATATATCGATGGAATGGTGATTCGTACTGAAATTGCATATGACTTTCACTGATTCACTATTCATTTTTCTTGTATAAATATAAAGTTCACAATGATTTTCCCATAATAAATCATATTCTCCATAAACTAAAACCTGGTACTTCTTACGGAGATTAATCATCTTTTTGTAAAAATGGTAGATGGATGAAGGATTATTCCTTTGCTCTTCCACATTGATTGCACGGTAATTGGAATTTGCTTTCATCCAGGGTGTTCCTTCTGTAAACCCTCCATGCTCCGTATCATTCCATTGCATGGGTGTACGTGAATTGTCCCGACCGTTATGCCAAATGATCTGCATGATTTCATCATGTGAACGTCCCTTGGAGGTTTCAATATGATAAAAGTTTTTCATGCCAATGTCATCATAATCATCGATAGAGTCGAATTGTACGTTTGTCATCCCAATTTCCTGCCCTTGATAAATGAATGGTGTCCCTTGCATAAAAAAGTACAATGCACCAATCATTTTCGCACTCTCCAACCAATATTGATGATCATTTCCCCAAGTGGACACACTTCTCGGCTGGTCATGGTTTTCAAAAAACAAAGCATTCCAGCCTTTATTCTGAAGTCCCTTTTGCCATTTTGTCATGGTCCTTTTCAGTTCATAGACGTCGACATGATGATCATGTCCCCGATTCCATAGGCCCAGATGTTCGAATTGAAAAATCATATTGAACTTACCGTTTTCTTCCCCGACCCAATCATCCGCTTGTTCAATCCTTACGCCATTGGCTTCACCAACCGTCATGATATCATACTTCGCAAAAGTTTCTTCCTTAAGCTCTTGAAGGTAATCCAATATCCCTTCCTGATTGGTATGCATCTCAAACGCAGGGACATATTGATGCCAATACGGATTGGGCATATCCGGCAACCCCTCACGCTTGTGAATATGGGTGATGGCATCAATCCGGAAACCATCGATGCCCTTATCCAACCACCATGTCACCATGCTGTATAGAGCCTGCCGGACTTCTTTACATTCCCAGTTTAAGTCCGGTTGTTTCTCTGCGAATAAATGTAAGTAGAATTGTTTCGACCTTTCATCGAATTTCCAGGCACTTCCTGAGAATATACTTTCCCAATTGTTAGGTTCCCTACCATCCTTGCCGTCTCTCCAAATATACCAGTCTCGTTTCGGGTTATCCTTTGAAGAACGCGACTCCACGAACCAGGGATGCTCATCACTAGTGTGGTTAAGCACCAAGTCAAGAATCACCCTCATGCCACGTCGGTGTACATCGTCCAGCAATTGTTCCAGGTCCTCCATCGTGCCGAATTCTTCTGAAACCGATTGGTAATCACTGATATCATATCCATTATCTGCGTTGGGGGACTTATAAAACGGGCTAATCCAAATGACATCGATCCCAAGTTCCTGCAAGTAATCCAGTTTGGAGATCAATCCCCTTAAGTCCCCCACTCCATCTCCATTGCTATCCATGAAACTGCGGGGGTAAACTTGATAACAAACAGCCTCTTTCCACCAGGTTTTGCTCATGCTGTAGCCTCCCGTTTCTGTATTCCACAAAGCCAAGGGACATTGTTTTGCAGCCAAAAATCGAGAGGTACATGGTTAGTTTACTTGATTCCTTTTTGAACGTTTAATGACCAAAGCAATGAAAATGGCAAAAATGACAAGGACCAACCCGATAATGATCAAATAGGGAGTATTGATGGTCGATTTAGATGCAAGAGTGTAGACTTCCGTTGACTCCCTGTCGATTACGATCGAGTAGCCATTATCCTTACTACGAACCAAATCTCCATTCAGCATACCTCTCAACTCTTTGTTCTCATCAAGATCCTTTTCACTGAGATTAATCGTTTGCGTTTTGGTTGTATTATTCATGGCCACCACCATTGTTTCGTCGCCATACACACGTTTAAAAACCGCCGTACCGCCCTTTTGGTACAAAGGCTCCATATCCCCTTTTGATAATGCAGGGTACATCTCCCGAAGATCGGAAAGCTTGGTGATATACTCCACTAGCTCTTGCTCTGTCTTAAAATTCATCAATTGATGATTGGTCGGTGCTTCATCACCATTAAGGGCGATTTCCGATCCATACATCACGATGGGTACACCTGGAGTGGTATACATATAGGATAAGGCCATTTTCCATCTTGCCCCAGGGTTTTCATTATGATCGGCAGCATCCTTGGTGAAACGGGGCATATTCTGGGTATCCATGAATAAAGCCTGTGTACCGCTCGTTCCGATAGCATTGAAAACAGGTGCCAGATCCTGATCCGGTGCAGCGAATGCTTTTCTCAGTTCAGCATTTTGTGGGTAATCCATGAAAGCATCGATTCCCGTTTCCTCATATCCTTTTATCAAATCCTCATTGCCTTGGACATCGCCAATTGTATAGAAGTTTGATTTTTCAGACTTGACTGTTTCAACAAACTCCTTCCAAAAGTCCTTTGGAACGTGTTGAACTTGATTTAGTCGATACCCATCAATATCCGTTTCTGCAATCCACGACTTGGCAACATCCAACAAATATTCCCGAGTTTCCTGGTTATCTTGATTTAAGTCCGGCAGGCCATTCACCCAGCCGTTTTCCATGTTCTGCTGATTGCTATCCTTGGAAATGTCCTTTTTTTCGTGAAACCAGTCTTTTTTATCAGGTTCGTTTAGCCAAGAATGATTCTTCCCCACCTGATTAACCTGAAAATCAACAATAACTTTCATCTCGCGGCTATGGGCCTCATCCACGAGCTTCTTGAATTCTTGTTTCGTACCATAATGTTCATCCGTTTTATAAAAATCCTTCACCCATTCCCCGTGGTAGCCATTATCCTCATTAGCAAAAATAGGTGATAGGATGATAGCGGTATACCCCATATCTTTAAGGTAATTTAACTTGTTCGTGACTCCTTCGAAATCTCCTCCATTAAAAGCTGAAGGATTCAATACATCTGCATCCCCATTGTTTTTAGGATTTCCATCAAAAAATCTGTCTATCATCAATGAGTATGCGATTTCATCCTTCCATGTTCGTTGTTCTTTTTCAGCTGCTCCTACAGGAATGGCGTAAAAAAGAAGCAACGGAATTAAAGCGAGTGATAACACCCTTTTTTTCATATCCGCTCTCCTCCTAGCTATCTCTTTACGCCTTTAAGATTAGCGTTTTGCCCTCTTGACGTCAAATCCATATTATAAAATTTTTTACACAAAAGAGATAAAATGGAGAGCGGTTGAAAGTGGGGCATATTTGCCGTTTCATTCCTCCTGGTAACTTTTTTCGATCTTCTTTACGGCTTCATCCAAAGCGGCTTTCGGTTTGGCTTTAATCGCCGTTATGTCCTGCATCGCGGAATTCATCGGTCCCCAGACTTTATTCATTTCTGGAATATTCGGTATCGGTTCTGCGTATTGTAATTGTATGGCGATGGCTTGTGCCCTTTCACTATCTTTTATTGCCTCATGCCCTTTGATTGTTTTTATAGGGGAGATTTCTCCCGTTCGTTCAAAACGGAGCACTGCATTTTTTTCATTTGATACATATTCCACAAATTTTGTAGACCAATAGGGATATTTGGTGAATGCGGTAATATGCCAGCCCTGTATTTCCATGATTGTTTTCATTGGCTTTCCATTTGGCAATTGGGGCATCGGAGCGACGCCGACATTCTTCCCATCCATCCATGCAGTTTTTGAACTCATGATGGAGGCTACCTTCCCCTCCCTAAACATTTTTTCCATATCTTCTTTGTCACCCTCTGGGATGGCACTCGCTTTATACCATTTTTGAATGAAATGCGCACCTTTCACTGCACCTTCATTGTTCAATCCTATATCCAAAGGATTTATTTTCTTCTTATCCCGATCGAATACATACCCTCCCATTCCCGTCATAATTCCATATGCATCATAGAAATCGTTCCATTCAGCCGCAAATCCATACTCCTTACCTGCCCTAGCCTTTTTTGCTTTTTTATACAATTCATTCATCGTGTCCGGGACCTTCGGCATCATCTTCTCGTTATACACCAAAACGGAAGTAACAGCAGACTTGGGCAGCCCAAATAGTTTTCCCTGATACATTTCGGCGAATATGGAAGCTTCTAAAAAGGCATCTGTAACTTCATCATTCACCTTGATTTCCTGTATCAGTCCCTCCTCCACTAGCTGACCTATTTTTTCATGGGTAAGTGTCACGATATCCGGGGATGTCCCGATAGGCCCATTTCGGCGTAATTGTGTGTACATCCCATCGTTCACTTTTTGCTCTTTATATTCCACTTTGATTCCATATTCTTTTTCGAATTCCTTCAGGATCGGTTTTAGGGCTTCCCCTTTATTCTCCTCTTCCCAAACAATCAGTTTATCCGGCTTTTTTTCATTCGTGGTTTCTTTTTCTCGCGGCATCCTTTCCTTCACCACTTCATTTTCCTTATCTGTATTGGCATCACAAGCACTTCCGATAGCGATAAAGATGAGGGACATGAGTAAATAGATCATCAACTTCTTCACTTTTATTCTCCTTTTAAAAATGTTTGATTCTATCATGTCCCAAAGCTTCGAATTGTTTACACCACCGTTAGAAAATCGAAAGGAAAGAACGTGGATTCACGATGAAAACGATATCAATCTTTATTGTTATCATTATATGAGAGGACTCAATTTTTACAACATTTTCCTTTATCAATTTTATTTCTTAAATGGAAGCGTTCTATTTCATATTTTTTAAGAACCAGGTGCTTTTTTTATATAAAATGGGTATATAATCAAAATGACTGGATAGTTTTTGAAATATTTAAATTTTTTAACTTTTCATCAGTACATAAGTAATGTCCTCTCAATCTCCAGTCTTAAAGTTCATTCAGCTTTCAAAATTAACCTGACTAGAATTGGAGTGGTTTTCTATGGAACGTTCGTCCATCCAGCACCGGCCTACAGACAATTTTGCTTATAGCATCGATGCAGAAACTCTTCATATCCGCCTTCGTACAAAAAAACAAGATATTTCTTACGTTGGACTCCTCTTTGGAGACCCCAATATACTTGATGAAGGTCATTGGCAGTATGAACAAGCGCCCATGTACCTTTCTGGCAGTGATGGTCATTATGATTACTGGCATATTTATGTGAAGCCACCTTACCGGAGAATAAGGTATGGATTTAAGCTACAATCGGGTGAGGAAGAACTCATTTATACGGAAAAAGGTTTTTTTGATGAGGCTCCTGATGATACAGGCTGTTATTTTGCCATACCTTATCTTCATCGAAATGAAGTGTTTAGCGCGCCTGAATGGGTAAAAGAAACAATCTGGTACCAGATCTTCCCGGAAAGATTCGCGAATGGAAATCCCGATAATGATCCTGAAGGTGCAAAGCCTTGGGGCAGTGAAGAACCGAAAGTGGACAACTTTTTTGGAGGGGATTTCGAGGGGATCCTACAGCATCTTGATTACTTAGAGGACCTCGGCATCAATGGCATCTATTTCACTCCCATTTTCCACGCCCATTCCAACCATAAATATGACACGATCGATTACATGGAAATCGATCCCCAATTCGGGACGAAAGAGGACTTGAAAACCCTTGTGGAAGAATGCCACAAACGGAATATCCGTGTGATGCTCGATGCCGTCTTTAACCATAGCGGCTATTATTTCCCTCCCTTTCAAGACCTCCTTGAAAAAGGTGAGGACTCAGAATACAAAGATTGGTTCCACCCCCACGGCTTCCCTTTAAAAGGAGGAGAACGTCCCAATTATGAAACATTCGGTTTTTTTGAATCGATGCCCAAATTGAATACAGCCAATCCTGACGTCAAAAAATACCTTTTGGAAACCGCCGCTTATTGGATTAAGGAGTTCGATATCGATGGCTGGCGACTTGATGTTGCCAATGAGGTCGATTCACCGTTTTGGCGGGAGTTCCGGAATACGGTGAAAAACATTAAACCTGATCTATATATTCTCGGGGAAATTTGGCATGATTCCATGCCATGGCTAAGAGGCGACCAATTCGATGCAGTCATGAATTATCCATTTACCAATAACGTGTTCCGCCTCATTGCTTCGCAAAAGATCAATTCCCGGCAGTTTATTGAAGAAATGACGGCTGTCTATCACAGCTATCCGACCAATGTATTCGATGTCACCTTCAACCTTCTTGGAAGCCACGATACACCACGGATTTTCACAGACTGCGGGGAAGATGTGAATAGGGCAAAGCTCATTCATGCCGTTCTACTGACGTTCAAGGGCAGTCCCTGCATCTATTATGGAGATGAAATTGGCTTAACTGGCGACCAGGATCCCGGTTGTCGAAAATGTATGGTCTGGGAGGAGGACAAACAGAATCGCGAACTCTATAACGAAATCAAAGAATTGATTGCTTTACGGAAAGAGGAAGGCTTGCTTGCAAATGAAGGCCATTTCGAATTCCTTGAAAAGATTGATAACACAAACATCGTCGCTTATCGAAAGTTCAATGAGGCACGCTCTGTTGTCATCCTTCTCAACCCGACAGACCGGTCACAGTCTTATACACTCCCATTTGACGTAAAGGAGGACTCAATGATTGATATAAGAACGAAGGAAATCGTGAAGGAAGACCATTCTGAATTGGGTGGCTATCAATATAGAATTCTTGCATTTGATCACTGAAGCAAACGAAAAGGGGCAAAGCGTACAATACGCTGAGCCCCTTTTTTTCAATCAATGATTTGGATATCATATTGTTTGAACCACACATCTATTTGAGCCAAGTGGGCGAGTAACTGAGGACCTGACATTAATTGACCGAACCAAGGGACCTTAAAGGCGGCGCCTTTCGAATCAACTATATCGGTCATTTTCTGTTGATCGAATAACTCGTGAAGAACCGAACTTTTGTCAGTCAGGATATCTTTCAACCACGTCTGAACTCGATCAGTGTAGACAGGGTTATGTGTCTTGGGATACGGGCTTTTCTTGCGGTATAACACTTCATCTGGCAACATCCCTTCTAATGCTTTACGTAATATCCCCTTCTCCCGGTTACCGGTCATCTTCATTTCCCAAGGGATGTTCCAAGCATATTCAACAAGTCGGTGATCCGCAAACGGAACGCGCACTTCAAGGCTTGCACCCATACTCATCCGATCTTTCCGATCGAGCAATGTTGTCATGAACCATAATAAATTTACATAGAATAGCTCCCTGCGCTTAGCCTCTTCCCCACTTTCCCCTTCTAATCTAGGAGTTTCCAGAACCGTAGTCAAATACGCATCATTTGCATATTCCTCCAGTTTTAATTTTTCATGCCAGCCCTCTTTCAATAGCGATTGCCTTTCACCAGTCGACCTCATCCAAGGAAAACCAGTGCGATTTAAATCATCGGCACGATGAAACCATGGATAGCCGCCGAAAATTTCATCCGCACATTCCCCTGATAACCCCACCACGAAATCTTGTTTTATTTCTTTGCAGAACCAAAGCAAAGAGGAATCGACATCCGCCATTCCCGGTAGGTCCCGGACTTGGACAGCTTCGATTAAATAGTCGGTCAGCTGCTCTTGAGTAATGACGGCAGAATGATGCACGGTGTTGAATGTATCCGACATCTTTTTGATCCATGGTCCGTCAGAGTTAGGCTGGAATTCATTTGCCTTGAAGTATTTTTCATTATCTTCATAATCAATGGAATACGTATGAAGCCTTCCTTTGCCTTCATCCATATAGGCATTCGCTGCTATGGCCGTAATCGCACTTGAATCCACCCCACCTGACAAAAAGCTACAGAGCGGAACATCGGAGACGAGTTGCCTGGTCACGGCATCTTTTACTAGAAAGCGTACTTTTTCAGATGTCTCATCTAGTGAATCACGATGTTCCTCACTCTGAACATTCCAGTATCTCCATATTCTCATCCCTTTTCTTGATAAAGTAAGGGCATGGGCCGGCCTTAATTCTTTAACATCATGAAAGACACCAGAACCCGGCGTCCTGGATGGGCCCACCCCTAATACTTGGGCTAAACCTTCCCTATCAATTTCTGTTTTGACATCAGGATGGGCTAGAATGGCTTTTATCTCAGAACCAAAAATGAACCCGCCTTTCCTTTCAGCATAGAAGAAAGGCTTAACTCCCATTCGGTCCCTTCCAATGAATAATTTCTGTTCATTTTCATCCCAAATGGCAAAGGCGAAAATCCCATTGAACAATTCGACGCATTTTTCTTTCCATTCTATATAAGAAGTTAGTAAAACTTCTGTATCAGAATGCCCCTTAAAGGAATATCCTTTTAATAATAGCTGTTTTCGAATGTCTTCGGTGTTATACAATTCGCCGTTGTAACAAAGGGTATATCTTCCGTTTCCATGTTCCTTTGTCATCGGCTGTTTTCCACCCTCTGCATCGACAACTGTTAATCTTTTATGACCAAAGGCGACGTGGGTATCACTCCATACATTCTCCTCGTCTGGACCCCTCTTAGCCAAAGTTTTCGTCATCTGTTCGAGTGTTTCAGTTTCCGTCCGTAAATTCTTTTGAAAATGCACCCAACCTGTAATTCCACACATCACACTTCACCCTTTCCATCTGGACGATCAAATCATATAGCCTTCTGCCTTTTAAGCAATTAGGTATCCATATTTATGTTCCGGCTTCAAATCCCAGCATCGTTACAGCACCATTCCGTGGAAGCCCTTTGCCCCCACCCTTGTTGTGACAAAATAGAGTGGGAAAGGAAGGCATCCCTGTTTAACATAGCCTATGCAAAGATGGAAAGTTGGTTATTTGTCCATAATATTTAAAAATATACCGTTATATTTTCATTGGATTTTGACTAAAAAGTAGGTGAGGATTCCCCTATTGGAGGTATAAGCATGAGTCAGCAACATCGAACGAAGTTAATGAACAGACAAACACGAGCGTTTACCGAAGGAACTGTGGAAAATATCAATCAGCAATGGATCTTTTTTGACGATGAAACCGATGAGGCATCATCGATTGAAGATCACGTTCAGAGCATCATTGAAGTTTATAGAGGGGGAAGATGGCAGCAGGGCATATTGGAAGCGGAGGGGAAAATCCACCTTCACAGGGATTTCACTTTCCTGAGGGACAATGAACCCATAAGGATTCGAAAAAAACTATTATATTCGTTTGAACGTTTATTGGAGGAATTGAACGATGATTCTTTTTTCCAGTTTGTCACGACCCTGAATTCGCTGGACTTCTCTATTTATGATTGTATATATAGCTACAATCAGCTCACTTTTTTAAGGGAGCTCACCAATCAATCCGGCGTGAATTTCTTCACTTTTGATAACGAGACCCAAATCTGTCTCGTCCAGCACCATTTTTCCTATGGTAAAAAGGATCATGACCGTTTTGAATTCACCCTTAATACAGGGAAACGGATCATCATCGAAAAAGTGAATTCCCACTAATTCCTTGTAAAGTTTGCATACAAAAAAGGACAAATGAGATGAAACCCATTTGTCCTTTTTCAATCATGATTAAAACAAGTCAAAACCTTGTGGTAGGGATAATCCTAGATAAAGGACGAATATAAAAGCAACGACGAATAATGCCCACATCGCGCTTACAGCTTTTCCTTTTTTCCTACGGACCAATACCATTTCCATCGCGGCAATCACGATGATTCCTACAATCATTTTCACTGCATATGCACCAAAGTCAGTAATTAGCATTCCACCTGTAAGGAAAATCAAAAGGAAGAATACACGTGTGATCATGTGCATCATTTTGGCTTTCGGGCTTCCATTTTTAAGCATGGAATATGTTACAAAGAAAAGAATGATTCCGATAACCCAAGTCGTTATGTGTAAGTGAGTTCCCATTTACTTGCCCCCTCTTTCAATATCCATTTCATCATAACATAGGCTTTTACATAAAAACAAAAGGAAGGTGCCAGTATCTCGCTCAAATAAGGCAGTTTTGCGAACATTCTTCCCCCTCACTTATCATTCCGTATCATAGCGGGCTTTTTGCCATACGAGACATATCGCCATACAAATTCCACCGGACCGAACCGGAATCGCTTCATCCACAAGAAGCTTAGCAAGACTTGTATAGAAAAAACAACGATCATCAGGAGAAACCCTTCCGTATAAGTCACTTTCCCGTACAACCCACAACCATATGAATAAAAAATGAATGTACAGACAATCGATTGAAATAGGTAATTGCTCATCGACATCCTTCCTACCAAAGCTAAGGGATATAGCAACTTGTAAGCCCACGCCTTTTCAACCAACAGTGTGATTGCGGTAATATAAAACATCGTCAGCAGCGGTCCGCCAAAGTAATCCTGGATGAATGTCGTCCCATAATCGTAATCCGTCACATACGGTAGGACCTTGATCGCCACCCCTGTTAACAGGCTTATAATCACTATCTTCCTTATTGGCCGTTTATAACGGGCAGGATTTTGAAGCCATCCCTGCTTGGCTACACCAGCTCCAATTAAAAAGAAAGGAAAAATGGAGAGGAAGAGGAAGATGACATTCGTTGGACCATTAACCATATACCAGTCTGCCATTCTTTGTCCCGTCACTTCCATAAAAGAACCCGCAGAATATATCTCTTGGGATTGTTTGATTAACTCGACCTCATTTTGAATGTCCATCAATCCACTATCCACAAAGCTCATAATAAGGAAAAAAAGCCCGAACACGCCGAAAGGAACAATATATAAGAACGATCCAAGCCAAATCAGATACTTCCCTTTCCATTTATAGAATAATAAAAACGCAAACCCGAACATTGCGTAATTAACAAGGATGTCTCCATGCCAAATGAAAAAGGCATGTATGCACCCTACCCCTAATAAAAAGCAAAGGCGCTTTGTAAACAGCAAAGGAAACGAGATGCCTTTATCTTCACTCCGTGTAGCCAAGATAACGGACCCAAACCCAAACAAACATGCAAACAAGGGGTAAAAACTCGCCTGGGCGATAATATCGCTACCTATGTACAAGATACGGTCCCAGCCTTCATCCCAATATTCAACACCACTACTATACAAGATGGGCGTATGAAACGAAGGCATATTCACTAAAAAAATCCCTAAAATGGCCAAACCTCTTAATAAATCAATGCTGGCAATCCTTTTGCTTTCCTGTAAAGGGGCCATTGCAGTTTTCATCATTTCACATCCTCATTCACTAATTACTCCATTATAAATGAGCCTGGGAAATTTAGTTGTATATTTATTCCTTTCCCAATCATAAAGGCTGACAAACGACTAGAAAAAACGCTGCTCATTATAGAGCAGCGCGGACCATCTTTTAATTGACGAATCTTCCCGTTTTCCCTTTAGCTTCCCAATAATCATTGCGAAGATGGATTTTCTGGATTTTCCCCGATGCCGTTTTTGGCAACTCCCTTACGAATGAGACGCTGGTCACTGCCTTGAAATGGGCTAGTTTTTCTCTTGTGAAAGCTAGAATATCGGCTTCCGTTAATTGAACGCCTGGTTTTGGCACGATGAAAGCATGTGGCGTTTCCCCCCATTTTTCATGAGGGACCGCGATGACTGCCGCTTCTAGGATGCCCTCGTGCTCATATAAAGTCCCTTCCACTTCAATGGATGAGATATTCTCCCCACCGCTTATGATAATGTCTTTCTTGCGGTCTACGATATCTATATTCCCATCACTATCCATGGTCGCCATATCCCCTGTATGCAACCACCCATTTTTCAACGCCTGCATCGTGGCCTCTTCATTTTTCCAATATCCCAACATGACTCCATGACTGCGAACAATGACTTCACCGACATCAACCCCGTCACGCGCTACTTCTTCACCATTGTCATGTACCACTTTAACCTCACTGCCTATGGAGGGGTAACCGGCTTTCGCCTTCATTTTGTATTTTTCCCTTTCTGGAAGTCCATCGAATTCAGAGCGGGGTACCGAAAGCAAACTCATTGGAGTGGATTCCGTCATGCCATAGATTTGGATGAACTCCCACCCCAATTCTTTTTCCACCCTTGTGACAAAGGCCGGCGGGGGTGCCGAACCAGCCACGACGATTCGAATTTCCTGTTCCAGCTTCGGTACATTCTTTTCATAATATTGGAACAATGAATTAAGGACGGTTGGCGCCATATGCATGATGGTTACCTTATGTTTCTCAAGCGCCTTGAATATGGAATTTGGTGTTGTTTTTCTTAAGCAAACTTGCGTCGCACCATTGGCCGTATAATAAAAAGGGGCACCCCACCCATTCACATGGAACATTGGCAGGACATGCATATATGTATCGCGGTCATTGACCCTGAAATGGTGCATGGCACTAAGGGCATGTAAATAGTTATTGCGGTGGGTGAGCATGACCCCTTTAGGGTTACCGGTTGTGCCGCTTGTATATAAGAGACTCGATACGTCATTCTCATCCACTTGTTCCCGATGGAAGCCTTCTTTGTCAAACCGCTCCAGCCAGACATTGTAATCGATTTCATTTGTATCGCTTGCTTTATAGTGCACGATGATATGCTCCACTGATTTCAGCTGGTCCTTAACCGATGAGATAAGGTGATACAAATCCTGATCCACAAAAAGGACCCTTGATTCACTATGATTCAAAATGAATACATAATCCGCCGGCGTCAACCGAATGTTCAAAGGCACCATTACAGCCCCAAGCTGGAACGCCCCATAAAAACCTTCAAGCATTTCAATCGAGTTCGGTGCAAGATAAGCCACTTTATCCCCTTTTTTAATCCCAAGGTCACTCAATCCATGGGAAAGCTGGTTGACCCTTCCATTCAGCTCCTGATATGTCAGGACCTTATCGTCCCCGATAATCGCTTTCTTGTCAGCATAAAGTGAAGCTGCCCTGTCCAGAAAATGTGATAGCACTAAAGGCACATTCATCCAATCACCCCTCATTGAATTTGTTTGAAAATTATGAATTTATCATTATATTACCATATTTGTATATCGTTTACCAACACCAAACATCACATGTTTCTAAGCTGCTAAGGGATAGGCAATTGAATCACATCAATAAAGGAAAATCATAGAATACAGTGAAGCATCCATTCAAAATAGACTTGCTGCTTGTAAATAAGGGATAAACCAGAATAAAAAAGGGTGATTTTCATGCCGGCCATCGTAGGAGTTATTCAAGTGATCAATGTCGGGAGCAGTGGCGTTGTCCATATTGGCGACGTTTTTAAGATCAGCCCATATTCCGCTTCAAAAACGTTTGCAGGTGCTGGCTCTTTTAATACAGGCGAATCCATTTCACTTTACAACGCTTACAGTACCACTAACACAAACGATTCAGATGGTGTCGATCAGCCAGTAGCATTAAACCTCTAGCATTTTTTTGAAAGGAGGACATCATGATCTTCAATATCCACCAAACGATCCAAATCAATATGATAAAAATCGAAAGCATAACCAATTCATCTGTTTTTCAAATAGGGAGTGCCGGAGTGATTAAGCCTTACTCCACCTTAGCCAATACAGGTGGATTCACTGAACCCGCTCCAATGCTTGAAGATGATATGGTCCCTGAGACTAGCTTCGTCCCATTTAGCCCTCCCTAATCCTAATCCATAGGCATTCACCTACATGAGGCAATTTCATATACTGCCATATATGAAGTTATCATTAGGTGAAGGTGAGGTGTTTAATCGTGAATCATGATTTATATTCGTACTCCATACAAATGCAGCGATTTCTTGAAGCCCAGGATAAACGAATTATGAAGCTTGAACACGAACTCAAACGCCTGACAGATGAACTTGCCGAAATGAAGAATAAACCCCCAATCCACGTGGATAAAATTGAATATAAATTTGATCAGTTAAAAGTCGAGTCATTAGACGGAACGTTGAATATCGGTTTGAATCCTAATGATTTAAATAATATTGATGAATTCGCTGTCAACAATCAACCCATCCAACCTGCCCCTTTTCTATTTCCAGGCCGTGAAATTGTCGCTCAGGAGATTTATAATGATATTCTTTCAGGATTGGAGGATATGATCCGTGATACGGAAGGCCAGCTTCAGATCACATTGGAACCCTCATATCACGACTTCATGAGACAGGATGTGGAACGCCAGCTTCATCAGCGTATCAATATGTACTTTGACAATCTATCACATGCTGAACGTGCACCTCAGCAACGAGATAATGTGAAAGAAAAGATCACGGAAAAAGTAAGATCGGATATTCAAACAGCATTGATACAATTCATTACAAACTCACATTCCGAGACAGGAGGAAATCCAAATGGAGTTTAATGTAACAAACCATCAGTTATGTGTCGGTGATATTAACGTGACGGGGGTAGCGAGTTCCGCCTTATTCCTCATTGGGGACGTACAAACCATCCAGCTATCATCAGCATTCGACACTCCCCCCGAATCACTCATCATCGGACCATTCGTTCCACTCACTCCAAAAGGATAAAATCAGATGTTCACAAGAATATCGAAAGTAAAGTCTTTGTCAGCCAAGACCGTCACATTTTCATCCAACCTGCAAATTGGAGACACTGCTTATATCGACGGGGCCGCCAAAGCATTGGCAGTCCAGAAAAAAAGTGATAGCTTTTCCGAACTGGAACCCGATTTCAGTGATTATGAAGTCTTTACACGTCCTTTCTATATCCCGAGGATTTCTGAACCAATCGCGACAACATTCTCGAATCCCAACCCCTTCATTCGCGTTGGGAATGTCGATATCATCGGGATATCTTCATCTTCTATCGTAGGCGTAGGAAACGTAGGTCATATCCGCATGGAATCAAGGATTAAACACATCCGTCAGATTCCGAGGAAAAACGATGAGGCAGGAACAGGCGATAATACATCAGATGGAACAGAAACTGTATAAAGGAGAAATCATATGCCAGCCATTGTAGGTCCAGTACAAATATTTAATGTCGGGTCAGGAAACCTCTTATTCGGGGATGCGGCCGTCATTTCACCGAAATCCGCCAGCAAGTCCGTCACCGGCTCCGGCTCATCGAACACAGGTGCATTCGTTTTTACCGCCAATGGTCTGAACGGAAGCAACGTCCTTGATGTTAATGGGGTAGATCAGCCTATCGCCGGAAATAATTAATGCATGGAAGCCTCCTATTTCTAGGAGGCTTCAATTTGTTGAATTGATGATTTTATTAATAAAGTTTAATAGTGATGTTTCTGTTATATTAAAAAAATATAGATGATGAATGAATTATGAAATGATACACGTTCAAAGGCATTTATCCCTCAGTGATATCATCTGTATAAGGGTTCCGTTATTTTACACGGACAAATCCAAAACCGGATGCATAATCATCACCAGTCGCTGCACCGTATCCACCCTTGATGTCATAAGCTTTTGCTTTTGTTTGTAATTGAGCTCGCACCTGCGCATTAGTCAGGTTCTTATTAGAGGACCAGATTTTAGCCGCCAACCCTGAAACATGTGGTGTTGCCATCGAAGTTCCGCTAATCGTGTTATAGCCGTCGTTTAGCCAAGTTGATTCAATGGCTGAACCCGGAGCTGATACTTCGACATCTTTTTCCTGAATCACATAATCTCCGTCCGTATTCGGATTCCCTCTGGAAGAATAATTAGCCACTCTATATGTCCCGTTAGCCTGAACATTTTCAAGAGCCGCTACAGCCACTGCATTGGGAAGAGCTCCTGGATAACCGATTGTATTCGCTGAATATCCGCTGTTTCCGGCAGCCGCAATGACCAGGACACCTTTGCCATAAGCATAGTCCACTGCACTTGAAATCAAGGAATCTTTCCTGCTTGAACCCAAGGACATCGAAATGATGGTCTTAGACCCTGTGCTCACACTTTGATCGGCTGCATGACGGATAGCTGCCGCAATATCATCGGAATATCCCGAACCATCATCACCCAGTACTTTATATGCCCAAAGTTCGGCTTCAGGAGCCACTCCATATACCCCAAGTCCGTCAGAGCCACCGTTTGCCAAGACAGTTCCGGATACATGTGTTCCATGTCCGTCCCTGTCTGTACAAGAGTTATTGGTGTATGTGGATGAGGTAGTGAAATCTTTGCATTGCTCCACATTTGCTGACAAATCCGTATGCGAAACCGTTGTTCCAGTATCCAACACTGCGATTTTAATACCGTCTCCCCCCGATGTTTTAGTGATGGACGAATCATTGTAGATAGCCTTGATGCCCCATGGCGTTCTCGCGGAAGGAACCGCAGCAGTCGTGGCCTGGCTAGTCGGTTGAACCGTTTGCGCAGTTGTATACTTGTTTACCTTTTCAACTTCTAGATTGCCATTCTTAGTCAACGCTTCATATTCTTCGCTGCTTACGTTTGCCGTAAAGCCTTCCTTTCCAAAACTCCGCTCATGCCCAAACTTCTTCTTGGCTTGCGTTATCTCATTCTCAGACCCTTTTAGGTAAATGCGAATATCTTCCTTTTGTACCTTCTCGCTTTGTTTGGCATCCGCTCCATTGGCAAAAATGGAGAAGCTCATCCCGAAACACAGCATAGCCATTCCAATCCTTTTTCCAGTCTTCATCCCGTTTCCCCTCTCTCGCTTTCGCTTTGTATTTGCTATGTATGAAGCTCTCAAGCTGTAAAACTATTTTATTTTAATTTGCCATTAATTAACTATCGGTCGAAACACTCAATTACACTACAGGACAAATATAGGTAAAGCCACCTGCTTTCCGCACAAATAATCGGACTACTAGTCTAGACTCCTCACTTTGAAAGACATGTGATAAGACTAAATACGACAAAATATTCAGAAATCTTATCGTCAAGAATGAAAATAGAATAAATACCTATGTAGATCTTAGCCGAATTATTTTGATAGAGAAAAGACAGGGCAAAAGATTCATCTCATTCATCAACACTAAATAGCTTCTAGACCTTGTTT
Source organism: Peribacillus sp. NPDC097224 (assembly GCF_044761985.1). Taxonomy (NCBI): domain Bacteria; kingdom Bacillati; phylum Bacillota; class Bacilli; order Caryophanales; family Bacillaceae; genus Peribacillus; species Peribacillus sp. NPDC097224. The sequence goes on along the minus strand of NZ_JBIWDK010000003.1, from coordinate 298,531 downwards.
CAACAACAAATTCGGGTGGCGGCGATGCTTCTTCAAACGATTCATATGTAGGTAAAACTCTTGGACTCTTAATCTTTAAGCAAATTAAAAAGGGTTTCAGGACGAATTCATCCCGAAACCCTTTTGTCTCTATACATCATTCACTCAGCATCTTGAATACTTGCTCAACGTCTTTATCGCCGCGTCCTGATAAGTTCACAATCAACACGTCATCCTTTGATAGTTCTTTTGCCAAGACCAGGGCACACGCAACGGCATGCGAACTTTCAAGCGCCGGGATGATTCCCTCCGTTTTGGATAGTACTTGAAAGGCTTCGAGCGCTTCCTCCCCTTTTATGGTTAGATACTCGGCCCTGCCACTTTCCTTCAAGAAACTGTGTTCCGGACCTACGCTAGGGTAATCCAAGCCTGCCGCAATGGAAAAAGTCGGCTGTGGTTCCCCTTCCTCATCCAATAACGTCAAACTTTTAAATCCATGCAGCACTGCTGGAACTCCCTGAGATATACTCGGGGCTTCGGCGGGTTCTACACCAATCAAACGAACCTCTGCGTCATCGATATAGTGAGCAAAAGCACCAATGGCATTACTTCCACCACCCGTACACGCAATGATTGCCGTTGGCAGTTTCCCTTCCTTTTCAAGGATTTGTTTTTTCGATTCTTCACTGATGATGGACTGAAAATACTTGACGATTGAAGGATAAGGATGAGGCCCGACAGCAGAACCCAGGAGGTAAAACGTATTTTCATAGTTTTGAACCAAGTCACTCAGCGCCTCATCGACCGCATCCTTTAACCTGCCCTGGCCCTTTTCCACCGGTATGACCTTAGCCCCTAACAATTCCATTCGAAATACATTCAATGCCTGCCGTTCCGTATCCAGCTTGCCCATATAGATGACGCATTCCAAGCCGAACATCGCACAAGCCGTCGCAGTCGCTACACCATGCTGTCCGGCTCCGGTTTCTGCAATGATACGCTTTGCCCCCATCCGTTTAGCGAGCAGTATTTGCCCAATGGCATTATTGATTTTGTGAGCGCCCGTATGATTCAGGTCCTCCCGCTTCAAATAAATTTTTGCACCGCCTATTTTTTTTGTTAGATTTTGTGCAAAGGTCAACGGATTTTCCCTTCCCACATATTCTTTTAAATAGTATTGAAACTCCTCTTTAAATTCAGGATCATCTTTATATTTCATGAAAGCCGCTTCTAAATTATCCATTACTTCTTGAAGTTCTTTAGGTACAAAACTACCACCGAAATCTCCAAAGTATCCTCTGCTCGTCTGTTCTCTCGTCATACTCAACTCTTCTCCTTTACATGCACCATTTTATTTTACAATTCAAGTATACGTGAACGAACCGCTTTTTCTCAAATTCTTTTGTTTATATACCTAAAAATGGTCGTTTTGGAAAGACGTAAGGGCTAACTTTACCGTTTTGCCAAAACACGAATTCTTCTCCGATGAAGAGGAAGAAATGAAAGATGCATTTACTGCAAGTGGAGAAACACGCTTCAACGAAGGGTTAGCCTATGTCCATTGTGGCAATTAAATTTCATCATTAACTTTCATTTATTCTTTCATGTATAATTAGTTTACTAAATATATCCATATTGACAATGGGGGGAATTAACTTGAAAACACTTCAAAATAAGAAAGATAGCTGGAATGCAGATTTATACGATAAAAAGCATTCATTTGTTTCTGAGTATGGTCAGGACTTAGTAGATTTATTAGCACCAAAGCAAGGTGAAAAAATTCTTGACTTAGGCTGCGGGACGGGTGATTTAGCAAATGAATTATCCACTTTCGGTATTGATATCGTTGGTATAGATAACTCAGAAAATATGATTACTCAAGCAAGACACAAATACCCAAAAATAAAGTTCATGGTTCAAAATGCAGTAGAATTAGACTTCCATAGCGAATTTGATGCTGTATTCTCTAACGCAACTCTTCATTGGGTAAAACCACCAATCCAAGCCCTACAATGTATTTACCACAGCTTAAAAGCAGGGGGAAGATTTGTAGCTGAGTTCGGAGGAAAAGGAAACGTTCAAATCATAACGGATGAAATCATTCAACTAATCGAAAGAGAAGGGATAACGTTTAAAATAGAAAAATTCCCGTGGTTTTATCCTAGTATTGCTGAATACGCAACTTTAATGGAAGAGGTAGGATTTAGAGTAACCTTTGCTCAACACTACGATAGGCCGACACAATTGGACGGAGATAAAGGGCTGAAAAATTGGATTGCTATGTTTGGTAATCATTTATTTGATGATGTTCCTGAACATAGGATAAAAGATATCATTACAAACGTTGAGAATAATTTAAAAGATACTTTGTATAAAGACGGAAATTGGGTAGCTGATTATAAAAGATTACGTGTAATTGGTGTAAAAAAATGAAGGAGGAAGGGAATCAATGGTTCCCTTCCTCCTTCATTTATGAAATTTAAATACCTACCTACGAAAACAGCCATTCAAAAAAAGGGGTGTCCCTCAGCTGCAGACCCCCCTTCTCTTTTACATTTCCAATAAGTGCGAGCCATCAAAGAAAAATAAATAACGGCTTGTCACTTTTTTATTCAAAATCCCTTCAACCGCTCTTGTGTAAAGTTCCAATTGCATACGGTAACGGTCGGCAAGAATGTCTTTCGCACCTTCATATCCACTAGCAAAACGTCCAGTTATCGCATCCGTTTTATAATCCAGCAAAACAAGGCCTTGTTCATCTTCAAAAATACAATCAATGACACCTTGGATCAAGACTTCCTCTTCACCCTTTTCCCAATCACTATAAGCCTCTTTAGCTGGAAGTGACATCGTGAACGGTACTTCACGTCGAATTGTCGGCGCCTTACACAGCCTCTTTCCAATATCGCTTTCAAAGAAATCGATAATCGTTTCCGGATTCACGGCTTCTCTCTGTTCTTCAGTCAACAACTCGCGCTGAATCAAGTCAACGAGTAATCGCTCAATGGAAGGAATGGTGATGTCCGATGTCAAATCGATATGCTGCATGACTAGATGCGTAATCGTTCCCCTTTCAGCGGGTGTCAGAGATTTTTCTTGCATGAAGACAGGGCGTTTCGTTATCGGGCTCTTGAATTTACGCAATAACTCCGTAGAACTCTGCTCGTCCCTCAGCTCGTATTGACGCTTCAACTCTGAAACGGACTGCTTGGATCGATGCACAGTCGCCTCATGTTCCCCATACTCCCAGTTCAGTTGGTCCTTAACAGCAGCGACAAACTCAGATTCCAAGTCCACCTTTTCGGATTTCCGAACATGTTCCAGCAATTGCTCCTGTAAAATAGCTTCTTCCTCATCCAGAACGGTCAATTCCTCCATTGGAATGACAGAGATTGACCAATTTGACGGATGGGATTCCATTTCAAAACCAAACCCAGTAAAGCCCTGAAAATCACGATGACGCACAAGGGATGGACCAATCCAGTCGAGGTAACTTTTAGCTCCTGCCCGCGCATGGTCTTTCAGGAGCCATTCTCCATGCGTTGCTTGACTTATCCATTTTTGCTGTGTTTTTTCGGCATCACTTATGCTGGCAATCAGATGGAGCTTTTCCTTCGCCCTCGTCAACGCTACATAGAGAACACGCATTTCTTCGGCAATTAACTCTAACTGTTTCTTTTTCTTGAAAGCGAGCTGTGGGAGTGATGGGTACGTTATCCGTAACTCGGAATTGACATACTTCGCCGCAAATCCATAATCCTTATCCAATAAATACGGCTTCCGCAAATCCATCATATTGAATTGTCTCGAAAGGCCTGCAATGAATACAATCGGAAACTCCAACCCCTTTGAGGAATGGATCGTCATCAGGCGGACGACATCTTCCTGTTCACCTAAAGCCCGTGCCGCGCCTAAATCATCTCCACGCTCCTGCATTCTTTCGATGAAACGCAAGAAACGGAAGAGCCCACGGAATGAACTCGCTTCATATTGTCTGGCCCGATCATACAAGGCCCTTAAATTGGCCTGGCGCTGTTTGCCGCCCGGCATTCCCCCAGCAAAATCGTAAAATTGGGTTTCGCGGTACAAAAGCCAAATTAAATCCGACAACGCTTCCTGTCTAGCCAGTTTCCGCCACTTCACCAGCTTTTTATAAAAGGTAGAAGCTTTACGATATAGGTCCGGATGCTCATCCGGGTCACCCTTCCTATAGAAATCGGCTAGCGCCTCATAATACGTACCTGTGTGGTATAAACGAATTTGAGACATTTCCTCCTCATCCATTCCTACAATCGGAGAGCGGAGAACGGATGCCAATGGGATATCCTGCTGCGGATTATCTATTACTTTCAATAAAGAAATCATGATAGCAACTTCGGTAGCTTCAAAGTATCCAGAGGACAAGTTGGCATAGACAGGAATCCCTTGCTTCTTGAATTCCTCCATAATTTGCGGAGCCCATGGCATAGAACGAAGAAGAATGACCATATCACGGTATGTTGCAGAACGGTATTGCTTGGTTTTCGTATCATAGATTTGCTGTTTCTCGTTTATGGCCTGCTTTATGAGCCTCGCCATCATCCTAGCTTCCAGTTGCGCTTTTTCCAATTCCTCGGCTTCAAAACCTACCTCTGAATCCTCGTTATCCTGTCCGGCTTCACTTGTATCTGCTGCTCCATCAATTAAATGAAGTTCAATGGGATATTCCTTATCTTCGGGATATGGCGCACCTTTTTTCAATTGCGCATCCTCATCATAATCAATCTCACCGACAGTCAGCCCCATTAGTTGATGAAACAAGAAATTCGTCCCATCAAGCACTTCTCTCCGGCTCCGGAAATTACGGTTTAGATCAATTCGCAATCCCGAATCAGTGCCATCATGGGTAAAGCGCGCATACTTTCCAAGGAACAAATTCGGTTCAGCAAGCCTGAAACGGTAAATCGATTGTTTAACATCGCCCACCATGAACAGATTTCCACTATATTCACCATCTGCCGTCACCAATCTTAAAATGGATTCCTGAACTAGATTCGTATCTTGATACTCATCGACAAGCACCTCTTTGAATTGATTCCGATATTCAATGGCGGCCTCTGACGGCGTGCGTTCCCCATCTATGGTTTCACCCGTCAAAATATCAAGGCAATAATGCTCCAAATCGGCAAAATCGACCAAGTTCTTTTCGGACTTTGCAGCAAAGAACCTTTGTTCAAACTGTTTTACGAGCATGATGAGTGTATCGACATACCCCTTCAATTCCCGGATATCACGTAGATAGCTTTCAGGCTTACGTGAAAAAAGCTCTTCTTGCAGAGATTTAATAATTTTCTTCGCTTTATCACGTTGCTTCGTGGCTTCATCCACAATTTCCTTATTAAAATCTTCTCCCGTACAACGCTTTGCCGTTCCAAACTTCACGTTTTGAATTTCTTCATAAAGAGCATTCCAGGAAGAATCTTTCACGCGGGCCAGTTTCGCGACCAAATCAAGATCGGCTAAATAGTTTTCTGCCCTTGGAGCAGGACCACCCGGAACCTTTGTCAATTCTAGAGATCGCTCCAACAAATCCTTTGCCGTATCCAACTGCAAACCAATATCGAATTGTAGGGACTCGATAAATGGAAGATCATCTATCCCTGCCCCTTCCGCCAGATCATACATCTGGGCTGCATGATTTAGCCATTGGTCGGGATCTGGATTCGAACGGGAGAAATCATACAATGACCGGACAATATTTTGCAGTGCATCATCGTTTCGATCGCTTGTAAAGGCATCGACCAATTTAAAGAATGCTTCATTGTCACCTTGGCCATATTGCTCCTCGAAAAGTTCTTCCATCACTTCATCGCGCAGAAGCTGCGCTTCCGTGGAATCGGCAATCCTGAATCCAGGATCAATATCCGTCAAATAGTAATATTTCCTGATCACTTCTAAACAGAAAGAATGAAGCGTGGAAATGGACGCACGGTTAATCAGGCTTAACTGCTTACGCAAATGCTGTGAATGGGGATTTTCATTGATTTCCTTTTCTAATGCTTCACTAACTCGATGGCGCATTTCGGCGGCCGATGCATTCGTGAAGGTCACCACCAATAGCTCATCCACATCGATTGGATTATCTTCCAATATGACCTTTTGGATAATCCGGTTGACAAGCACCGCTGTTTTCCCGGAGCCTGCAGCGGCGGCCACCAAAATATCCTGGTCTTTCGCCCAAATTGCTTTCCATTGTTCTTCTGTCCATGTCACGCCTTCAGGAATGGCGGGAATCATCGTTTTACTCATCTTTCACCCTCCCCCCTTAATAAATCGAGAACATCATTTTGCTTTTTCTGTGGCAAATTCCTAAATTGATTCTCTTCGAGCGACTGATCGAATTGGCAGACGGATTTGAATGAACAGAAAGTACATGGCGTTTTTTCTTTCATTTTATATGGGGTTATGCCAACATCCCCGTCGACCATTCGGTCACCTGACTCTTGATAGACCTTTCGAACATGCTGGTTAAGCAAGGAGAAGTCTTCACGGCTGGCCACTTTAGAGGCCGCTAAAAGAGAACCGTCTTTTTTAAATCCGGCAGGTATGACATCCGATTTACTGGAAGTATCTATATCAAGGGACGTGTCCATCATCTTGATTACGTTGGTTTGATCTAATACTAGGCCGTTCATTTTAAAACTCTTATAAATTTCTTCATCGATTTTATCCAAGCTAAGCATGCCTTTTGATTTCACGACCGGATTATGAACATGGAAATAAAGGACACCGGCTGGAATCGCCTCTTTACCGATAAGCGATTGGGATTGTGAAACGACAATATCGAGATAGGTCAGCATTTGCAGGGCAAGCCCATAGTAGACTTCACTCATGTTCAATTCCTTTTCACTCGATTTATAATCAAGGATACGCAAATAGACGCCACCCTCATCCTCATCGGCCTTATCAACACGGTCTATCCGACCAATCAATTCCATTTTCGTCCCATTTTTCAAAGTGAACGAAAGTGGGGGCAGTTCTCCATTTTTTCCGAAGCCCAGTTCCAAACCGATTGGGGCAAACCCACTAACCTTGGCATGTTCACTCAAGACAATCGAAGCCCGGCCAATCACATGCTCCAGCTTTCTGCGCAAGTAATGATGGCGGTTCGTACTTAGCAGGATTTGATTCTGGAGCTTTGGTGCAAGCTGTTCCACCGCTTTCCTAGCCAACTCCAAACATTGCTCCTTGGTCAAAGAAGACCACGGGATATCATGCTCATTTAAATAATCCGAAATCATTTTTAACGCCCCATGGAACATCTCACCGATATCCGGTGCGTCCAAACGGAAAACCTGTCGTTCCCTTAGTTTCAAGCCATGTGCGGCATAATGGGAAAACGGGCAGCTATTGAACATTTCCATTCTCGATACACTAGTCAGAATGGTTTCGCCATATAATTGCTTACTCGTTTCCTCTGATAGTTTCATGGTTTTATTTTGGTAAAAAAGACTCGATAGCACCTTAGTGGCTGTCGGTCCAACCGTCTCGTCCTCCATGATGGAATTATAGACATCCCACCAAAGCGGATGGATTGGGTAGTTCCGTTTTTTCAACTGTAATTGCGCAGCCAGATAAGACAGGGCCACTTCTGAGTTCGCTGCATATTTCACCTGTTCCCCGGCAGGCAGATCAGATGGATCGTTCATATAAAAAGCCTCGTTCACATGCGGCAATACATCCCTCACTCGTTTTAAATAAGAGGACGGGAGAAGAGATTTTCCCTCTTCATCAGCGAGTGGATAAGATAAATAAAGGGATTCCGAAGGTGTAGTGAAGGCTTTATAGGCCGTGAATTCCTCATCCAAAAGACGAACTTTTGAACTTGGAGCAACATCAAGCCCTCTCGCCAAAAGCATGTCGCGGTCACTATCGGAAAACACTCCATCAGAAACGGCTTTTCCTGGTAAGACCCCTTCATTCAGGCCAATGACGAAAGCCGTCTTCACGTCATCCAATCGGGACAGGTCCAGATTAGCGACAAGGACTTGATCGATTGCCTGTGGCACTAAGGAAAATTCCAATGATTCCAGACCTGCTTCTATAATGATTGCAAACTGTTTCATCGAGATTTCCTCTTCACTTAACAGTTCCACGAATTGATCAAGCAAATCAACAACCGCATTCCACGATTGTTCATGTTCCCTGGCTGACACCAGATCGCCATCCTCTTCTGCTTCAAGCTTCATCTTTTCCAATTTTTCCGGTACATGCAATTCTTCCAAATACAAATAAAGGGCCTCGCATAATTCTCTTCCATTCGCCGACTTCTTCACCCGTTTTGATAGCTTAATGATGGGCTCTGTAAATAGGTGTTTCAAATCATTGAGCTCTTGCTCCAGTTGCATTTCCTTACTCGTCTGGGGACGGTCCTCAAGCTCCAATCCACGGAATCGACGGTAGGTCCAACGATCTTTTGTGGTCCATCCAGCCCCTTTGATTCCCCTGGCAAGCACGTAGTTCTCAAGCTTGTCTACTTGTTCGCGCATTCTGTCATGACTTTGTTGCAGGGGAAATAGAAGTTCGGTCTTAATGGCACGAAAGACCGGTTCATAACGCCAGAACCCATTGATGATCTCAAGTGTCGACCGGATCAGCTCAATCAATGGATGATTGAGCATCGTCCGCTTGGAATCCACGAAAAGCGGAATTTGATAGTCACGGAAGACCGTCTGGAGGATATCTTCGTAGGCATCCCCATTTCGCATTAGAATCGCAATATCGCGAAAACGGCACTGACCTTGTCTGACAAGCGTCAGGATGTTCCGAGCCACCCCTTCAATCTCCGCTCTGCGGTTAACGGCCTGAGCAATCGTTACACCAGATGGCTGATCGTACTTCTGTGCGGGACGAAGCGCAAAATATGTTTCAAGGTGTTTCAGCCCAGGATTTCGATTGAACTTCGCCGTGCTGTTCAGAACGTGGTCCTGTTCGATAAAGACCCCCGTTCTTTGTCCCGCTTGATAAAGCTGGTTATAGAGATTTCCCGTTTGCCTGAACAAATGCAGATCATCCGGCGTAAATTGCCTATAAGGCTGGTCGAGCGTCAATGCGATGGTCACACTCTTACATAGCTTCATCATTTCTTCCACGATCATTAATTCCTGTGGCGTCAGACTGTAAAAACCATCTATATAGATATCTGCATTTTTTATATACGAAGACTCTGCCATTTTTTCTATCAGTAAAGTGAAATAATCCTCTGAATCTAAATATTTTCCGATCATTTCATCCTCAAATGACTGATAAATGAGCTCAAGATCAGATAATTTATCTTGTACTCCACCACCACCCGGTGACTTTTCGTCCAAATACCTCCGAATATCACCCGGCTGGATGCAGTACTGCTTGAATTCGGCAAGCATCTGCTCCATCTGGGAGACGAATCCTTGCTTGTCCGCTGATCGGCGGAACATTTTCAATTCATCTTTTTTATCCTCCATGATTTTCCGTATCAACATATTAACGCCGACACTGTCCAAATGGATTCGGCTCATGCCACCTGTCTCCTGGAGAACTCGCCATGCAAGCCGGCTAAAACTGAATACTTGCGTCCGAATCATTCCTTCGAGTCCCGGCGTCTTAATTAATTTATATTCTGATAAAAATGTCATCTGATCAGGAACCAGATAGATGATCGGATTCCCTTCAGGATTCTCCATTAGCCCGTTGCGGATTTCATCCAATACCTTCGATGTTTTACCTGTGCCCGACCTTCCAATTAAAAACCGGAGTGACATCTGTTTCCCCCCTTTTTATTTCAATATCTCTAGACCTATCATACCAGAAATACTGTCTATTTTTTGACACGATTCTTCTTCCAATTATGACTCTTTTCCCTATAGTTTACCGCTTTCTAACGACGAAAACCAACCATACGTTCGTATTCCGTTCAAAAAAAAGCCCTTCCTATAGAGGGCTCCCACAGTCATTCACCTATAAAATCCACATTAAAATCTTGTATTGGCCAATATCTTACATCGACTTTGCCTACTACCTTATCCATTGAAATATAACCTAGGTGCCTGCTATCTTCACTTTCGAGTCGATTATCACCCATAACGAAAAGCTTGCCATCAGGAACTATGGATTTGCCCGTTAATTCTTTCAATGTAAAATTACCCGTAAAATCCTGGCCCGGATATCCTACCTTTAAATGATCAAGGTATGGTTCAGGCACTTTCTTACCGTTTATGTAAAGCCAATCATCCTTATAACGAATATCGTCTCCTTGAACACCTATTACCCGTTTTACATAATTCTCCCCGACATGCGCATGGAAAACTATAACATCAAATCGATTGATATCGCTGATTTGGTATTTCACTTTATTTACAATGAGTTTATCGCCTTCACCCAGTGTAGGTTGCATGGACTCCCCTTCTACGGCATAGCTTGAAAAGAAAAAGGTACGGATCAAGATGTAAATGATAAAGGCTACCATGCCTGATTTTATCCAGTCGGATACTGAATGCTTTTTTGATTTTCTCAGATTCCCCAACCCCTACTAGTTGTATATTCTAAGTTATTTCCCTTCTTCTTTTTTCATGCTTTTATTTAGCCTTACTTCCAATCTTTTTCCGACAACCCAAAGGATGAAAATGATGATTCCGACAATCACGGTACGTAATGGTTTTTGAATCAATGATACAATATCGTATCCGACGAAACTGATCGTAAAGATCATCACTGCCTTTCCGCCGATTACCGCCAGCGCATATTGTAACGTGCTAACCTTCGAGAGCCCTGCAACGATATTAACGAGCGCAGATGGCGTGAAGGGGAAACAAAGCAAGAGAAACAATGGACTGAAACCATGGCTTTCCACCCAGTTCATCAATCTTTGCACCTGTTTATGTTTCTGAAGAAAACGGAAGAACCTCATCTGTCCGTATCGTCTAAAAACAAAAAAGACCAGAAACGCACCACCTACCGCCCCAATCCAAGAAAATAAAAATCCCCACCATAGGCCAAAAGCTGTAGCATTGGCCACGACAAACACAAATAAAGGTAAAAAAGGCAAAAACGCTTCTAACATCGGCAACAAAATTCCTGGAATCGGGCCGAATGAACGATATTGCTGAATAAGCCCTGATATATGTTCAAGAGTAATCCACTCAAATATAGTATCCAAATTCATGACTATCTCCCTTGGCTTGCTTTCTATCAAGCAGCATCACATAATAAAACCGTTCTAATTTAGATATAACACTTTCTTCTTAAATTGCAAGAATAATTACCCATCTATCATCATACTTTCCCTAACTCAGGAAATCATAATCTTATTAACGAAAATTTCACGTGATTGACAAAAGCGCTTGCATATCAAATCCACTTAAGTTAGGATATTAAATAGAACATACGTTCTATAAATTATCCGACATACATAAAATAAGAGAACGTTAATTAGAAAGGGGCGGTCATGATGACCCGTATTCCAGAGGCTGACCGAAATATGATTGAAAAAGCCATCTACCTTCCCATGGTGATTACAATCTTAAACCGGGATCTCAAGGTCATCGAATCAAGTCCGTTTAAATTAAAAAGGCCCTATTCAAAACTTATTGAGCGTGCTCTAAAGTCAGTCCAGGAGGATCTCGTCGAGGTTCGTCGCTATTTGCGCAAGGGGAATATCAAGGTAAGCAAATTAAACGGCGACGAATCATTCACGATGTATTGCTTTTTATATAAAGGGTATGAAGAGCATCATAACTATTTCAATCCCCGCCTTCGTAATAAAACGGAAGAGATTCTGTGTTATTACTTTTTTGAAAGGGTGTATAAACCTGAAAAAATTTAACACCCCTGCTTTTTTCGGTGAACAAATAAAAAGCCAACAAAAGCTGTTGACTTCCTCTTATAACTTATCGGTAAATTGATTGAGCTCATCAGACATCTTTTTGATTTCTTCTACAAAAGTTGAAATTTCCTGAATGGAAGCAGCCTGCTCTTGACCCACGGAAGCTATTCGATTAATCGAGGTCCCCATCAGTTTGGTCACTTCTTGGATTTGCACAAGTTTTTCACGAATCAATTCCGTGGATGCGACAGTTTCTTTAGAAAACTTCCTGATTTCCTTAGCCACCACTTCAAACCCTTTGCCTTTTTCACCAGCTCGTGCGGCCTCTATGGCGGCATTTAATCCCAATAAATTGGTTTGGGTCGCCACCCTTTTAATCATTGACAAGATCTCATCCGTATTTTTAACGTCCTCTTCGGCTTTTTCGGAAGATGTAAGAAGTTGGTTGGAAACATCCGCTAAGGTATAGGATCCCTTTGCAATATCCGTAATCCGCTCATTGGCCTGGCTCAGCGATACAGAAATTTGATCCGCAATCGTTCTTAATTCACTTTGCCTGCGTAACTGGATAGCTATGCCACCGATGACTTGATTATTTTTATCATGTAGGGGCACGGCCGTTCCAGTAAACTCGAACCCATAAAAATCAGCTGGTACATCAGCCCTTAATGGTTTATCCTCACTCAATGCCACGGCGAGGGGTTCTTCTGGATTTAACGACTGCCCTTTTTGGATATGCATATTTATACTTTCACCTGGAAAATAAGCAATGAATTTCTCTAAATCACATATGGCAATCGACAAATCAGAAGGCACAGCAGCTTTAATTATAGGTACCATATTTACTAAACTTTCTAGCGATTCGACTTTTCCGTACATTCTGTTATACATTGCTGTAACACTCCATCCTTATTCTAAGGCTAAATATTACCAAAGATTCCCCCTTTAGTAAATATTTTTTCACCCCCTATTCTTTATCATGAATCGAAGGAGGTCCTCCTCCCCTTTGAAAATAACCTAAATAAAGACATTGCCTCCACTAGAGAAACAACGCCTTTTCCTGAACACACTGATTATTTTAGCAATGGATATTTCGATGTCATTTCCGAAGCTTTAAGACCATCCGTTTCGGTAAATAAGTAAAAGGATTTCCTTTTCGTTTCCTCAATCCTTTGAATCAATTTGGATTTCAAAAAGGAGGTCCGGTGCAGCTGATTTTCAAATGAACTGCTTGATACATCTATGTCGAATGTTTTTCTGTTCCTGAATGTGACGGTGGTCTGCTTGGAATTGAGTCGGACAAAGGAGACTACATGTTCATGTGCTAACCAGGTGCATTGGGGGCGCAAGGGAGATGTAGTCGGAAAGAAGAAAATGGAACTGGTTGGATCGATTGCTATTGGTGCCTTATGGGTGATATTTATGAGTTGTTTTGTACCATCTTTCCTTCCCCCATAGCTGGAGCCAAAGTACTCACAGCTTTTCTTGATTATATCCAAAGGCTTGAATGGAGAAATGAACTCATCTTCCAATTCAATGATCCGGGAGTAAATTTTACTTCCATAATTAATGGGCATGACCATAAGTGTATACGGGGTGATTTCATATTCCTCGATTAATCCCTGAGTGCTTTCATTCAAATTACATCCACCTCTACCTCATTTATTTTTATGGAATATCAACTTTGCAAAAAAGGATGATGACTTCCACATGAAAGATTTATCCGAAAACGCGTTAAATTCTCCACTATAATAGCATAAATAATACAGGTTACATTTAAGTTCACAAAAAATTAAGAATTCTTTAAGCGGCCATGTTACCTCGTCATTTTAACGACACATTTATATTTTTTCTAATTATTTTAAATTTTCTGTTGATTTTACATCCTCAAATCCATATACTAATAAAAAGGGTCAGGGGTGGTTACTTTGAAAAATGATAAATCATATTCAGAGTCAGTGAAGTCTTTATCCATGAGTGAAGTTAAAAATGATGCTGCCGTTCAGGAAATGTTAATCGATATGATTATAATGGAATCCATTCTCACTACTAAAAAAAATATCCTGGCAAAAGAAATCGATCATGCTCTAGATACTAAAGACAAACCTCTATTCCTAAAACTGAGTAATGAAATGAATACTCTATTGAAACAATTTGGAAATTAAGCAGCCATGTGAAATATAAAGTCAAAAAAGCCTCCCTTATATGGGGGGCTTTTATCCGTTTATCATTCTTTATGAAACATTCCCATGACTTCAGTCGTTTCCGTGATATTAACGAAGGCATCCGGATCCACTTCTTTGATCATCGCCTTCACATCGGTTAACTGATAGCGTGTAATGACCGTCATCATCACTTTGCTCTGCTCACCCGAATAGGCACCTTGCCCGTCCATGACCGTAATGCCACGGTATAAATTAGTAAGTAGCCGATCCTTCATCTCATCACCTTTTTTTGTGACGATCATTAACGTCAATTTAATATGATTGGAATGGATCGTATCGATCACTTTGCCTGCCGCGTAAATCGAAATCAATGTGTATAATGCCGCATCCCATCCAAACTTGAATCCAGAAGCAATCACCACAACCGCATTCATCCCTGATAGCAATGTCCCAAGCGGGAAGTCCCTCTTCTTAGCCAGGAGCATGGCAATGATATCAAATCCTCCCGATGACCCTGAAGCACGAAAGATAATGCCGATGCCAACGCCCGAAATGACTCCCCCGAACAAAGAAGATAATATCGGCTCCGTCGAAACGCCATGAATCGGTATAACATACAAACTCACCGATATCACGACAACTGATAATATCGTATAAGTGATAAAACGTCTCCCCAACTTTAAATAGCCCACAATGAGTAGCGGAAGGTTCAATATAAAATTCAATACCCCTGTATTGATTGGGGTGATGATTCCTAACATGATCGCAATTCCACTGAGTCCGCTGCTCAAAATTAAATGGGGAATCAAGAATAAATTATAGGCTAAGGCAACAAGCACTGATCCTAACGTGATTAAAATTATATTATACATAGCTGGTCTCCTTAAAAACGCACTGGGAATTTTCATTTATTATAGTAGAGAACGGTAAATTTATAAAATGATAGTTTTTTCTGAAAATAAACTCAGAATTTTCCTTTTTCCTGAAGTTAGGCAAGAAAAAAAGCCAGCCTGTTAAGCTAGCTTTCAATCACCCGTTGTTTCCTCATTTTCTATCGTAGATATTCTTTCAAGCATCGTGGGATGTGAATAACGAAGCCATTTTACCAGGAGCGGAGGGTTCACCTGGCTAAGCCCTGACCTCGTAAGTTCCTGGAATGAAGTGATGGCAGCCTCATGGTCTTCTGTCATTTCAATCGCATACCGGTCCGCTCTCGTTTCCTGGTAACGGGATACATAGTTCGATAGCGGGCTGGAAACAAACAGCAGTACAGAGATAATCAAGAGAAAAAGAGGCAATGAAGCGATTCGATCAACGGATCGTACCTTAAGTAAATGGCCCCATCGCCTTATGACGTAGTTCATGATTTTTGCTGTCAGCCATAGCCCCACCAATGTCATGCCGATATATCCTGCTATCCCGATATAAATATGCTTCTCCACATAATGAGCCATTTCATGTGCCATAATGAACAAGATTTCATCTTCGTCCAGCCTGTTTAATGTGGTATCCCAAAGAACGATCCTGGAGTTCGAACCTATTCCCGTTACATAGGCGTTGAGAGCATTTGTTTTTTCTGCCATATTCACTTCGTATACATGTTCTGCGGGAATATCTGCTCTCTTTGCAAGTGCTAAGATTTCAGTTTCCAACTCTTTATTTTTCAGTGGATAAAAATCATTATACAAAGGGTCGATTAATACCGGTTGGACAAACATGAGAAATAAGGTAAAGGGAATGGATAGTAACCAGGCATAAAGCCACCATTTCTTTGCACTTTTTTTCATCAGCCAATATAGCACGGCAACGATGATGAACATCGTACCGAAATTTACCCAAAAATCGATGATATCGTCTTTCATCCATGAAGAAAAACTCTGAGTGCTTATATGATACCGTCTACTCATCTGATAGCCCATGAAGCTGATTGGAAACAACGCTACATAGGAAACCAATGAGAGCCAAAATAGATATATGGTCGTTTGAATTCCTTTTCGTTTAGAAATCGTGGTAGCCGATTTTTCAAAACCCCTTGAAAGTCCAAATAAAAGTATGAAAAAATACATTAGCCATTCATAGGGAGTCGCAACAAAAAAGATGAAGTTTCGCAGCCCGGAATACTCCTCACTAAGTTGAAGCTCCCTGGCGCTTAGAAATTCTGCAGGATCGGCCGCCGTACCGCGCAATGCCTGAGGGATTGCCGTATCTGCACCATAGAATATATACCAAAACATAACGGCCACAAAAAGGATATATATAAGAATTGCTCTTCCAGCCCATTTCCTTACCATGAAGCCCCTCCTTTAAAACAATCGTGCCTTTTTTATAGTTTAATCCAAAATGGACAGGTTAGAACCGTATTTCCAATCCCTTTGATAAATAATTGTCCATAAATGTTCATGATTACACCCAATTTCATTCCTTCTATAGGAATTTCATCCTGTATAGTGAAGATAGAATATCAGACTTGAGGTGGAAGATACGATGAAAAAGATTTATATTATTTTCACTACATTATTGGTCATTGGAATTGGATCGGGCATCTACTATTTTACAGAGTACCGCCAGGCAAAAATGGCGTTTCCCGAAGAAATTACGATGAATACCCATGACGGGGGTACATACAGCTTCTCCAATTTAAAGCCCAAAGTTCGCCTATTAGAATTCATATACCTTGATTGTCCAGATTTATGTCCAAACACCACCTATCAAATGCAAAAAATTCGGGATGAACTTGTGAAGCAGGATATTTTTGGGAAGGAAGTGGAGTTTTTGACCGTTACGTTTAATCCGGAAATGGATACCATAGATAAAATGAAATCATATGCCCAAGCGTTTGAAATGAACAACACGGAAGGGTGGGAGTTCTTACGGGGTACACCCGAGGATACGAAAAAACTCACGGATCAATTCGATTTTCTATTTCGGGATTCGGGGACCGGGGAATTCGTTCATAGTACGGCCACTTATTTACTAGATACTGATAATCGTGTTGTTGAAGTTTTCGGCATGGGGGAATATGATTTTGGTAAAGATGAGGTATATCAAGCCATTATGAAGGAAGTCGAATAAGAACCGAAGATGAAAATGCCCATGACTTCGAACACTTGAATTCATCATAAACTTACATTCTGTAATAGAAAAAGCTATCATCCGTCGATACTTAGGATGATAGCTTTTTCCTTTCCTCTTCATCAATGAGTGTGTCTAATTTAATGATGCTTTCTTTTGCACGCAGGAAATCAATTTTTCGGTAATGGTGTTTTCCGCCTTCTTCTTCATCTTTCTCATCGGCCCATTTGACGACCTGCTGAAGTGGCGTTCGAGTTATATCATTTGAAGGTAAAAACGAATCGGTGTGAAATAGGATCGCGAGGGAAATGGTTTTGGCTTTAATCGGGTTTTCTCCAAGCCGGATTAACAACTTATGGGCTCTCTCAGCCCCTTTGATTGGATGGATGTCGTTCTGTTTATACAGGTCATAGTCCCATTTTCCATTGCTGTACCATGTGAAGTGGCCCATATCATGCAGAAGTCCGGCCTTTGCAGCGATATCAGGATCTACATTGTATTCCTTTGCCATATGAAATGCATGATAGGATACGGCTATTGCATGGGCCATCCCTGAACGGTTCAGGTATTTTTGAGCAATGGGGTGGGTGAATATATCTAAAAGTTTTACATCTCTCATTCTTCCTCTTCTCCTTTCATCTAGGGAAATTTTTAATAACCATAATATCTCTTTTGAAAAAAATAAGCAAGATAAAGGCTCAGTTCATATAATTTATGCATTTACTAGTCAAATCGGCTGTACAAAAAAGAAGACAATAGCACATAAGGCCATTGTCTCCTATCTAATTAGGTATCATTCACACTTGGGTTACATGGGTTTTTAAGCTACGACGCAAGATCTTGCCTGTCGTATTTTTTGGGAGCTCGTCTATAAACTCGATTTTGGCCGGAACTTTATACTTGGCTAAATGCTCTAAACAATAAGCAAGTAATTCTTCCTCACTCAACGCGTCATTTTTCTTCACTACAAAGCATTGGACGACTTCGCCCTGATTCGGATCTGGAACGCCTATCGCTGCCGCTTCCACGACTTCGGGATGGGCATACAGAACCTCCTCTACCTCGCGCGGGTAAACATTGTACCCGCCCACAATAATGAGTTCCTTTTTACGGTCCACAATGAAAAAGTAGCCTTCTTCATCCATACGGGCTAAGTCTCCGGTATAAAGCCAGCCATCTTTTAAAACGGCAGCCGATTCTTCAGGCATTTTATAATACCCCTTCATTACGTTCGGCCCTCTGACAATTAACTCGCCAACTTCATTGACCCCTACTTCTTCTCCTAATTCATTCACGACTTTATTTTCGACATTGACTATATTGGTTCCAATCGAGCCTGCTTTCCTTGGGCGATCCAAGGGGTTGAAGCAGGTTACGGGAGAAGCTTCGGATAAACCATACCCTTCTGAGATATTCACATTGAATTTTTTCTCGAAGGATTCAAGAAGGGATACAGGCAAAGCCGAGCCTCCCGAAATGCAAAAACGTAATGATTCAAGTTCTTCAGCCGTACCATCAGGATATTGAAGCAGGAAATTATACATGGTAGGAACACCAGCAAAGACCGTCGCCTCATATTTTTTGATTAGCCTGAAAATTTCCTTCGGACTGAATTGTGGAACGATTAACAGTGTGCCCCCGCTTAATAATGGGGCATTCACGACGACAGTCAGGCTGAATACATGAAACATGGGCAACGTTGTCACCACACGGTCATCTTCCGTAATGTTTAAGTACTCACCCGTATCGTGTGCATTCGAGTAGATGTTCTTATGGGATAGCATGGCGCCTTTTGGTTTTCCAGTAGTCCCCGACGTGTATAGAATAATGGCTGTGTCTTCCGGATCTAAATCGGGTCCTTTGAACTGGACATCCCCTGATGCTATCATCTGTGTAAACGATTTCATTTTAGGGTAAATGCTAAGTTTACTCATCTCCCCATTATCTGGTTGCGTTTCACAAATGACGTAATTCTCAACACTTGAAAGTATCGGATTCAACTTCTCCAATAATGGTGAAAGCTTGTCTAAAGCCACCACTACCTTGACATCACCGTTATTCAATATATACCCGATTTCATCTGGCGAATAGATTGGATTAACAGGTATGACAGTGGCCCCTGTTCGTAGTGCGCCATACATCGAAATAATGAAATGTGGAGAATTGCCGAGAAGCAAGGCAATATTATCACCTTTTGAGACACCAAGCTTATGTAGTTCGTCTGCAAACTTTGATACGGCCGCATCCAGTTCTCTATATGAAGTGGATTGATCCATAAAGTAATAAGCTGGCTTATCAGCCTTTATTAAAGCTGTTTGATGAAGCTGTTCAGATAAATTCATCGTTCTCCCTCCCCCTGTGTACATAGCATGAATGAGCAGTCATTCATTTTTAACGCAAACTAAATACACTTTTATTATAGTAAAAGAAAGAACCAACATCAACAATTATATCCATTTTTAAGCAATTATTGTCATAATTAGACACAAAAGCCGTCCCCATTTACGAGGACAGCTTTTTCAATCATTAAAAGATGAGTGCTAAAATTTCTTCTTTTGTTACATTGCCAAAATAATGGTGGACATCAATTTCATCTAAAATACGATTAATCGATTCCTTTTCATACCGGACTCCGATCAGTTTTTGCTCGATATCCGTAACTTCCCCCACTCCGAAAAAGTCACCATAAATTTTGCAGTTCCTAATGATTCCCTTGCTCACTTCTAGACGGATATCCACCGATCCAACGGGGAATCTATGAGAATTCTGCACATTGAATTTAGGGGACTTCCCGTAGTTCCATTCCCAGTTTTGATATCTTTCTTTTGAGATCTCGTGGATTCTTTTCCAGTCGTCCTCTGTTAGAACGTACTCCGGAATGACTTCACTATCTTCAAAAATATTCTTCAAAAGGAAAGAACGGAATTCTTCCACTGACATCGGTTCTTTAAGAAAGTCGGCAATATTTCCAACCCGGCTCCTAATCGATTTAATGCCCTTTGACTCAATTTTATCTTTCTTCACCTTCAAGGCCGAAACGATGTGGTCCATTTCCGAATTAAACAGCAAGGTACCGTGACTGAACATCCTGCCTTTCGTTGAAAACATCGCATTACCGGAAATTTTCTTTCCTTCGGCGAGGATATCATTACGTCCGCTTAGTTCAGCATGTATTCCCAATTTTTCGAGCGTCTGAACGACCGGCTCAGTGAATTTTTTGAAATTATGAAAGCTGTCCCCATCATCTTTCGTGATGAAGCTGAAATTAAGATTCCCCAAATCATGATAAACAGCCCCTCCCCCTGAAAGTCGGCGGACAACGGTAATCCCGTTTTCTTCAACATAATCCGAATTGATTTCCTCTATCGTATTTTGGTTCCTCCCGATAATGATGGACGGACGGTTTATGTAGAATAAAAGAAAAGTTTCATCAATATTCAAGTGTTTGAGCGCATATTCTTCAATAGCTAAATTAATCTGTGGATCTGTAATACCTTTATTATCAATAAAAAGCAACGTAGCTCCCCCTTGTCGGCGTTCTTCATCCATTTGTTCGTTCAAATATTTTTATAATTGAAATTCAAGATTGCTTTTGGCTATAGCAATTTCCCGTTTAAAAACCTCGGAAGCCTCTTTTTTGAGTTGGTTGAGGTCTCCATAATGTGGGAGGTGGGTCAACAACAAAAGTTGGGCGTCGGCCTTATCGGCGAGCATTCCCGCTTCCCTTGCCGTCATATGACCAGCCTTCGTGCCGTCCATGTTGCTGTAAAAATTACTTTCACACAATAAAACATTGGCGTCCTTCGCAAATTCAGCCAATTCATCCATATAGGCACTATCCCCCGTATAAACAAGGGCATGATCTTCAGCTTCGATTCTCATGGCAAAGCATGGCACAGGATGTTTCGTCTTCATAAAAGTAAAAGTGCACGGTCCAATCGTTAAAGGTTCATCAGTGGAATAGGCCACTCCATTTGTAATATCCTTATATGTTAACTTTTCGAATTCCGTAGTATCCAAATCATGGCCATATATAGGAATGGTCCTTTTTTCACTGCCCAAGATTTGCTGTATTAGTGCCGCATGCTGTAAGACACCAATATCCGCTACATGATCTGGGTGATAATGTGATAGCACGACCGCATCAAGTTCTTCAGGTTTCATGTGATTTTGTAGCTGCGATAAAACACCGCTTCCACAATCGAGTAGAATGCGAAAATCTTCATATTCAAGCAAATAGCCGGAACTTGCCTCATTTTTAGCTGGGTAGCCGCCCCAGCAGCCAATTACGGTGATTTTCATCTTTGGCACTCCTTTATTCTCTCATGACTTCCCCATAAATATAAACTATTCTCCCCCTCATTTCATCTTTTTCACATATGTTATAAAACATTAGTTGACATTATCACTCTGTTATAATACAATAAATCTATAGAAATCAGATTAATAAAAAAATTCAGGAGATGATGTTCATGATTCAAAGTAGCGTAGAGTTCTTTAGAAACTTACCTCCAAAGCAGTGTGTGGATTGTGGAAAGAAAATTGAAGAACAGCACGAATGTTACGGAAACCAATGTGATCATTGCCTTACTGGAGAATGAGAGTTTAAGTGTTTTACCATCCAGTAGGATGATCCATATAGGGTTACACCAACTGACCTATCCCCAGATAAAAAGACGATTCCTTTTTTGGAATCGTCTTTTTATCTGTTCTTTTACAACAGATGAACACAGGTATGAAGGTCAAAAGACAAAAAAAAGAATTATCAAGTAACTGATAACCCTTTGAATAAATATACTTTGAATAACTCGGCAATTTCTTCTTTCCCTAATGGTTCATGATACCGTTCCCAATCAAAAATGAGGGCAAGATACATTTTTAACATGAGGAAAGCGGTTATCTCCGGGTCACAGTCCTGAATGTAACCCTTTTCAATCGCCGCTATTAGTTTTTCTTTAATATACGACACTATGGCTTCTTCCATTTCATTCACCATATCCTGAACAGCCGGCGTCCCAATTTCCCTTTCTTCCTGAAGAAGTTTCAAGGATAATTGATGTTCCTGCCTAAATTCCAGAATACGATACACAGCTCTATGCAGATTCTCGAAGAAGGGTAATTCTTGATCGAAGGATTGTTCAGCTTCATACTTCATTTCCTCTATCATCCGTTGGACAATTTCTTTGAACAGCTCTTCTTTATTCTTATAAAAGGTATAGATCGTACCTTTACCAACATTGGCAATTTTAGCTACTTGATCCATCGTCGTTGCCTTGTATCCAAAGAGAGAAAAGGATTTAGTAGCAGCTTCTAAAATCAATTTTTTACGATCAACAGACATTCCTCACCCCAAATCTGACCAAAATAAAGAAACGGTCAATAAGTTCTATTATATCTTACCAAAACATCTCTTGTAATTCAATCGATTTACCAATATATGATTCACTGGCCTTCCCGTTTATCAATAAAACAGTGACTACCCATCAATGGACAGACACTGTTTTTATGGGAGTGGCATCGACTTGTTGAATGAAGTCAAAGACCTCCTTCACCACTTTCTCGGATTGACCGATGCAGTCTGGCAAACTGAAACCATCATAAGAACTGCCGGCAAGAAAGACACCGGGTAGTTCAGTTCTGATGCTTTTCTTTAACTGTTCAACCTTTTCTTTATGACCGACCGTATACTGCGGCATGGTCTTTTTCCATCGACTGATCAATGCAAAGTCAGGTTCCTTGGTTATCGACATCGTTTTGTTCAGATCATCCAATACAATCCTTATGATTTCTTCATCTGATAAGTCTACCACCGTTTCGTCACCGGAGCGTCCGATGTAACAGCGAAGTAGAATTTTTCCGGCCGGTGTCATATGTGGCCACTTCTTATGAGTGTATGAACAGCAAGTAACTGTATAATCACTGTTTCGGGACACCACAAAACCGCTACCCCTTAATTCCATATTAAATGCGTCTTCATCGAATGCCAAAGAGATTGTAGCCACACTGATGGCTGACATTTCCCTTAGCATATCAAAGTAGGGGTAATTCGCAAACATGTTATAGCTAGCCTGATGGGGCGTTGCCACAATGACTGAGGAGGCATGAACCGCAGAATTATTATTCAATTGAATGACATATTCATCGTTCACTTTGTCAATTTCCCTTACCCTTACGCCCTTAAGGAAAGTTTCAGGGGCAAGTTTTCCTTCTATTGCCTGAATGAACGACTCCATCCCTGCCTTAAACGTTTGCTGGTCTCTTCTTGTCGTGGAATATTCCTTGGAAGCTGTATTTTTCTTCAAGCCCATGATGAGACTACGATGTTTTTGCTGGGTTTCGTAGAAATCAGGAAACGTGGAAATTAGACTGATTCCGTCCAGATCCCCCGCAACAATGTTCGATAACACCGGTTCTGTTAGGTTCTCAAATACCTCATCACCCAGTCGCCTTCTGATGAAACCGCCAAACGACTGATCCTTCTTTTCTTTAGAACGAGGCAGGATTAAATCAGCCACAGCTCTCAACTTTCCGAAAAGACTGATGGATTGGGTCCTTAAAAAGGGAGCAAGTTTCATCGGAATTCCTATTAAAGTACCCTTTGGTAAAGGATAGAGCGTTTCCCGTACTAACACGGAAAGACTGCCATCCTTCATGCTTACAAGCTGTTCCTCCATACCTACTTCTCTCGCTAGGCGGACTACATGTGAATTCTGGGCTGGAAATGATTCTGGTCCTCTTTCGATGATAAAGCCATCCTTTACGGTGGTCTTTATTTTCCCGCCCAAGCGAGGGTCAGCTTCTATTAAAAGCACTTCATGAGGAAGACCTTCCTGCTTCAACCTTTTTTGAAGATAATAAGCTGAAGCAAGTCCGGTTATCCCTCCGCCGATTATGGCAATCGTTTTTATAGGCTGATCCACCATTCATCGCCCTCTTTTTAAAAATAATTATTTCTCATCCAGCTTATTTAAAACAATGGTAGCCAAGGCATCGATAAATGCCGGTTTTACATTTGGCATATCCGGACGGTAATATCCAGCCCCGATTTCCTCAGTAACCACTTTACACTCATAATCATTATCGTATAGGACTTCAAGATGCTCCGCTACAAATCCTACAGGAATGTAAATGAAAGCCTTAAATCCTTTTTCATGATAAAGGTCTCTTGTAAGATCTTGAACGTCAGGGCCAAGCCAAGGTTCTGGCGTCTGTCCAGCACTTTGCCAACCTACCGCATAATTGGAGACACTCGCACCCTCGGCAATCAATTTTGCCGTTTCTTCAAGCTGCTTCGGATATGGGTCCCCCAATTGTAGAATCTTTTCCGGAAGACTGTGTGCCGAAACGATCAACGCATAATTATCACGTTCTTCTGACGTCATTTTCCCGATTACGCCTTTTAATTGATCGACCCAATACTGGATGAATTTCGGCTCATCGTACCAGCTTTCAACGGATTGAATGCTCATGCCATATTTGGCCGCTTCATCCTGCGCCCGTCCATTGTAGGACTTCACACTGAAAGTTGAAAAATGGGGCGCCAATACGATACTGACAGCCTCCGTGATGCCGTCATCATGCATTTGTTTAACCGCGTCCTCGACGAATGGCTCGATATGCTTAAGGCCCAAATAAGCCTTGAATTCAATGTCGTCCTGGATGGAGTTCAATTGTTTTTCAAGCGCTTCAGCTTGTCCTGCTGTAATCTTTGCAAGGGGGGACAAACCTCCAATTGCTTTATATCTTCCTTTAAGGTCATCCATTAATTCATCACTCGGTCTTCTTCCGTGACGGATATGCGTATAGTATCTTTCAATATCTTCTTCTGTGTACGGAGTTCCATAAGCCATGACTAAAAGGCCCATTTTTTTCGTTGTCATGAAATTACACCTCTTTAGAAAATTTCGATCAATCTATTTTGCATCTTTTAGCCAGTGCGTTTCAAATGATTCGCTCAGCCTTTTTTCATGCTTGATGAATATTCATGTATAAAAGCGGTCAACTTCTTTAATGTTTCCGGGTTCACATCAGGAAATACTCCATGTCCCAAATTGAAGATATAGCCATCCTGTTGCATGCCTTGATCAAGGATTTGTTTAGCACGTTCCTCTATGATATCCCATGATGATAATAAGATGGCAGGATCCAGGTTCCCCTGAACCGTTTTCTGAATGCCCATTTCCCTTGCTTGTGAAATAGGTAATCTCCAATCCAGTCCTACTACATCGATAGGAAGGTCATTCCATTCCAATGCCAAGTGGCTTGCCCCGACACCGAACATGATTAGCGGTACACTTTCCTCACGTAACGAAGTGAAAATACGATTCATGATAGGTTTGATGAACACCCTATAATCCTCGACATTTAAAGCACCTACCCATGAGTCGAAGATTTGCACGGCTTTAACGCCAGCTTTAATCTGTGCCTTCACATAGACAATGATCATTTCCGCTAACTTGTCCATTAACGCAAACCATGCTTTTGGCTCGGAATACATGAATGCTTTCGTCTTATTATAGTTTTTCGATGGGCCGCCCTCAATCATATAGGAAGCGATCGTAAACGGTGCACCAGAAAACCCTATCAATGGGACAGTCAATTGTTCGTTCGTTAATAATTTAATCGTATCCAATACATAAGGAATATCTTCTTCCGGAGTCAATTCCCCTAATTTTTCAACATCTTTCAATGATCGTATCGGATTGGAAATGACTGGACCAATTCCTGACTTGATTTCAACATCCACGCCCAATGCTGGTAGCGGTGTCATAATATCTTTATATAAAATCGCTGCGTCCACATCATATTGTTCAACAGGCAATCTTGTTACAAAAGCGCATAATTCCGGCTGATGTGTAATTTCAAAAAGAGAATACTTTTCCTTCAATTTACGGTATTCCGGCTGTGAACGACCTGCCTGACGCATATACCAAACTGGCACATGATCCGTTTTCTCTCCTCTAGCAGCTTTTAAAAATGTATCATTCTTAATATCCATACTCATTAATATCCACCTTTCACACACTCAACGTTCCTTTTTTTATGTATCACTTACATAGAATATCAGATGGTAGTTGAATTTCAAATTGAATCTCCTTAAACTATAGCTTTTTCTAATATAGAAGTATAGCCAACCTAAGTATTTGTCAGAAATTCGACCTTTTTCGAAAAAAACCTGAGCAAACGAAGTGACAAAACTAGTTGAAGGATCATGGTAAAAACATTACCTGTTGGGTAAAATGGGTATAGAGACTACTATTAACTATCGGAGGGGAAAATATGAATATATACATTACATCAGGCACATTCAATTTCATGAAAATAAAAAAAGATAAGCATCCAGCTGAAAAAATATTGCTCATGCAAAATGCGGAAACTACCGTTCTCTTACATGAGACAACAAGTAAAACCATTTTTGCTTCGCCACGTAAATACGAAGTCGTGGGTGGCACGGGCGAACTTCCTGAAAACGGGTATGTCGTCATGAACAATATCCCTGTCAGCGAAGAGGGCCGTCCTGTATTCGAGCATCGCTTTAAAAATATTTCTGGTTTCATTGAAAAGGAACCTGGCCTTGTCGCCCTTCGTATCCTAAGGCCAATCCATTCCGAAACATACGTCATCTTGACCATTTGGGAAAAACAAACGAATTTTTTAAGTTGGAAGAACTCAAGCTCCTTCGAGCAAGCCTTCCATAATAATGGATCCAATTCCCCGGTAACCAATTCAAGCCAGAAAATGTTCTCAGGCGAAGCCTATCTGACCCAATACACTTTAGTGAAGGATACCGATGAATAGGCATCAACCATACATGAAAAGGCCACCCATTTTTGGATATCGGCCTTTTCTTTTTTAAAACTGGCAAAAAACGGACGAATCATCCTTGCCCCTGGTTTCAAGGCCCCTCATTTCCCCTAACCTCTTTCCTCTTAAACCATTGATATATGGATAGACAACCTACGCTATACGCCACCCCGAGGGCAAAGCCAGCCAAGACATCGGTAGGAAAATGGACTCTAAGGGCGATCCTGCTCATTCCGATGAGCAGGATTAGTAAAAGAAATCCAATGCCGGCTACCCATTTCAGTGATTTGGACTTTATTGCTTTAATGGTGAAATAAGCAACCATACAATAAAAGATCATTCCTACCATGGAATGCCCGCTTGGAAAACTGAAACCCGGAGCTTCCACCAAGCTATATTCAGGACGATCTCTTTGGATCCATTTCTTTATCAATCTCTTTAAGAGGTCGCCTCCAGCCACTCCTATCGAGACGACTGCCATCGCCGTGTAATCCTTCTTTCCAAACCATACATATAGAACGAGAACTAGACTGCCACACCCTATAAAAATGGATGAACCGAGATATGTGATCGTTTTAAAAAAAGGAAACCAATGTGTAGTATCCACCCCTGTAAAGATTCTCGAAATAGTACTGTCAAAGGGTAATATGACTCCTTTTTCTATTTCGTTCATGATCATAATGAAGATGAACAAGCATATTAGTATGGAAGCAAGCTTCGGATATTTAATCATGATAAATGCTCCTTTATGTATGACCGATTTCCCCTTTTACCCCCTCCAATTATGATATACTATTTACAAATAATCCAATGATTAGGAGGTTTGTGATGATTGAACGATTAGATGTTCTTCTTGAAGAGTCCTACGGGGAGATGGTATCGATCCGACGGTACCTTCACCAATATCCTGAGCTCTCCTTTCATGAAACCAAAACAGCTGCCTTTATCGCCGAGTTTTATCGGAAACTAGGGATAGATGTTCAAACCAACGTCGGGGGAAACGGAGTAGTGGCAAAGATCTATGGTAGTAACCCCGGTAAGACGGTTGCATTGCGAGCCGATTTTGACGGACTTCCCATTCAGGATGAAAAGGAAGTCCCTTATAAGTCCACCGTTCCCGGCATCATGCATGCTTGTGGACATGATGGCCATACCGCGACTCTTCTGGTTCTTGCAAAGACCCTTTATGAACTGAGGGATGAATTGGAAGGTGAATATGTGTTTATCCATCAGCATGCAGAGGAGTATGCTCCAGGCGGGGCTAAACCAATGATCGAAGCAGGCTGTTTAAATGGGGTGGACGTGATTTTCGGTACTCATTTATGGGCAACGGTCCCGACAGGAACCATTCAATACGCATATGGACCGCTAATGGCGGCAGCCGACCGTTTTGAAATCCTGATACAAGGTCAAGGAGGACATGGTGCACAACCTCATAATACACGGGATGCCATCGTGACTGCCTCCCAGCTCGTGGTCGCTTTACAGCAAATCGTCAGTCGTCGCATTAACCCATTGGATTCAGCCGTCATCACCATCGGTTCCTTCGTCGCGGATAATGCCTTTAACGTCATTGCAGACAAAGCAAAGATAGTTGGGACAGTCCGAACTTTCAAAGAAGATGTCCGTTCTTTCATTCGTGAAGAAATAGAAAGGGTCGTTAAAGGGATTTGCCTTTCTGCCGATTGCACCTATGACTACCAATTCCATCAAGGCTATCCAGCGGTCGTCACCCATGAAGAGGAGACCAGGTTCCTTATCGATTGCACCAGCTCAATCAAAGAAGTCCAATTCCTAGAGGAAGTTGAGCCAAACATGACAGGTGAAGACTTTTCTTATTATTTACAGAATGTCAAAGGAACATTCTTCTTTACTGGTGCCCAACCACGAAAAGACCCTACTTATCCACACCATCATCCCCTATTCGACTTTGATGAACGGGCCATGCTTATAGCTGCCAAGACATTAGGTACCGCGGCAGTCACTTATCAAAAGAAAAAACAACCACGAAAAGAACAAGACACTATTGCGAATAAAGGATAGGCATTGACTTATCCGAACAGCAAAAGGGAACCCCATTAATTCCAGGGGTTCCCTTTTGCACGAAATGAAGCACCTACAAGCGTGTTCTTTAAAAAACTGTAACATGGACGGAACATCCAAAAACTATCCCATATAAACACTTTCACATGTTCCAGGTTTTGGTTCATAAAAACAGTGATTTTTAAATTGGCCGGTGAAAGGCTGGTCATACCATGTTGGAGGGCACGCAGCATATGGGTTGAAGTACCAAAGAGCATATTTCGCTGGGTGTTCTCTCCAACTTTCCAAATTCCTTTTTGCTAATCTTCTTTCAGCCTCTCTCGATCTTTGATAAAATACATTTCCTTTTTGAACCGCTTCGAAAGAATAATTTCCTCCTTGAACCTGATAGACGACTTCAGGGATTGTTCTAACATTTTTAAAGTCTAAGCAATCTGCTACAGCACGATTCACAATGACATTCCCGACATATAACATTCCCTGGAGCCCTTCACCTTCGGCCTCTGCCCTCATCATCCTTGCCATTAAATCTACATCCGAACTTCGGTAAGTTACTCTTGGCATGTTTTCACCTCAATATTTTTCACCTCAATATATAGTATGAAAAATAA
Source organism: Peribacillus sp. NPDC097224 (assembly GCF_044761985.1). Taxonomy (NCBI): domain Bacteria; kingdom Bacillati; phylum Bacillota; class Bacilli; order Caryophanales; family Bacillaceae; genus Peribacillus; species Peribacillus sp. NPDC097224. Next base: position 269,018 of record NZ_JBIWDK010000003.1, on the reverse strand, counting down.
CTATATTCATGTCTGTTCATAAAAGTGAAACGAAGTTTTAAATAGAAACCGACGGGTACTCTAATCATTCTTTACTGGATAAAAGACGAATCCGATAACAATTGATCGCCGTCTCCCCAAGCTGTTCAAGTAAATGGTGGTTGGCATAGGCACCGACGGCCGCGCCAAACCCCGGAACAAGCTGGAACATTTTGACCACATCAATATAATCGCGATATTCTTGCTGAAAATCCTGCCAATTGATTTCCGGGTGATTGCCCCTATTCCAGTCCTGTATGACCCTTAAAGTCTCCATTTTCTTTTTCTCGCTTGAAAAAGCCATTTGGAAGACGTGAAGGATGAACAATCGTTCTTCATATTCGTTTGGGTCAAATCCATATAGGCGGGAAATCTCAAATAATAGCTTCATTTTTATGCTTAATAGCAGGGGGAAATCGACCATCCCAACCAATAGGCCTGCAGCACCCGTCCCCACCCCTTCAATGACCGCCGTTCTACGATGGCTCGTTACCTTTTCTTTTACCCACTCTTCTTTTTGTTGCAAAGATAACAGCATGACGTTTTTTTCTTTGGATATATACTTAGATCCTGACAACACAGCCCCCACCATGCTTCTAATGCTCTCGGAAATCATTTTATGAACCTTTGTCGGGATATAACTGTTCACTTTGAGTTGAACCTTTTTGGAAACCCGCTCAAACTTGCCTGACTTCTTATTGACTTTCTTTGTCCATGAGGCGAGTTCAGATAGCGCCTTTTGCTCGTATGCATCCATTTTTCCCACCTCCATATTTCATGTATATACCGTCCATACAAGTTTTAGCTTTAATTTCTAAAAAATGAAGCTGATTTTTCAAAAGAAAAATCAGCTTCGCGTTTAAAAGTTCTTGATTTTTTTGGTGGCGTACTTTTTGAATCCCAGAATGAAGATGATCCCTAGAACCAATACGGCTAATGTGGAAACCCATTCTCCTTTTATTAAAAGGATGAGGGAAAACAGGACAGCCTCAAATAAAAGGAAATAGGAGATAAGTTTAATGACTGCGGATTCCCTCATTTTTGCGGGCAATGGATATAAGGATACCCAGACTTTCCATTCATGCACCTTCCAAACTGGTAAAAGCTGAAGGGCTGTCATGAATAGGAATAAGAAAGTGACAATTAAATGCGCCCAGATGTTCGTAAACACCATCAGTATGATGGCACCGATTACCGTCAACCGTATGCATAGACCTACATAATCATTCGATCTAAGCAATGTGCGGGCATACAGGTAATTGTAGGTGGATTTTTCACCGTATGGAATGAAGGCTAAAAGCCAGTCCATCCACTTCCTACGTGCTACCTTCCCTTTCAAGTGAGGAACATCCGTGAACATATTCGCTATTCTGTAAAAAGCTGTCATTCGCTTGTTTTCGAGTTCCACCAAACGTTCCCACTTCAAAACAAGGCTTTTGGTGGCACTGCGGTAATACAGATATAGGCCAATCAGCAATACGAAGGTGACCAGTACATATAGGATATGGGCTTTTGAACATACAAAGTAAAGTATTACTGCATTAAGTACCAGGCGGAGGATCGAATCCCAGTGGCTCACTGATACATCCTGGTATTTGAGCACATGCCAGCGCATGGACAAATTCAGATACTTCAAAACGAGTAACACAACGAGTATGAACCCTAACTGCTTACCGCTTGCACCCGTAACTTTTGCATACATTGGTACGAATACGAGTAACATGATTAATAGCAAAAATCCTTGCATGACCCAACTGACCATCAGAGAATTTTTGAAATAGCTTTTCATCTTCGTTTCAAGCGGCAGTAAAAACACGGTATCCGGTTCTTTTAAGAATGTGTTGATGGGACTTCTAGTTACAAGGAGGCCCAACACAAAGGCCATGATCAGTTCAGCCGGAAAATCGCTATCCAGTGTTTTCACCCAGTCACTGTAATAATAAGCCAAACCGCCTAATACCAATACCATCACGAAAACGAGATGGCCGTTAAAAATGTAACGAAGGTATTTTTGCATTTCCTGGATGTAGAGAATATACCTTTCCTTCCAGAGACCTTGACTATTCATGACCGTTCTCTTCCTTCGTTAACTGGATGTATAAATCATCAAGCGTGGCTCCAGGCATGGAGAATTGTTCGCGAAGCTGCTCCAAGTTACCTTTTGCCCGTATTTCTCCGTTGTGCAGGATAATGAAAGAATCGCAATAACGTTCCGCAGTAGCCAGGATATGCGTCGACATTAATATACCTGCCCCACTCTCCTTCATTTTCCTCATCAAATCAAGCAAAGATTGAATGCCTAGTGGATCCAGGCCTACAAATGGCTCATCGATGATATATAATGATGGTTGTATTAAAAAGGCGCACATAATCATGACTTTCTGTTTCATGCCCTTAGAAAAATGGGCCGGAAACCATTTAAGCCTTTTCTCCATGCGGAATTCCTTCAGGAGACCGGTCATTCTCTCTTTATACTCAGATTCTTCCAGACCATGAGCCATGGCCGTTAGCTTCAAATGTTCCTCAAGTGTCAGTTCATCATATAAAATAGGTGTTTCCGGAATATATGTAAATTGCTTCCGATATGTATCAGGATCTTGGGCGAGTGTTTTTCCATGAATCGAGACACTTCCACCTTTAGGCTCCATGAGTCCGATAATGTGTTTTATCGTCGTACTTTTCCCAGCACCGTTGAGTCCGATTAACCCAACAAGCTCATTAGGCTGAATATCGAAACTTATTCCTTTCAGTACGGGTATTTTTGTGTATCCCCCAACTAGTTGCTTAATTTCCAATAAGGACATATAAACGATCCTTTCTATATAAACGTTCTTTTTACCATTTTACCAAATTCTCCTGTTTTTATATAGTCGAGTGCACCTAAATTAAAATTTCCTAAAATAACCAATTATACTTTTCTTACTTCTGGGCCATCATAATTAAGGAAGAAGGGGCTAGTCATTGCAAGTGATTCACATCATATTGTAAATGAGGTGTCAGTTAAAGACGTATAACACTGAAATACCCAGAAGTTTCATTACAATTTATTTACATTCAAATTGTAAATGAGGTGTCAGTCAAAGACGTATAACTGAACGATACCAGAAGCTTCATTATTAAAATCGTTTCGAGCAAGGAGATGGTTCTCTTGCACGTAAAAGCTGAAAAACCATTCATTCATTATCGAATATACTTTGGAAGTTGAAAAAACTTTAAAGATATAGGAGATGGTTGGTTTGAATGCAGAATCTCTAATCAGATGACCAAAATTTTACTCTATTGTAGATGAGGTGTTTGTCGCAGAGAATTTAGATGCTAATGCGAATATATAATTGAAGCCCACTTCCCCTTTTTCAAACAGGCAGGGTGCAACGTTTTCGTTGCATCCTGTTTTTATGTTTTTTCTTTTCCTGGGGAATCATGCTATGGTACGATTAACCAAAATAGTGAATGGAGTGTTTTATATGAGCGATTGCATTTTCTGCAAGATCATCAATGGAGAGATTCCAAGTACGAAAGTATATGAAAATGAACATGTACTTGCCTTTCTTGATATCAGCCAAGTAACAAAAGGACATACACTGGTGATTCCGAAAGTACATAAGGAAAACATTTATGAGTTAACACCTGAGATCGCCAAGAATCTATTTGAAGTCGTACCGGAAATTGCTCGTGCCATGAAACAGGAATTCCAGCCTGTAGGATTGAATATCCTAAACAACAACGGTGAAGCCGCCGGACAATCCGTCTTCCATTTCCATATGCACTTGATTCCACGCCATGGTGAGCATGATGGATTCGGTGCCGTTTGGAAAACCCATACAAGCGAGTATACTCCTGAAGCTTTAAAAGGAATTGCCGATTCCATTTCCCAACACATTAAATAACATTTCCCTTTTTTGTTTATATCGGGAAAATACTAAGACCAAATAGGTCCCTGATTCCTTTAGGGGCCTATTTTTTACATGTTTTTACATAACGATTTCCCACACTAAAAATTCTAAATTTTCCTCCTATTTAAATTCGTTTTCTGTTAGGATATATATAGTCTTACATACTTTCACACATTACTGTATAGGAGGAACACACATTGAAACGTGCACGTAATTTTAACGCTGGGCCTGCTGCCCTTCCATTGGAAGTTTTACAAAGAGCTCAAAATGAATGGTTGAATATCGAGGATTCTGGCATGTCTGTCATGGAATTAAGTCATAGAAGCGCAGAATTCGAAAAAATCCACAATCACGCGATCCAAACGCTGAAAGAAATCATGGAAATTCCGGACAATTACGAAATCTTGCTTTTACAAGGTGGAGCCAGCCTCCAATTTTCCATGATTCCCATGAACATATTGAAAGATGGGAAGCGTGCAGATTACGTCCTGACTGGTTCTTGGTCGGAAAAGGCTTTAAAGGAAGCGAAGAAAGTTGGGGAAACAGCGGTCGTTGCCTCTTCTAAAGATGATACATATACGTTCATTCCCAAAGTTACTGATATCGAAATGAATGAAGATGCTGCCTATTTGCACATTACAAGCAACAATACCATCTACGGCACGCAGTGGAAGGAATTTCCTGAAACAGGGAGCGTCCCACTCGTGGCAGATATGTCGAGCGATATCCTTAGCAGAAAAATTGATGTTAGTAAGTTCGGCATCATTTATGCGGGAGCACAAAAAAACTTGGGACCATCAGGAATCACGGTCGTGATTATCCGTAAAGACTTAATAACTGATAATGACAAGATTCCTTCCATGCTTAATTATTCTATTCATTCAAAAAATAACTCTTTATACAACACACCACCAACATTGGCCATATACTTATTATCCCTTGTATTGGATTGGGCAAAAGAACAAGGCGGTGTAGAAAAACTCGCACAAATCAATGAAGAAAAGGCTAAAGCCATCTACGATACCATTGATAACAGCAATGGCTTCTATAAAGGACACGCCCTTTCTGATAGCCGTTCACATATGAATGTAACGTTCACACTTCCAACAGAAGAAGCTGAAAAGCAGTTCCTTAAGGAAGTAAAAGAAGCTGGATTCGTAGGCCTTAACGGACATCGCTCCATCGGAGGTTGCAGGGCATCCATTTATAATGCCGTTCCACTTTCCCATTGTCTGGAACTTGCTGCGTTCATGAAAAAGTTCCAAGAATCTTACAGCGCAAAAGAAACTCAAGCCCTTTGATATGTAGGTAATTTTGACTTCTAAAAGGCTAGGTCCTATGATATAATATTTAAAACTTCTTGCAACAAGCAATAGTGCATTGTTGAAGAAATTTAGTTGAGATGAGAATAGGAGAGATGAGTAAATGAAAACGAAAACCCTTGTGTCGATGTCCCTATTAATTGGGATTGGAGCAGCCCTCCATTTTATCATTCCTGGATTCTTCTTAGGAATGAAGCCTGACATGATGTTGCTGATGATGTTTTTGGCGATTGTACTGTTTCCCGAGAAAAAGAATGTATTCATCGTCGCCCTGGCTGCTGGAGCCATTTCTGCCATGACAACGACATTCCCTGGAGGACAAATCCCCAATATCATCGATAAGTTGGTCACAGCCTTTTTGTTTTACCTTTTATTCATCGGGATTAGGAAGTTTTCAACTTCCGTTATCAGCGTGAGTATCCTGACTGCCTTAGGAACCATCATATCTGGTGCTGTCTTCCTTGGTTCGGCTTATTACATCGTTTCCTTGCCAGGACCTTTCGTTGCACTATTCGGAGCTGTCGTACTTCCTGCCGTACTGCTTAACACAGTGGCAATCATCGTTATTTATCCAATTGTGAATGGCATTGTAAAAAAAACAAAGATACCCGTTCATGCTTAATCAGCAGGATTAACATACTTTAAAAAGCACCGGATGCCCGGTGCTTTTTTTTACACTCCTATATGGATTCGAACCAACACCCACTAGATTTCGCCAACTCATCCTAAAACCACTCGGGCGCTTAATGAACAAGCACCCATAATAACCAGACCAAAAGCAGAAAGGCACCTGGGACCCCCAGCATGACTGCATTGGACTGAAGCACCCTCTTAGGGGGATAACTCCCTGGATGTTTTGCTCTTGCTAAAAAATACCCCATCCCGCACAGGCATATTAGACCTAATAAAAATATCATTTTCATTGTAAACCCACCAATGCCATCAACAGAGCCGACAGCATGTTTTTTTATTATCTATATGCTGAACTTCCCTTTATATGTAAACTTCCAGAGTCTTCACGCTTGGTTTCCCTATCATTATTGAAAGAAAGAAGTTTAAAAAAATATTTTTGTGATATAAAGATAAAATGGTAGATCCTCTTCCATAAGGAAGAAAATTATGGTATTTTGTTATCAATAGCATTTATATCCCTATATAACATAATTTCCAATTGATGTTTTTCCTAGCAGGGATTTAGGCCATGTTAAGCGAAATGAATAATTATAAAATGAGGTGATTCTAAATGAAGGCAAAATCATTATTGATCGGCTTTATTACCGGAACAGTTGTAGCGGGTGCAGCCACATTACTTTCTACACCAACTTCAGGGAAAGACCTACGGAGTCGCATTAAAACAAATTCCGATGAAATTAAAACAACGATTGAAGAGTTGAAGGTTAAATTGCTGAATATTAAAGAGGACACGATGGAAGCGACTCAAATTAGCAAAGAAACGGTGAAAACTTTCATTTCGGATGTACAAGTCGTCATAGAGAACTGGAAGCAGGACATCGAACCGAATAAAACGGAGTTATTGAGGAATGTTCAAGAAATAGAGGAATCTTTAAGAGAATTGGAAACAACCATACCCTCTTCTAAAAACTGAAGGCAAAAGGAAGCACATTGTCGAATCTCCATTTTTACCATAAAAATACATCGTATTTTAGGGAAAAATGGAGAATTCATTGGCGATTATTAAATTTTCTAAAAATTTTGCTAATATTCTCTTTATTAATTTTTATTTTATTGTCATAATAATATATACAGAATCTGATAAGTAGGTGAGCCCATAAGATGCAGAATAAAAATTATTCTATGAAAGAAGCAATGATATTCAGTCAGCGAATCGCTCAATTAAGTAAAGCTTTATGGAAATCAATTGAAAAAGACTGGCAACAATGGATTAAGCCTCATGATTTAAACATTAATGAGCACCACATTCTATGGATTGCCTATCATCTTAATGGCTCTTCCATTTCCGATGTGGCCAAGTTTGGGGTCATGCATGTTTCTACTGCCTTTAACTTTTCTAAGAAATTGGAAGAACGTGGATTCTTGACGTTCTCAAAAAAAGAGAATGATAAAAGAAACACGTATATCGAAATCACCGATGAGGGAGAAAAAGTCATACTTGATTTAATGGAGACTTATGAACCAAGTAATAACTCCGCTTTCTCCGGAGCGATGCCCCTTCGTGAACTTTACGGTAAGTTCCCCGAAATGATTGAGATGATGGCTGTCATCCGTAATATCTATGGGGAAGATTTCATGGAAATATTCGAAAAATCCTTTGCTAACATCGATCGGGACTTTACTGACGTGGAGGGCAAAATTACAAAAAAAAAGATAGAGAAAGAAACTGAGGCCGTTTAATCTCACATTTTAGCCATTTCCTTCATGAACGATACATATATACCTTGTGAGAGGCAAGCCTCAATGCATTCTTTTATAGTTGTTTTGGGATTCAAATTTTTCTCCAGTTGACTAAAAAGCGGTCGAAAATTCATGTACCCTTCCGCTTTTTCTATTTCAAAGCGTTTGCTCAATACATCACATAAGGCATGTAATTCTTCGGCTTCCCTCTTCGTGAAATTTTTTTCCACGAAAAGATAATCCAATTTTGCCTGTGGATTATGAATTAACTTTAGTAGCAGTCGCTGGTGAAAACGGAGTATTTCGATTTCCTCATTTACACTTCTCATTCTATAGTCCCCAATCAATCATTATTTAGCATATGCATACAAAATCCATTATTATTTTTTCAGTTAATTTTCGTTACTCCACGAAATGCCCCACCAATCCTGAGCCTGGAAACTCCATCCTTTTTTATCTAAAAACAAAATCCATAAAACCTATTGCTTTTTCCATTCATTCATCGTAATGTATGTAAGTAAATTTAAGGGTCTATGGAGGCTGATTTCAACATGAATTCATGGAAAACAATTGACCTTTCAAAACAGTATGGGAGTTGCCGTCTACTCCTATTTACAGTTTTCACTATAATGATGTCATTTGTTTTAATATATACATTATTAAGCGTATTTTCACCCCATGTCATTTTGTATGACGATCAAACGATGGGATTTTTTAGCTTATTGCTCTTATTATATCCTGTTCACAAATTATTACACTACTTACCTATGAGATTAATATGTAAAAAGGTAAAAACATCATGGTCCCTCAGGTGGCATCTCGTACTTACATGCAAAGTATACGTGCATCATCCGATTCGGAAAAATCTCTATCTTATCACCTTGGTTCTACCCTTTTTCATCATGTCCTTTATTTTTATCGGTTGCGCCGTGGCTTTCCCACACTACACCCATTATTTCACCATTTTACTATCTTTGCATACAGGTTTGTGCGTGTCGGATTTCATTTATGTCAAGAACCTGATAGGATCACCCGGGCGATCCTTCATTGAGGAGCACGGAGAAGGATACGATATCCTAGTCCAAAAATGAATATTGCCTCCTTCCGACGCTACCAAGATTTTTAGGTATCTTTTTTCATTAATATTTGGTATCGTATTTATACATGATGTTATGCAAGGAGGGATTTTTTGATCTCGTTCTGGTTTATTATTTTTGCTATTGTGATTCTTTATAATATTAATAGAATGACAAACTCTTTATGTATTCAAAAGGAAATCTCTGAAGAAAAGCAACCTAAAGTATTCAGGACCATTAATGTGTTGATCACTATTTTGTTATTATCCTCCTATATTGAAGTTTTATATGTGTAAAGGGAAGCCCTTGCGTATATACTGATAATAATCATTACATACCTGCATTAATGTGGTATTCCAACGCTTCTATCCACATAAAGAAAAAGGCGAAGCACACGGCTTCGTCTTTTTTGTCTTTTCTTATAACCAGGATGCGCCAATGATTACTAATAGGATGAAAAGAACGACTATTAGGGCAAAGCCCCCACCAACTCCTCCAGACATTGATCTTCCTCCTTCCCATTCCAGATTAAGATTACTTTCATGCACACTCTTATAACCCGTAAAAAAAATACATTTCATCAGGTTTATTCACCATGTGTAAATTTCATGAGCGGCTACCCTATCCTATTCATCTCCATTCCAAAAGGAGTGGGCACTTTTCATATTAATGTTGTGTTCGGCTAACAATATGCGACCGCAGCAATCATTAATAAGACGAATAAAACAACCAATAAAGCAAACCCACTGCCATATCGATTACCCATAAAACTACCTCCATTGTTGTCTTCGATTTATCATATGTAGGGATTCAGGATATGGGTGGGCATACACCCAGTTTTTTTGAAATTCTTAAAGGTACATCAATATATTATTTTTTGTAAAACAGCCAAAATATGTTATAGTTAGTTTTGTGGATAATCGAATAATTACAAAAAAAAGAAACTTAAAAATTAGGAGTTGTTACTAAATGAAGAAGTGGGCATTATCGGTTGCCGTAGCTGCTGGACTGATCGGACTTACAGCATGCAACAGCGACAAAGAAGCAGTAGTGGAATCAAAAGCTGGAGATATATCAAAAGAAGAGTTTTACAATGTGATGAAAGACAGATACGGTGACCAAGTCCTTCAGGAAATGGTATACGAAAAGGTTCTTTCAGATAAATACACGGTAACGGATAAAGAAGTTAAAGCTAAAGTAAAAGAGCTTAAAGATCAAATGGGCGAAAACTTCGACTCGGCTTTAGCTTCATCTGGATATAATAGTGAAGCAGATCTTAAGCGTGCACTTAGAATCGGCATGCTTCAAGAAAAAGCGGCCATCGCGGACATTAACGTGAAGGAAGCGGAAGTGAAAGAAGCTTACGAAAACTACAAACCAGACCTTAAAGCCAGACATATTCTTGTGAAAGACAAGAAAACGGCTGAAGAAGTCAAAGCTAAATTGGACAAGGGTGGAGACTTCGCCGCACTTGCGAAAGAATATTCCACTGATACAGGAACGGCTGCAAAGGGTGGAGATCTTGGTTGGTTCAGTACAGGTGAAATGGTTCCGGAATTCGAAACAGCTGCAGCTAAGCTGAAAAAAGACGAAATCTCCAAGCCAGTAAAATCTGAATTTGGCTACCATATCATCCAATTGCAGGATAAGAAAGAAAAAGAATCGTATAAAGATATGAAAAAGGATCTTGAATATAAACTAAAAGTGGCTAAAATTGACCAAACTAAAGTTCAAAATATTTTAGATTCCGAAATTAAAAAAGCAGACGTGAAGGTCAAGGATAAAGAATTGAAAGATTCCATCACATCCGAAACTGCTACAGAAAAATAATAGACACCACTAAAAAGCGACAGGGACCACCCCCTGTCGCTTTTTACTATTATCTTAGGCCTCTTTTCGTTTCTCTCTTTCCTCTATCATACGGTCTATATATTTCTGCCCTTCCTTTTCAATCCACGCTTCGTCTATCATGCGTTCTTTCCTCGCTGTCCATATTGACATAACGGCACTGACAATGATTCCAATAAACACGAACCAGATCCATATTGGCATGTCCATTCTCCTTTCAAGATCCCCCATCGTTTTACTAGAGCATATGCAGGAGATAAAAAAATATGCTTCTTTCCCGGTTAGGAAAGAAGCATATTCATTATTTAAAGGTTGGTTTATAGAATGAACGATTATCCAGTGCAAAGACTCTTTCGGTGAATTCCCCTGGTTTCACTTTTTCAAGGGCCCGATCCATCATATTGATTTTGGCATCCATGTTATCTATATAATGAAGGACTTCCGCTTCCCTCACCATAGGCGGTTTCGGACTTCCCCATTCCGCTTTTCCATGATGACTCAAAACTAAATGTTTCAAAATCATTATTTCTTCGGTATCAATCCCAAGTTCTTCTGCAGCTTTGCCCACTTCATTCACCATGATCGTGATATGGCCAAGCAGGTTCCCTTCAACCGTATAAACAGTTGACACAGGACCCGATAACTCATGGACTTTACCTAAATCATGTAAAATGACCCCGGCATATAGAAGGTCCTTATCAAGGGATGGATATAAGCCTGAAATGGCCTTTGCAAGCCCCAGCATGGACACGACATGGTAAGCTAGGCCCGACATGTACTCATGATGGTTCTTAGTGGCAGCAGGGAATGTTAAGAGTTCTTCCTGATACTTCTTGACCAGATGCCTAGTCACTCTTTGGATATTCGGATTTCTCATTTCAAAGATGAATTGGGTGATGGTCTCCATCATTTCTTCCTGACTTAGAGGTGCCGTTTGAATCAAATCGCCTTTTGTGACGCCATCAGCATCCGTAGTCAGTCTAAGATGACGAATCTTCAATTGACTCCGACCGCGATAATTCTGAACCTCTCCTTGTACCTTCACCGTAGCCTCGGCACTGTACGTTTTTTCATCAGCCTCTGATACATCCCAGAGTTTAGCCTCGATTTCACCCGTTTTATCAGACAAAATCAGCGTCAAAAATGGCTTGCCATTACTCGCAACCGCCTTTGTACTCGTTTTGATGTACATATATATATCTACTACTTCACCAATTCCATAATGAATGATCCCATTGTTCATGCGACTGCCTCCGTTCAATTAAATATCAACATTATAACATACCAATTTGGTTAGTGCGTTTAGTTTCTATTAAAGTGCACATAAGAAAACCAGGCTTTACTTACAGCCTGGTTCCTAGACAAATCATTCAACAGTTACTATTGGGACAATAAGGGCATTTCATTTGACCTTCGATTTGATAATATAAACAGCATGTCACACGCTTATAAGAATTCATGGATTCAGGTACCGTCTTTTCCTCGATGAAGCGTTTGAATGGTGACCGCTTTTCCATCCCCAGCCAGATTTCATCATCCAGCAGATTTTCGATATCGGCTTCCACTCTATCTTTGATATCACATTGCTTCAACAACTCTGAATACATCCAGACCGTATACCCCCATATATTTTCCCAAAGTATAAGTCTTGATACTTTAGTAGATTTGGAAAGTGGGACAATGACATCAGCGCCAAATTTATTTAATACAGTATGTAATGCTTGTTGGCTTTCCTTCTCCGGAACATCGCTCCAACTATTTTCTTTCAGCCAGAATTTTGGAAACCATTGCACATCTGCAGGATCATCCAGAATGGCCAAATCAGAAAGCGAACCATTCCAAACAAGCCGATGCTTACTGATCATGTACAATTGTGCCGTAATAAAAAATGCATAACGCCTGAACCACATGGAAGCGGCAACCCTAGGAGTATCTGCTCCAGAGCGGATTATTGCATAACCAATCAATTCTTCGATATCCTCCACGTTTCTTGGATTGTTTATCTCCTCTTTAAAGGAAATCCGATACGTTTGCAGCTCTTCTTCGATTGAAGGTGACACCTTATGAGGTTGAGGCATTTCTATATTTATTCCATTTATAATTGATTTTTCAGCATTACCACATGATAAAGACTGGGTTTTAAGAGATGGACTCATTATACTACTCCCCTTTTAGTCTATTAATCCTAGTTTAATGAAAATGATTCTCAATGTCAATTTAAAAAAAGAACGATGCCTTCATTTACGCTCAGATCCTTCAGCTTATATACTGGAAACCGACATACGCGTCCATAGGAATCCCGAAGACCCTTCAACTATCTCCATTCGAAGTCATGAGTCGATGTGAAAACAAAAAACCCTCCAATTCCGGAGGGTTTTCAACCAACAAGTACGTCTTTTGTACAATAGCTCAGCGACTCATCCCTAACTCTACTAAATAAGCCTTGATCGATGAATGGAATCAATTCACCTGCAATGTTCCATGCATTGAGTTCTATTTGATAGAGCGTTTCCCGTTTACTCGGACCAACCAATTCCATGCTCAACATGGAAAGGTCCGGGTCCAATGCATGGCCCATCTCATGGGCAAAGATGATCCATACATATTCCTCAAGCCTTTCGAGGGAACCAAGTAAACGTTGCAATTGGATTTCGATATCTTTTTTATATAACGTGATGGTATGTTTCGAAACCGAATACTTCCCGCCAACACACCGTCTGTCAGGAAATTCATCCTCGATGAGTAACTGTAGCGAAGCATCATATCGATTCAAAAAATCATGCATGTCCAAATTCGTTCACTCTCTTTATTATAGGTTTTTTTCATTTTATGTCGGGGAGGATAAAATATGATCATTTTGGAGTCAAAACTTGCTTGGACAGATGAATCACGTCAGTTCCCTCGAAATGGTGCAAATTATGATCATGACACGTAAAAAATAAAACTTGACGCCTTTGGGATACCTTATTCAACAGCTCAAGCATCCGTTTTGTCCTCTTCCCATCAAAATTAACAAAACTGTCATCGATGATAAGGGGAAAAGGATCTTCCGCAAAAGTATGATCGGCAAGTGCTAGCCTTAAGGATACATAAATCTGCTCAGCCGTTCCCCGGCTGACTTCCTCGGCCTCGAAATTCAACCCATCGCTCCGCTCTACACGTAACCCTTCACCTTTTGGCTCCAGGATGATTCTTTGGTAGCGACCATTCGTTAGAAAAACTAAATGTCGCTCCGCTTCCGCGATTACCTTTGGAAGCCGTTCCCTTTTATATCGGTCCAGGGTTTTATTTAATAAGCCTTTAGCCAATGCCAATTTTGCCCATTCCTTTGCTTCCTCGTTAAAAGCGGCTTTTGCTTCATGGAAACGATGCAGCAACTCCTCATAAACGCCATTTGCCTCCAACTGTTTGATCTTATATCGAGTATCAGCTTGGTTCTCCAGTAAAACTGTTTTTTCCTTTACTAGATCCTTCCATCTTTGTTCCAAGTTTTCAACCGAATACACGTTGATTCCTTGTTCGGAAAATCTTTGGATTCGCTCCGGTTGCATATCCGCTTGCTCCAATTGAATGTTGAGTAACTCCCATTGCTTTTGCAGCATGATTCTTTCATCGGCCAAAATGGCTTTTTCACGATATGTTTCTTCACTATCCACCTTAGCTTTCGTAAATAGCTTAGCCTTCTCCTTTTCAAGATAGTCTTTTTCCAGCATCAGGCTTTCTTTTTCACTCATTAAATCTCTGAGTACCTGCTGACATTGCACCAACTTGGCTGTTTGATCCGCCATGAGGTGAACTTCCTTTTTCAACGTTAGGATGGCATCCTTCCATGTGGATGGCTCTTTGCCAATCTGTAAGGCATAATCAAATAACGCATCCGATATACTATGGAAATCGGCTTTTAATAAGCGATGGGTCTCGATATATTCATTCTTTCTTTCAACTGCTGCCTTCCACTTCACCAACTCGTCAAAGGTAGACTCTAGATTGACGTCCGAACCTGGATGCGGGAAGCCCCAAGAAGTCATGATGGCATTCACGGTTTCTAGTAGCTGTACCTTTCTCTCCTCCCATGCGGCATATTCCTGGATGGTGGATTCGAAGGCATCCTCCCGTTCTTTATATTTAAACATTTCATGGTCCAGCTGTTTTTGAAAGTCATCATCTTGGTTGATGAGCTGCTTCATAGCCCCTGAACTCATGTCCCTTTGAGATTTATCGACCCGATCCAACGCTGCTCGTTTCCTTTTCGCTTGCTCAAGTTGCGCAGACTGTCCAACCAAACTATCGTCACCTTTGGAAAGGAACCGAGAAACAGCCAATACAATGGCTGCACTCAGTAAAATAAATCCGCCTAGGCTCTGGCCTTTGACGAAGCTTCCTATCGCAATCACACATATGAGGACAATCAATCCGCCAGTTAGTAAGTGGAAGCGCTTATGATGATCCTGTCGCTTCTTCCGGGAGTCTAGTTGGCCCTCCAGCTCTGAAATTTGCTCATCAAGAAATTGCCTTTTCACTTCGTCAAAGTTGGAATCCTGTCGTTCGTTGACGATGGCTTCCAACTCGTTTCTTTTTTCCGAAGGCATAAGCTTTGACTTTAACTCCTTCATCCGTGCTTCCGTCGTGTCCAGACCCACTTTTTGCCGACTATATTTTTCATCAAGCAGATTTTCACTTTGGTGCAAATGATGCTTTTCCCTTTCCGCTCTCTTTATTTTTTCTTTCATGAACGTACTGGTATCAAGCTTACTGATATGTTGATCAGCAGCATCCCAAAATAAATCCTGCTTAATCCTTTCGATTTTTTTTACTTCAGCTTGAATTTCATGTTCTACTTTCCTTATTTCCAGCTCTAGCTTATCCAGCATCGCCCCTTGTTCGATGGCAAATTCGACCTTTTCTTTATGCTTTCTAAGGAACGAACCACTTTCATTTTGCATAAGGTCCCTTTCGATTTTAAGCACCTTCTCATTCAAGGCCGCCAGTTGAGCATTTAATGGAACTTCAACGGCTTGTAGCTGCTCTAACCGCCTCAAACCATCCGAAGGAAAATTCATGTCCCCGATGTCATTCAATCTTGCTTCAATTTCCCGGCGTTCCTCGAATAATGGCTTAATTCGTAAAAAAGAACTCGATTCAACAAGTTTTCTCTCCATCTCTTGGATTTGTTCCAGACAGCTGGCCAGTTGGCTTTTCAGCTCGATTTCATCTTGGCACAAAACAGTATAAGACTGTTGTTCCACTTCGGCAGCTTTGACTTGTTTCTCCAATTCCTTAAGCTCTTTTATTTTCACGTTTAATAGTGGTTTCTGCCCGGAAGGTTTGAACCGGAGATCCATCTCCTTCTGTAGCTTCGTTTCCGCCTCCAGCAACCGATCATTCCCTATCAGGCCTGCCGAAAGTAAATATTTACTCATGTCCCCTTCACTAAGGGCTGACAAGCCTTGTAACCCCTGAAGGTCAAAAGAAAAGATGGACTGATAATAGTTTTTATCCATGCCATGAAGAATTTCATTGAGCTCTTCTTCTCCTCCGGTTCTCCCATCCTGGAATGTGATTTTCACATCTCCCGTTGCCTTCCCCTTCACCCGTTCAATGATGACTTCACCATCTTTTTTTGTAATAAGCGTGAGTCTCCCGCCATACTTGGCATGAAGTTTAGGCTCATATCGCCGAACATTTTGAACCTTTGTCGGAAAACCAAATAAAAGACTGTGTATGAATGACATGATTGTGGATTTACCTGACTCATTCTCCCCAAAGAAGACCTGCAGCTGCCCCATTTCTAAGAACCTCTGGTTTTCCAGTTTCCCATAGCCATAAACATGGAGGTCTTTAATTTTCAAATCGGTTTCCTCCTTCAATTGACCATTATGATTCAAATACCTGCAACAGCCATCTTTCAGCCTCATTCATGAGCTCTTGCTCCTCTTCCTGACTCAAGGCATCGAGAAATCTCCTTGATGCAGCCTGTTTGTAAAGTGGCGCTAGGACCTTTTCTATATCGGCAAAATCAGCAGTCAATTTGGCTATTTCATTTGTAAAAGGTGTCAGCCTTTTTCCCGCTTTACGTAAGGAAGATGGCTGAAGGGTGATCTTATGTACCCACACGAATGATTGCTCCTGCTCTTCCTCTTCCTGTAAAAGCCGGGTTAAATCTTCTAGTAATTCACGTGAGAAGACAAAAGGATCCTCGACATCCAGCTGGATGTCTATGAGATAACCCTTATCATCCGAACGTATTTGCCCGATCATCTCCTTGCACTGCTTATAAAGATCATCAAAGCCAGCGGTTGCCGGGACTTTAAAGAGTACACTTTCCCATATCAGTTCGGATGTTTCGATAAAGGAGTGCCTTTTTTCTTCTCCGTCCATTTCGACCAACACACAGCCCTTTACACCCAACTCCTTCCGATTCCTCCCTTGTATATTTCCCGGATAGATGACAAGTGGATATTCTGAAACGACCTGGCGCTTATGTATATGACCTAATGCCCAATAATCAAAGTCCTTTTCAGTAAGCTCATTCAATGAAAAGGGAGCATAGTTTCCATGATCCGAATTTCCTTCTAAATTCCCGTGAAGAAGGCCGATATGATAATCGGCAGCTTCTGATTTTACATACGATTCTATCATTCGTTCCGTTACATGCCGCCGTGGATAACTGAAGCCATATAAATGGACTGTTGTTCCGTCCATCTTTTCAAACCGCTTGACTTCCATTTCGTCTGAAAAAATATGCACATTTTCAGGAAAGTCCACTTTAATCCAAGAGCCACTAAGGTGATCATGGTTCCCATGAACGATGAAAACCGGAATCCCATGTTGCTGAAGTCTTTCCATTTCACTCCGAAAACGGACCTGTGTCCGAAGATTCCGATTTTCCCCATCAAACAAATCACCTGATATCACCATGAAGTCGACATGACGACAGATCGCATTCTTCACAATTCTTTGAAAAGACTTAAATGGACTTTCCCTGATGTCTTTTAATATGGATGCCGGCAAATCCCTCAATCCTGAAAAAGGGCTGTCCAAATGAAGATCTGCCGCATGAATGAACGTAACGGCACTCACCATAACCACCTCGTCCCCTAACATTTATTTACTTTTATTTTATCATATCCAGAACATACTTTCCCATATTAATAACAGGAATGATTCCAGTTAGTTTAGGTGAAAACAGTATAGACCATTTTATAAATAAAAAGACCGAATCGCAGGCACTTTTTAGATGCACTGCATTCGGTCTTTGTTTTTATTTGAAGATATCCATGCTTAAATATCGCTCGCCATTATCCGGTGCAATACACAGTACGCGTTTTCCTTTTCCAAGGCGGCGTGCTTCCTGAAGGGCACCCCAGACAGCGGCCCCACCTGAAGGCCCAATTAAAATACCTTCCTTCGCAGCCATGTCCTTCATTGTCGATATGGCATTTTCATCCGTTGCTTGAAGGATTTCATCGAAGACATCCGTATTTAAAATGCTTGGAACAAAACCTGGGCTTGTTCCGACAAGCTTATGAGGACCTGGCTTCCCTCCTGAAAGAACAGGTGAGCCTTGAGGCTCGACGACAACAACCTTTAGCTCAGGCAGCGCTTCTTTCAAAGCTTCACCTGTTCCTGTAATTGTTCCACCTGTACCAGCAGTTGCGATAAACACATCGAGATTCCGATCCATTTGGCCCAATATCTCGACTGCAGTCGTAACCCGGTGAATATCTGGATTAGCCTTGTTTTCAAATTGCTGTGGGATAAAGCTATTAGGAATCTCTGCGGCTAGCTCCTCCGCTTTTCGAATCGCACCTGGCATCCGGTCTGCCGCTGGAGTAAGGACCACTTCCGCTCCATAGGCTTTCAGTATATTGATTCTCTCTTTTGACATATTATCCGGCATGACCATGATCGCGCGGTAGCCTTTGGCAGCAGCATTCATGGCAAGACCAATCCCCGTATTCCCTGAAGTCGGCTCGATGATCGTTGCCCCAGGTTGGATTAGCCCGTCCAGCTCAGCCTGACGGATCAAATTAAAGGCTGCCCGGTCTTTTACACTTCGGCTTGGATTGAAATATTCCAGTTTGACATATACATCCGCATCGCCTTCCGCGGTTAAACGATTAAGTTTTACGACTGGTGTATCCCCAATCAATTCAGTAACATTATTTACGATTCTTACAGTCATTTCTTAAAAATCCCCTTTCAACTCATTCACATTCATCATTTACTTACTTCTTCATTATTATATCATTTATAAATTTTTGTTTAGTAAAGGAAATACTTCATATTCTATAGGATTAATTTAGTTACCCAAGATATTCACATAAATTGGTACATTTACTTGCCTTCTCGGGAAAGATTCCACGTCCTTATATAATAATAGTCAAAAATGACATAAAATGATAAAATTTTCATTAACAGGTTATATGCTATACAGAAAAATGATTGAACGGTCATTGATGAGAAAAGGGGAGTTTTAACATGAGTAAAGTATATAAATTAACCGTTTTTGAACCGACAGGGGAAAAGCTTTTAGACGAAGCATTCACCGCTGAAACTGATCAACAGGCAAAAGAAATCGGTCAAAAAATTCTAAATGAAAAAAATTATCAAGATCAAACGCACCGCTGCACATCACCTGCAGGGGCACTATTACTCTTTCATCGTTAAACGGTTGAAGAATGGAAGCGCTTTTTTATATTTTGGATAATCTAAGAATGGGATAAAAATAGAGAGACCGTCATCCTGACGGTCTCTCTGATTTCATTTCCCGATAAAAACGGGTTTCCTTTTCTCGACAAAAGCACGGATTCCCTCTTTATGATCTTCTGTTTGACGCATTTTCATTTGGGCCGCTTTTTCAATTTCAAGCATTTTTATTAACAAGGGACGATTTTTTTCACTGAGGATCTTTTTCGTTTTAATCATCGCCTGTACCGGACTTTTCAGCCAGATCTGCACTTTTTTCTCGACCGCCTGTTCCAAGGACCCTTCCACCACTTCATGAATGAGGCCTTTTTCTTTTGCCTCATGGGCGGTAAGGACTTTTCCTTCCCAAATCAATTCCTTCGCCCCCACTTCACCAAGACGGCGTTCAAGGAAGAAGTGTCCTCCGCCATCTGGGATCAGTCCGATACCAATAAAGTTCATGGCCACCTTGCTTTGTGAGTCCGCAATGAGGTAATCCGTTGCAAGGGCAATGCTTAAGCCAAGACCTGCCACTGCACCGTGGATCTCACTGATAGTCAATTTAGGCATGAAATATAAGGTTGTAACCAATTCACTTATTCCATCCATGAGGCTATCAAAACCATTTTCCTCATCGGATCCAAGCATCATCTTGATATCTCCACCTGAAGAGAATGCCTTTCCATTCCCTTTTAAAATGACGACGTCAATATCTTCATTCTCGCCCACTTCCTTAAGGGCATAAATAAAGTCGTTTAGCATGGCTGGATTTATTGCATTCATGGACTCCGGGCGATTCAAAGTGACCGTCGCCGTTCTCTCCGTGCATGTAACTAAAACAGTACCTGTAGATGAAGTCGATTCAATATTCACTAATTTTCCTCCTCTTTTTCATTCCTTCATTTTTTTCCTATCCATGGTTCTCTTAGCGTTCAACTTTGCAGGTATGTATCCTTAAGCTGTTCACGAAGCGCCCTTTTCAAGAACTTTCCTACACCCGTTTTTGGGATTTCATCCATAAAAATGATTTCATCCGGTAGCCACCATTTCGCAAACTGTGGTTTTAAAAATTCAAGGATGTCTTCCTGCGTCACTTGGTCTTTGTACCCGTCTTTTAAAACGACACAGGCGACTGGCCGTTCCTGCCATTTTTCGTGCGGCATGGCAACGACAGCTGCTTCGAAAACCCCTTCATGGGCCATTAAGGTGTTTTCTATATCAACCGAGGAAATCCATTCGCCTCCACTTTTGATTAAGTCCTTCGTCCGATCGACAATTTTGACAAACCCTTCGTCATCGATTGTGACGACATCACCGGTATAGAGCCAGCCATCTTTAAAGGTTTCCTCTGATCGTTCATCCTTAAAATACTCATCGGCAATCCAAGGTCCTCTTATAAGTAACTCACCCATCTCTTTTCCATCGGGCTTCACTTCACCATCTTGGCCTACGACTTTAATTTCAATCATGGGCGCGACAAGTCCCTGTTTGGCCTTCAGGTCATAAAGTTCTTCCTCAGGCAGGTCATCCTGGTAGCTCTTCGGTTTCGCAACGAATACAAGCGGGCTTGTTTCAGTCATTCCATAGGCATGAAGGAATGGGATATTGTATTTTTGCTCGAATGTCCTGATCATGCTTTTCGGGGCAGCCGACCCACCGCATAAAATGGTGCGCATACTACTTGTGTCATGATTTCCCGTCTCAAGCTCCTTCAACAGCCCAAGCCAGATTGTCGGAACGCCGGCCGCAATTGTGACCTTCTGGGTTTCAATGAGCTCCGCCAAAATTTTCGGTGTGAAGTTCGGTCCCGGCAAGACCATCTTCGTTCCGAACCAAACACTTGCAAATGGCATGCCCCACGCATTTACATGAAACATCGGCACGACCGGAAGCGCTACATCCCGCTCGCTTATTGCCGCCGAATCAGCCAGGCCCAATGCAATCGCGTGCAATAAAATCCCTCTATGTGAATAAAGGACTCCTTTTGGGTTCCCTGTTGTGGCCGATGTGTAACACAAACCTGCTGGAGCGTTTTCATCCAAATCCTTAATGAATGGCTGTGCTGGATTTCCTTCAGCCAATAATGTTTCATAATGATAGACGGGTGATAAAGTAGTCTCAGGAAGCACCTCTTCATCGGTCATGATGATGTATCCCTCAACCGTAGTCAGCTCATCCTTGATCATTTCCAGTAATGGAATCACATCTGGATCTATAAGTAAAAGGCGATCTTCCGCACTATTGACGATATAAGAAATATGCTGAGGAGATAGACGCATATTGATTGTATGGAGGACCGCTCCATGACAAGGGATGGCAAAGTAAGCTTCCAGGTGTCGGTGATGATTCCATGCCAGTGTTCCAATTTTGTCACCGGTCTTGATGCCCATTTTTTCGAAGACGCTTGTGAGCCTTCTTGTCCGCTGGGCAGTTTCTGCATACGTAAATGTATGGACTCCGCCGTCCGTACGGGAGACCACTTCTTTTTTCGGAAAATACTTTTCAGCTCTCTCAATGATTTGCGTCATAATCAATGGAGTGTCCATCATAACAATCTCCTCCTTATATAGAAAACGCTTCCATTTATATATTCGACCACATCAAAAATAATCCTTTTTCAATTGATCAGGATTTTACATTTTATTTTATAAATCGACTTCTATTTTGTTTTTTTTATAGAAAATAGAGGTAAAGTATAGATAAATGATATGTAGAGGAGTTAATCCATGGCTAACAATCTTAATGAGGAACTCGATGCTTCCTGTACAAGTGAATACTCTATCCTTTCTCAGGTAATCGTCTGTGAACCAAGGTATATGGAAATACGCGAAGTCATCAATGAAACTCAAAAAGAATTTAAAGAGGAAAACATAGATAGGATACTAGCGATGAAACAGCATGCAAATTTTGTGACGGCACTTAGGAATGAAGGAGTAGACGTCATAAAACTACCACCCCAATCTACATATCCAGAACAGGTCTTCACAAGGGATATCGGCTTTACCATAGGTAATACCGTTTATGTTGCCGAAATGGCAAATGCGATACGTTCAGGAGAAGAACTATTATTGAAACTGTGGCTTGAATTAAATGAAATCCGTTATTTCAATGTAAGTAAAGGGAATATTGAGGGTGGTGATGTTATTCTTGATGGAAAAACGGTATATATAGGAATTAGCGATAGAACCAATGAGAAGGCCATTAAGGAACTACAAGGCCTATTACCCGAATACGAGGTCATACCGGTTCCTTTCGTTGAAAAGTATCTCCACTTGGACTGCATATTCAATATTCTTTCACCGACCGAGGCTCTCGTTTTCCCTGATGCCCTTACCAAGAAGGAACTAGACTTTTTAGGTTCACGTTACGATCTGATCGAAGTGAACGGAGATGAACAATTCACAATGGGCACGAATGTTCTTTCCATCGGAAATAAGAAATTGTTCAGTCTTCCTTGCAATAAAAAGGTCAACAATCAGCTTCGAGAACGGGGATATGAAGTAATTGAAGTCGATATAAGTGAAATCATCAAATCCGGTGGCTCTTTCCGCTGCTGTACGATGCCACTTTTACGTTCAAAAAGTAAGGTCACTGAACTCCGTTAAAAACAGGGTGTTTAAACCGGGTCTTCATCAAGGCAGACCCGGTTTATTTTGCATTACGGACCGATTGGGTTACAAAGAAAGCGACGGAACCTAAAAGCAAGATCAGGAAAATGGACAGAGCTAATGTTCCGAGGCCTTCTTCCTTCCCCATCGCCACATGAACCGATTCCCAACTCGTATACAGGAAAAAGAGGATGATCTCCACCTTCAAAAACAAACTCATCATTCGAGCATTTCTATATTGAAATGCAGCATTTTTTTCGGTTATTTCGATTGGGTAATTAAAAAGGTGCGGGACCCTCTCCAACAACGTCAAGCCAACCCATAAAAAAAGGCTGATGGTAGGAAGGAGCCAAATCAACGCTCTTCCTCCCCATCCATCCACTTCTCCTTTTCCATTAAAGTGAATCGGGACTTCGGCGGGTAATGTGTTCCATACACTGATTAAATAAACCAGGTTGATTACGATGAAGAGAAGTGAAACGATATCCATCATTTTCTCAACGCCCGTCTTGGGAAAATGTAAAACCGGATGTTTACTTTTCATGTTTTCCTCCCCCATTTCTTATAGTAAGAATCGGTTATTGTAGTAAGTCCAAGATGACAGCAGAGTCTTCTTCGTTTAATTGCACATACTTGTTTTGATCATCTTTCGTAACTTCCAGCGCATGTTCACCGGAACCCAACCACACAAAGTAAACAGGGATTTCATCCCCAAAGTTGCGATCATTAAAGTAGAAGATGAAGTCTGCTTTCCGGTCATCTTTCTCCATGGGATTTTCCTTCCACGTCACATTTTCCAAAATTTCTTTTGTTTTTACAGTCTTTTTCATATTTATGTTTTCTTTATAGGCTTCAAATCTATATGTATCTTTTCCTATTCGTTTTTGGATTGAAATACGTTCTTCCCTATCAGAACAACCCGAAGCAAACGGTAATGATACTAGGCATAGTGCAAATAAAATTAATCTCCACTTCATTACCTCCACCCCCTATGCAAACTACTTTCCCATATAGTCATTATACTCGTTAACTTATGGAAAATAATAGGATTGTTTAAGCTAAAAGAGGAAAAAACCCCCAAGCTGATTGCCTGAAAGTTTCCGACTCGAATATTTGAGTAAATCAACCAAACCAAATCGTAAATAGCTGTTCATTCACACCAAGGTTATACATATAATAAATTCCGAAAACCGTACTGACGACACCCGTCAACCGAACGAGAGAGCGATTCGTTTTTTTTGAGGAAGCGCTAGTCACAAACGGAATGCTCAATATGGTCGTAAACAAGAGCATGCCTAAACAGGTCCCCACCCCAAAAACAATGATATATAAAGCTCCCTGCCAGGCAAAGTCTATCGTGCCCATCGTAAGAAGGACCATCGCGGCACTTCCGGCAAGTCCATGGACGACCCCAATGAACATCGATTTCAGGTAGGTATTTCTTTCAAAATGGTCATGTTCATGAGCATTCTTCCAGGAAAAAATCGTGGTCATTCCTAGATACACCAACATGATTCCCACAAGAAACTCGAGTGACATTGCCCAAGCTTCCGGTATCTCATCTTTCAACAGGATCAGGACGACACCGAAAACCAGGAGTGTCAGTGTATGACCAATTCCCCAAAACACCCCGGCGAGCGACGACCTCCAGATTTTCTTGCTTCGGCTGGCAATGGTCGAAACAGCGATCACGTGATCCGGTTCAAGAGCATGCTTGATGCCTAATAAAAATCCGATTCCTAAAACTAGCAATAAACTCATTTCCATACCACTCAATCCCGTCTATTAATAAGTTAGTATTTACGGTAAAACACAACATCTTTCTGCAATGCAAGGCTCCGTAAAAGATTCTCGGAAACGGCGAATATTTTCTCGATTAACTGAGTTTGATTCGCCAATACCCTTACCATCAGTCCTCGTATAGGCAATCTCGAAAAACCGATTCTTGCCTTTTGCCCGAAATCAGATAGCGATTCTTCTAATTGCGTAATCATGTCCTCACTTAGCCCATCATGTATGAACAATAATGAACCAAAATGGCTGTATCCTTCCAATAACAAAATGGATTCCATCTGATCGGATGGTTGCAATAATACATGATCCATAATCAGCCTTTTCCCATCATAAAACACATTCATTTTCGAACGAATCCAATCGTATGTAAAATCCTTGCCACTCTTGGACCATCCCGGGGTGAAGATATCCGTGAGCAGTAGCCCTGACCCTTTATCCATATGTATGGTCGTATCTTGTATATACCGTGCACCTTCATATGCAATCAACGGGTCCTGAACATAGGTGAGGAAGCTTCCCTTTCTTAATACCATTTCAGTCTCCTGCCTTGCCGGTTCTCCCGTAGTTTTATATACCTTTGTCGCAGACTGGGTCGTCAACGTCAAATGTGCTCCTTCTTCTAAACAGAAAAACTGTTGGTAGCAATCACCTCCGACATAACCACCCCCGACATGAATGAGAAAGTAGGTGGGTGAAGTTTCATCCAGAAAAACAGGACGGGACAGTTTGAAAGCTCCCTCATGATAACTGTCCTTCACAATCGTCCGCCCCTTTTTCAGTACTGACGTCAAGCGGATGCTACCGGTCCAATTCATTGCTCTAACCCTATGAAAAAGGCCTCGGATTTAATCCAGTTCACCACATCCTCTAATCCTTTTTCATCTTTTAAATTCGTAAAAAAGAAGGGCTTATTTCCGCGTGTTGCCAATGTATCGCGTTCCATCACTTCAAGACTAGCTCCAACGTAAGGGGCCAAATCCGTTTTATTAATGATGAACAAATCCGATTTGATCATCCCTTGTCCGCCTTTTCGCGGGATTTTCTCCCCTTGGGCCACATCTATGATATAAATCGAAAAATCCACGAGCTCCGGACTAAATGTGGCTGCTAAATTATCACCGCCGCTTTCAACGAAAATTAAATCAAGATCAGGATGAAGGTCCTCCAATTCATCAATCGCCGCGAAGTTCATCGAAGCATCTTCCCGAATCGCCGTATGCGGACAGCCTCCCGTTTCCACCCCGATGATTCGATTTTCAGGCAACACACCGTTTTTCATGAGAAAAAGAGCATCTTCCTTCGTATAAATATCATTCGTGACGACGGCCATGCTGAAATCATTTGCCATTGCCCTCGTCAACTTTTCGACGAGCATCGTTTTCCCGGCACCAACCGGGCCACCTACACCAATTTTCACAACCTGCTTCATCATAATCGGTTTGTCCCTTCTAAGAGCAAACCTGTCACCTCTTTTCTATTCAACTCATAAATAGCCTTACATGCAATTGCTCATGCCTCATTTGGGAGATTTCCAAACCCGGTAACGTCCTCCCAAGCTCATCCTCTGTCATTTCCTTGATTACTACCACCGCTGTTTGTATGATGCCATGTGTCCATAACAACAGTGATTGTCCAGCGGTCTGTCCTAACGGGATTCCTCTGACTGCATTTTGAATAAGGGAAGAAACGGCCGCATACAGGCAAGCTGTGATGGCCATGTCTACGGAAATGCCAAGTTCCGTACAAACAAGTGCAAAGACGATCGCAGGATGACCGTAACATTTCTTTTCTTTGATTTTGATTAGATAGATCGACAACATATCGGATGGGTACAGTGTCATACAAAGCTTTGCCATCTGCTGCCCAATCCTTCTTGAGGCTTCCCTTGATTCTTTGGCAGAACAGCTCGCAAATAGCTTTTCATCCAAATCCCAAATCCCTTCCTCATCTTGATCCAGGATGAGTTCATAGGCGATACGGCAACCCAGGCCATCGGTATAAGATAAGGACTTCAAGATATAGACATTTAAAAATTCTTTGAAAGAGTGCGCATCATGAATCTTCTCTTCCTGTATATAGGTCTCCATCCCAAAGGAGTGGGAAAACGAACCGGACGGAAAATTCGAATCACAAAGCTGGATGAGCGGAAACAACCGTTCATTCATGAGAATGTCCGATATGACGGAATGCCTGCTTTACCTTTCTTTTCTCACGGCGAAAGGGAATGCCTTGCTCTGCAAGCAGCTCTTCAACCAGATAATCATATTGAACCAGCATTTCATCCCCCTCAAATTGTGCCGGCAAATGGCGATTCCCCAATTGATGTGCGATATTGCCCATCTGCCCGACGGATGTAGGCGCGATGGTTAAGATATCGTCATCAATCGTCTGAACCACGATCATATTCTTTTCATCCATATACAAAATATCGCCATCCATTAACTCTTTGTTTTCCTTGAGCCTTATTCCAATCTCATTGCCATGATCCGTTTTCACACGTTGAATTCTTTTTCTTAAAGCATCGCTTTCTAGAAAAACCCGTTCCGTATGTTTTGGTTTATTTTGAATGGACTCAACGTTTCCTATCACCTTTTCGACAATCATGCTATTCACCTCAGAATAAAAAGTATCGCTGCGCCATTGGCAGGTCTTCTGCCGGCTCACACGTAATTAAATCACCGTCGACCGTCACTTCATATGTTTGTGGATCCACTTCGATGACGGGTGTTTCCCCGTTTAACTTCATGTCTTTCTTTGTAAGATTCCGGATATTCGAGACGGTTTTCACAATTTTCTTCAACCCGATTTCCTTATGGATTCCCGCTTCATAAGCAGCCTTAGATAGAAAGGTGATGGATGTACCAGAAACGGCTTGCCCAAAACTCGCAAACATCGGACGATACAAAACCGGTTGTGGGGTCGGAATGGAGGCATTGGGGTCTCCCATGATGCTGTGTGCAATCATGCCCCCTTTTACGATCATATCCGGTTTCACTCCAAAAAAGGCCGGGTCCCACACGACCAAATCTGCAAATTTCCCTTCTTCCAATGATCCGACGACATCGGAGATTCCATGGGTGATGGCTGGATTAATCGTATACTTGGCGACATATCGCTTCACACGGAAATTATCGCCATCCCCTTTCTCCTCCATCATCTTTCCCCGTTGTTTTTTCATTTTATCCGCCGTCTGCCATGTCCGCAGGATGACTTCTCCCACCCGGCCCATTGCCTGAGAATCCGAACTGATCATGCTGAAGACGCCTAAATCATGGAGAATGTCTTCAGCAGCTATCGTTTCCTTCCTTATCCGGGAATCGGCAAAGGCGATATCCTCCGGTACGGAGGGATCCAAATGATGGCATACCATCAACATGTCTAAATGCTCTTCCAGCGTATTGATGGTATACGGGCGTGTCGGGTTCGTCGAAGAAGGCAAAATATTCGGATAACTAGCCACCTTAATAATGTCCGGGGCATGTCCGCCACCCGCTCCCTCGGTATGATAGGTATGAATCACACGGCCCTTGATGGCTTCAATCGTATCCTCGACAAAGCCCCCTTCATTAAGGGTATCGGAATGGATGGCTACCTGGACATCATATTCATCCGCAACGGACAAGCTTGTATCGATGGCAGCTGCCGTGGTCCCCCAATCTTCATGCAATTTCAGCCCGATGGCCCCAGCCTTGACCTGCTCGATGAGTGGTTCTTTTGCCGAGGCATTGCCTTTTCCCAAAAACCCGAAATTCATGGGGAAATGTTCAGCCGCCTCAAGCATTTTATGGATATTCCAGGCTCCCGGTGTACACGTCGTGGCATTCGTTCCGGTTGCCGGTCCTGTTCCTCCGCCAATCATCGTCGTGATTCCACTCGATAACGCCGTCTCAATTTGCTGGGGTGCAATGAAATGAATATGTGCGTCAATGCCTCCCGCGGTCACGATCTTTCCTTCGGCGGCGATGATTTCAGTCGCCGCACCAATCGTCATGGTCACCCCATCCATCAATAGGGGATTTCCTGCTTTACCGATTGCCGCAATCTGCCCATCCTTCACCCCGATATCCGCTTTATAGATGCCCGTATAATCGACGATGATTGCATTCGTGAAGACAAGGTCCATGACCCCTTCCCTTTCAGCTGTTGGATGCTGTCCCATCCCATCACGTATGACCTTTCCCCCGCCGAACTTCACTTCATCTCCATATCTAGTGAAATCTTTTTCTATTTCTATGAAAAGCTCTGTATCTGCCAGTCTGACTAAATCCCCGGTCGTCGGACCGAACATGTCGGCATATTGCCTCCGTGACATTTCATGACTCATCCTTCACCCTCCACATCAAGCGGTCCGTTCGTTCGATTGCTTAATCCGTACACTTCCCTTTTGCCGCCAAAAGGAATCAGCTCCACTTCCTTTTCATCGCCTGGTTCAAAGCGGACCGCCGTTCCCGCAGGAATGTTCAACCGTTTCCCATAGGCTTCTTCACGAGTAAATTCCAACCCGTTGTTCACTTCATAAAAATGAAAATGGGAGCCAATCTGAATCGGTCGATCTCCCCGATTGATGACAGAAATGCCTGTCGCAAGCTTCCCTTCATTGCACACAATCGAATCTCTTTTCAAGATATATTCACCTGGTATCATGCCCCAGCCTCCTTACTGAATTGGATTATGGACCGTCACAAGCTTTGTTCCATCCGGAAACGTCGCTTCCACTTGAATATCGTGGATCATCTCCGGGATCCCCTCCATTACATCCTCACTGGATAGAATCATCCGGCCAAATTGCATAAGCTCCGCAACAGAGCGTCCATCCCGTGCCCCTTCCATGATTTCATACGTGATCAAGGCAATGGACTCCGGATAATTCAATTTCACTCCTCTCTCTTTTCTTCTTCTAGCTAAATCCGCTGCAACCACGACCATTAATTTCTCCTGTTCCCTTGCCGTTAAACGCATGACTTCTCTCCTTCTATCATTCTAAAAGAACTGATTTACAAACGAGTCAACCCACATATATAACACAGAAATGTAAGATTTTATAACATATTCTCATTATAAATAATTTTCTGACAATTTCAAGAAGAAAAATGAAAAACGTAAAAACCCTTTCACTCAAACTTGGTGAATATCCATAACCTTGTTATACTTTTATTTAGAAGAAATTTTCTAACAAGATGTGGAGGAATATAAATTGAATTACATAAAAAACCAGTTAAAAGTCACCCGGAGCAGTTTACTAAGTGAAATCAAGGGATTATCGCCAGAGTTTATGGATGTCCAGCCTTCAGGATTCAACAATACGATCCATTGGCACCTTGGTCATGTATTGAGTGCAGCGGAAAAATTCTTATTGGACTCTCCAAATGGCAGTAACCTACCTGACAACTATGGACAACTATTCGGATATGGTTCAAAGCCAGCTGACTGGCCAGAGGATGTCCCATCCACTGATACACTGAAGCTACAGTTAGAGGAGCAACTCGATCGCCTTCTTGCGATTCCAGAAGAAAAATATGCTGATAAAGTGGAAAATCCATTCAAGGGGATGGAAACAGTGGAGGACTTCATTAGCTTTGTCGTCTTACACGAAACGAATCATATCGGACAAATTCATGCGATGAAGCTTCTCGTTCAAGCTTCTAACTGATAACTCTAAAGCCAGGCACACCGATTTTCCAGAAAATCCGGGCGCCTGGCTTTTTTATGTTATGGTCATCAAAGCAAATCGATGGATCGACTCCCTCCGACCATCCCATTCACAATTATTTTCCCCAAGCCCATGTCGATCTTCACGATAAGAAGCCGTTCTATTTTAACCCTTTCTATTATAGAAACCACAAGCACGCGTCATGAGGGAGACTTACTCCTCGTTACGTTTCCTTCATACTCCAGACATAAAGAGCCAAAAGTATACACCAAAACGAAATTTATCCAGCACGTGATGTATAAAAAATGGTGAAACGGTTGAAAAATGTAATTTCTTCCATTATAATGATGAGATTGTTTGTAATAATATTTAATATCAGGATAAAAATGTATGTATTTTCAATTTTCTTCAATCTCCTCTTCCCTCGAATGTAATGTAGATGAACTACTGTCAGTCATGGATCATTCCTAAAAAAAACGAGAATCAGAGATTAATACTATTAAGTAGGTAGGTGACCCCCAAAATGTGTGGATTTGTTGGTTGTATGCATCAAAAACCCAATCAAATGAATATAGACATGAAAGATCAAATAAATAAAATGAATACGCTTATTACACATAGAGGTCCGGATGATGAAGGTTATTATAATGATGCGTATGTCAATTTTGGTTTCAGACGACTCAGTATCATAGGAATCGAAAGTGGACACCAGCCCCTTTCTTATGAAAATGATCGGTATTGGATCATCTTCAATGGTGAAATCTATAACTATATAGAATTACGCGAAGAACTAATCCAAAAAGGTTATGAATTTACTACCGAATCGGACACAGAAGTCATCATTGCCCTGTTCAGTGACCAAAAGGAACGTATGGTGAGCAAATTAAGAGGCATGTTTGCTTTTGTCATCTGGGATAAAGTGGAGCAATCGATATTCGGTGCCAGAGATCAGTTTGGCATCAAGCCCTTCTTTTACTCAGAACAAGAAGAATTAACTTATTTTGCTTCAGAAAAGAAGAGTATTCTTCTAGCGATGGAAGGAAAGATAGATTCCGACTCCTTACAGCACTATCTTAGCTTTCAATATGTACCTGAACCCGATACGATGACAAGCCAAATTAAAAAACTAGCGCCAGGCCATTGCTTCACGAAAAAGCCAGGTGGCAAGATGAATATCAGCCGATATTGGGCACCGACTTTCAAACCGATGGACCTATCCGAAACACAACTTTCCAAGGAAATTCGTGATGTTTTAATAGATTCGGTGAATGTGCATATGCGAAGTGATGTACCGGTGGGATCGTTCCTATCCGGAGGCATTGATTCTTCGATCATCGTTTCCCTTGCCAAGGAGGTCAACCCCAAACTAAAAACGTTCTCTGTCGGTTTTGAACGGGATGGATTCAGTGAAGTCGACGTGGCGAAAGAAACAGCCCACGCCCTTAATCTAGAGAATATCAGCTATATCATTTCGCCTGAGGAATATCTTGCTGAACTCCCTAAAATCATTTGGCACATGGATGACCCACTGGCAGACCCAGCGGCCGTCCCTTTATATTTCGTGGCTCGTGAAGCCAGAAAACATGTAAAAGTGGTATTATCCGGTGAAGGGGCGGACGAGCTTTTCGGTGGTTATAATATCTATAGGGAACCTCAATCATTGAAAATGTTCAACCATATCCCGAATCCGATCAAACACCTGTTAAAAGTGATGAGTAGGATTTTACCGGATGGAGTGAAGGGGAAAAACTTCATTGAACGTGGTGTCACCCCTTTGCAAGAGAGGTACATCGGTAATGCAAAAATATTTGAAGAAAGTGAAAAGAAATCATTGCTTTCGGAATATAAACCAAACTTGGGCTATACGACCGTGACTGATCCCATTTACAATCAATCCAGATCATATGATGCCGTTACGAAAATGCAGCATTTAGATATTCTTACTTGGCTGCAAGGAGACATTCTGTTGAAGGCCGACAAAATGACGATGGCTCACTCTCTTGAACTACGCGTTCCTTTCTTGGATAAAGAAGTGTTTAATGTCGCGACAAAGATTCATTCAGAGCAAAAGATCAAAAACAATACGACTAAATATATACTTCGTAAAGCAGCCGAGGGGATCGTCCCTGACCATGTATTAAATCGGAAGAAATTAGGCTTCCCTGTGCCTATCCGCCATTGGTTAAAGGATGAAATGTATGATTGGGCCAACAATTTGATTCGTACTAGCCCCACAGATTATCTTTTAAATAAAAAAGCGATTTTTGACTTGATGCAGGAACATGTCGCTGGCAAAAAGGATAATAGCAGGAAGTTATGGACCATCATTGTATTTATGATTTGGCATCAAATTTATATAGAAAATGCTTATGATTTTAACGATTTAGGTGAGAAACAAGAAAACAAAAAACAAGTTGTACTTACTTAATCGTTCATTCATAGCTATTCAACCTATCCCTATCAAGGCTTCGTCCGAGCCTTGATAGGGATATTTTCATTTATATTGATGCACGATAACAAAACGCGGCGCCCCACCTCTTATCAGAAATAAGAAAAGCACGCTAATGCATCACTTGATTTAATTCATAAATAGATTATCATTAGAAAGACTGAAATCTCATTACAAGCTGACAAGCGTACCATTGTCGTTGGCGGTGGACGTTTTTATTGCGACAACTAGAAGGAGCTACTAACATGAACCCATTACAAAAACGTTTTTCCCTAATTAGAGGTAAGTTCTTCGAGAGGGTCATCGACCGGATTACCCCTGAACTGACAGATATTCAACCCGAAGGATTTAATAATAATATTCACTGGCATCTTGGCCATACATTATTTGTAACGGAAAAGTTCTTGCTTGACCATCCTACAGCAGGTAACTTGCCCGCCAATTACGCTGAATTCTTTGCTCAAGGAACCAGTCCTGCTGATTGGACGGATGAAGTCCCTTCTGTTGAAGTATTAATTGAGCAATTTAAAGAACAGCTTGATCGTCTTCTTGCCATTCCTGAAGAGCGTTTGGCCGAAAAACTCGAAGAACCATTCAAAGGGTTCGAAACATATGGGGAAATGGTGAACCTTGCCCTCTTCCATGAAACTTACCATATGGGCCAAATTCATGCGATGCTACGTGTGATTCACGCTGCAAAATGACATAAACAGAAGCCCCCGCTATCCTAAGCGGGGGCTTCTTACTTTTCTCATGTCAATTGATCATTAATGAAATTACTATAGGCTTGTTCCGCAGCCGCTTCTGATGAAAATAATGCATCATCATCTTCAATCGTATGAAAGGTATCGTTCAGGAATAAAGCGACTGCATTAGGATCTTTCGGATGCTGCACAATTTCTGCAGCCCTTACGTTTGAAACTGAGGGAACGTGCGGATTATTATAAATGACAAACACCTCATCGCCAACTTGTACTTCTTTTGCATTAATAACGTCCATTACATTCTTCCTTTCCTTAGGGATTTACTTAGTTTACGGATAATGAACGAAATTATTTATTGGAAAGATAAACCTGATCAACAAAAAAAGAACCCTCCATGATGGAAGGGAGCAGCATCTTTCACTTGAGCATATTCATCTTCTGTAAGAATCCAATCGGGTGCTGCTTGCGGAAGAACTCTTTCAACATATAGGCAATCCCGTCATCATCGTTCGAGCGGGTGACCCATTTGGCAGCTTTTTTGACTTCAGGGTCCGCATTTCCCATGGCAACACCCAAACCTGATCCCGCGATCATCTCTATATCATCCAGTCCGTCCCCAATCGATACGATTTCGGTCCGCTTCACGCCTAAATGATCCGCTAAATACAAAACGCCACTCCATTTTGAAACACCTCTCGGAACGATTGTCAGCCTGTGCCCAGGATTTGTAGTCACTTCAACTTCCGGAAACATGTCTTTTACCAGTTTGTGCATTTCCACTTGATCTTTCTGCTCAGTAAATATGATATCAACTTTTGTCGGGGACATAGGATGATCCATAAGCTCTTCGCTTATGTCATCCACATAGTTTTGGGCATAAATGTTTTGGTCATTCGTATACATGACCGTTTTACCGAGTAAGTTTTCCGGGAGATTAACTCGATTGCCAAGGGAGTACTTTTCATGATGGAGCATTATTTGGGAATTGGTCTTCTCCAGCATTTGCACGAGTTCCACGGTCAATTCTTCTGACATTCTTTTTACCATGATGGGTTTCTCGATGGATGCACCGACAAAAGCTCCGTGTTGGGCAACAATCATTGGATTTATTTTTAGGGCTTTGGCCACTTTTTTGGCAGAATGGTAGTTTCTTGACGTTACAAGTGCAACATGGACACCCTTATCGTGAACATACTCAATGGCCTCTTTGGTCGATTTATTTAAACGGCCATTGGACTGAAGCAATGTTCCATCAATGTTAACCGCTAATAGACGATATACCATGTAGATCTCCCCCATCTGTAATATCCTCTTTCAAATTTATGACTAAAATTTGTAGAGTAGAACAGGATCAGTTTGTCTTTCTTTTTCAAAAAAACTCCTTCGCCATAAGGCAAAGGAGTTTTTTTGGTATTATTGCTGTTCAGCTGGGCCGTATAAATCTTCTAGTGGCTTCATGATGATTTTGTTAAGGTCGGCAATGACCATGCTCATCCGTTGTTCCGCTTCCATCAATTGAGAAATCGTTGGGTTCTGTTGAACAAGTTGCACAGTTTTTTGAGCTTGTGCCACTTCTTCGGGATCAATTTCCTGCCCCATCATTTGCTTTTGTTGCAATGTCATCTGCAAGTTACGGAAGTTTTCGAACATCCCTTTCGTAGCTGGGTCTGAATTGACTAAATCATATAACCGTTGCAAGTCTGCATATTCATTGCTTGATCGAATCGCTTTTTCCATTTCATATGCTGCATCATACACGTTACTCATAAAATTTTCCCCTCCCGGTAATCATTGTATTCCTACACCTTTCCCACTATAACAAATCCCTTTACTAATTACACGTCATCCTAATAAAACGGTCACAAATCCTTGGAATAGACCGATGATCCCACCAAGCAGGGCACCTAGATATGTGATCATCGATAATTCCTTCTTAGTGATGGAGACAACCATTTGCTCCAATCGTGAAACGGAAAAGGAAGATACCTGTTCCTCCACGATATCATCCAAATGCAGTCGTTGGAAGAGTGGCTGGAAATGGACAATTAAATAGTCCGCGGCTTTTTCAACAAAAATCGGAACGCCTTTGTTGACGATGGTATCCGCAAAACTAGCCGTCAGTTCACGAACCGGTTTTTCCATGATGGAAGCGACCGGAATCCATTCTCCCGTTTTTTCTGTAATCAGCGTGCGGATCGTGTCTTTTCCAATTAACCCTTCCACTTTCTCCATATCCCATTTTTCAAGGTTTCTCAACTCTTTTTCCATCATGACCGATAATAAGTCGACTGTCCGGGATTGATCAAAGAATTTAATGATCTCAGGCTGAATCTTATCGATTAACTTTTCATTTCCGATAAACATTTGAATCAAGTTAATCATTTTTCCTCGCTCTTTGAAAAAATCATCAAGCATTTCTTCGAGTCGTCCCTTGCCATCGGCACTGTTGAAGTATTCTTTCCCCTTCGTTACGATATATTTCGAAATGTCCGGGATTGATTTCACCGCTTTTTGCTGGATATTCAAAGGAATGATGTCTTGTAGACTCTTTCCTCGGTTTTCCGCTGCCCATGTTTCGTATTTACCAAGGACGAATGTCTGTAAACGCTGTTCCATTGTCAGGGAAGAATTCTTCATCCCCAATTGGTCCAACAGTTGTGCCGTACTTTTTTCCGTGGACAACGCCTTCTTCACTTCTGACTGTACGAAAATCTTCATATTCTTTATAGAGGCATCATTGATAACCTTACTTTGAATGCTCTCGGGTGTGATTAAATGTTCGACGACCAATTTCCCTAACTGCTTGGCTAACTCATCCTGCCGCTTCGGAATTAAACCCGGTGTCAACGGCACCTGCTTTCCAAAAATAAATATGGGCTTATAGGGTCTGAACAGCATGCGGATTGCCAATAAATTGGTGAACCCTCCTATGACTGCACCGACAACGACCATAAACAGTATTTTTACCCACAACTCATCCATGATGTTTTTCTCCTTTTATTGCTTGAAATAGGGGCTATATGACACGTTCTACTTTGAAAAACATAGAATGTGATATCCACTTTTGCCCATCATTTAATTATAAAAGGATATCAAACTTAGTGCAAACGGGGAATTATTATGACCTTGAAATACCAAAAAGTTTTTATTACGGTAAATTCAGCTGCTACAAGAAAGAAGGCACTGTTGTTTGTCGAAGAAAAACTATTTCAGGAATGGGACCTTCAATATGGAGAACCTCTTACTCTCATTGCCGGACGGCGTTCTGTCCCGGTACTTGTCCAAACATTCGCCTCACCGGAATCCACCATAAAGATCTCACATGATACGAACCAATTCTTATCTCTGCCTCCCTTCTCGGGGCCGGTCTCCGTTTCCTTTCATGCAGAGGAGAGAACGTTGCAAATAGCGCCTTTCCTTGCCGTCCTCATTAACCAGGGGCCCTTGCAGAGCGGCACATTCGGTGAAATGGAACCATTTTATCAGGAGATGATAGCCTATTGTAATCAAAAAGGCTTTCCTTTCTTTTTGGCAAAACCACAGCCACTTGCGGACGGGATCCTTACAGGATATTGGCCAGGGGCGAATGGGTGGGAGACCCTTGAGCTCCCCATTCCTGATGTGTTTTACAATCGGATCCACTCCCGGAAGGTGGAAGGAACACCACTATTCGAAAACTTTTCGACGGAATTGAAATCCCTTGCCATTCCCATGTTCAACGGGCGGTTCCTTTCCAAGCATGATGTGCATGAGCTTCTGCTCTCAGATTATATCCTGCTTCCACATTTACCCGAGACGGTGATGTTTAATGAACAGGAACCCTTCATGACATTTTTAGATAAGCATCCAGTAAGCTATCTAAAGCCCTCGACAGGCAGTCAGGGGCGGAATATCTGCAAGCTGACCGAATCATCGGGCAGATGGGTAATCGAGCATGCCGGAACAGAAAACAATATCCATACTATCGAAACGAAGGAGAAATTATTCTCAGCCTTGAAAAAGTTTTGCCGGAATCAAGCTTACATCCTTCAAAAGGGGATTTCCTTATTCGAGATCGATCAGAAATTAGTGGATTTCCGCATCCTGCTTCATAAAAACGGACAGCATCAATGGAAGGTCACCTCCATGGTTGCACGAATCGGGGATTCGGGAAATATCGTTTCCAACCTCGCACAAGGTGGTGTCATGAAGAACGGTTTCGACTTTTTAAAAGAGATCGTGGATCACCAAGAAGCCAAACGTTTATATCAAAGCCTCATCCGTTTAGCCAAGAAGACGGCAGTTGCGCTTGATGACAACCATCCGGAATTATTCGGGGAGCTGGGTATCGATTTAGCCCTTGATAGTAACAAGCATCCTTGGATCATAGAAGTGAATTCGAAGCCCTCAAAAAAATTCCAAGGTACCTATGAAACATTCCGGCCATCTGTAAAGTCGATTATTGAGTTTATGTATGCGATAAATGAGTGAAGACCATCCATAAAAGGAGTTGCTGGCACGTGTTAATAGGGCTAATGTCCACGAAAGATACACAAGAAAATCATTATTTCACCGAGCTAGCCAAGACGGCTAAAACCCTTGGCATGAATGTTTGTAAGTTCGTACCGGAAAATATGGACGTTGATTCGAAGAAAATCAAGGGCGAGCGCTTTGATGGGGAAAAAGAAGTTTGGCTTCCTGCTTCACTTGACCTTCCTGATTTTGTATATGACCGTTGTTTTCATGGCATTTCCCGTGAGCACAATGATATACGTGAGAAAATAAATTGGTTAAAAGAAAACTCGAATTTTCTTGGGCTTGGCCTCCCTGGCAAATGGGATGTTTACCGAACATTGAAAACCAATCCCCTGCTTCAAGCCTTTTTCCCAGAGACGGAGCGGGTCACGACACCTGAGCAAATAATCGAGCACATGGAACGCCTGGAAAAAATCATCATTAAGCCCGAGTTTGGATCAGGCGGTCTTGGCATTTACCTTCTGACGAAAACTAAGGAAGGCACAACCGTGTCCATGACCAAAAAAGGAACGAAATATGACCGCCAATTCGAATCAAAATCGCAACTGAATAAATGGCTACAGCACTTATTAACTCGCTATAGTTACCTATGTCAACCTTATTTAGAATTGAGCAACCAGAAGAACGAACCATTCGACTTACGGATTTTGCTTCAGAAAAACGAAAAAAACCAGTGGCTGGAACGGGGGCGGGGCATTCGTCTTGGGAAACAAGATCATATCACTTCCAATCTGACGACTGGCGGAGAGGCCTTATCGCTTGAAGACTTCATGAAAAAGAATCCTGATTCCATCCCGGTAACCGTCGAACAAACCATCCAGCATATCCTCCGGACTCTCCCTGTGGAGACGGAAGGCGCTTTTCAAAGGCTATTCGAACTTGGAATCGATTTAGGCATCGATAAGGCGGGGAAAATTTGGATCTTGGACATTAACTCCAAGCCCGGAAGAAAAATCATCCAAACACTCCAACCAGAGTCCATGAAAGAAATTTATCAAGCCCCGTTCAAATATTGCCAATATTTATCCGAACATCTTCTGAAAGCAGGTGAATGACCCATGCGAAAGACATACCCTGCAGAGATTGCCAACATCCCCGGCCACGTCCTTTTTTATCCGTCTGACCTTGGGGAACTGGGGGATATCGAATTAATTTATTTTGGGCAGCATTCCTGCCCTGCAGCCGTCAAGCCAAATCCAGCCATCAAGCAATCAATCGTACTCTCGAATAGTCTTGCAGATTCTTTGATGTTCAACGAGATCGATACTCCCCTTCATTTATTTATATACGGGAAGAGCCTTCATATCGGCCCGCTCATTGGAATTTTCTCATCAGGCTTCACAGGCATTTCCAATAAACCGCTTGGGGAACGTTCCGGCTTTTTTTCGAAATTACTTTCTCTCAGTCAAACAACCGGTTGTATCCCCTTTGTTTTCGGTGAGAATGTCATCAATTGGGATCAAGAAACGATTAAAGGATATGTATATGAGAAGGAAAACTGGCAGATCAACGAATTCCCTTTTCCCAAC
Source organism: Peribacillus sp. NPDC097224 (assembly GCF_044761985.1). NCBI lineage: Bacteria > Bacillati > Bacillota > Bacilli > Caryophanales > Bacillaceae > Peribacillus > Peribacillus sp. NPDC097224. The sequence goes on along the minus strand of NZ_JBIWDK010000003.1, from coordinate 229,551 downwards.
GTCGTATATGACCGGCTTCCCAACCGAATGACGGAAAACCGTGAGGGGCCAAAGGAAGTGAAGCAAAAGTTCCAAAAGGAATATAAGATTCCTTGGTACAATCCTGGTTTCTTCAATAAATGGGATGTTTACGAACGGTTGAATGCGGATGATCGGGCTTTGCCATTTTTACCGGAGACCTACCCTTTTCAATCTCTATCCGTCGTCGAGACGCTTCTGTCGCATTATCGCCAAGTCTATATCAAACCCATTCATGGTAGCCTTGGCCTCGGCATTCATCAAATTCTGTATGATAAGCATGAAAATGTCTACTATTGCCGGTATAAAAATGAGGAACAGGAAAACAAATTACAAAAGTTCTCCACACTCGAATCCATCCTCAAACATGTATTTCATAATCGACCGCTTGAGAACCTGATCGTTCAACAAGGCATCCCGTTAATCCGCTCTTCAAAGCGGCCAGTGGATTTCAGGGTCCATACGAACAAGGACAGCAATGGGGTTTGGCAAGTGACGGCCATCGCCGCAAAAGTTTCCGGGGCTGGCAGTGTGACGACCCATATTAAAAGCGGCGGGGTCATCAAGACGGTTGCCGAACTATACGGAGATGACGAAGAAGCTAAACGGATCGAGGAAAAGCTATCAGAAGCCGCTCTTATATTAAGTGAAAGCATCGAGGAGCACCTAGATGGCATCATAGGAGAAATCGGCTTCGATTTCGGATTGGATAAAAAAGGGCAAGTATGGATGTTCGAAGCTAATTCTAAACCAGGCCGTTCTATCTTTTCCCATCCAAAGTTAAAGGAATTTGAACTTTTAACCAGGAAGCTCAGCCTTGATTATGCCATTTATCTTACCGAACAGACGATTTCACAAACGATTGGTACACAGAAATGAACATTTTTTATGATGTTCCCTCTGAGAGATGGAGCCATAACGAGGAAGATATGCAGCTATATGCGGGAGCCGCGAATGAGGAAATCCCTTTTAAGCAGGACACCCAGGATCAGGCACTTTTTCCGATTACTTTATTTCCGGGAAACCGGGTGCTAGTCGTTGGTATCTTGACCTCTCTAGATCCAAAGAAGGAATCAGGTATAGGGGGGAATTTGACACTTTTTCAGAATTTATCTCAATATTTATCGAATCATGGGATATTGGCCTATGTATTCACGGTTGAATCCTTGCTTTCCAACTACATGAAAGGCTTCATCTTTTCTTCACAAACGAACACATGGAATGAGGTAAAATTACCACTGCCCGATATCGTTTATAATCGCATTCCCAAAAGGGGATTCGAAGCATCGGAAAGTTTTCAAGAACTCCTTTCCTTTTTTAAAGAACATCGCATCACTTTATTCAACCCTCATTTTTTGGATAAGTACTTGATGTACGAAGCATTGACGGAAGATGGATCTCTAGCCCGCCATCTTCCATCGACCATAGACCTATCCGACCCTACCCAACTAGCGGACTTCTTACATTTCCACAAACATATTTATTTGAAACCATGCAAAGGAAGCCAAGGTAAGGGCATCTACACCCTGCTAGAAAAACCTGATGGCACCCTCCAATTCAATAGCCTGAAACATCAGGAATTGTACCCTGATTTCTCCGCGTTTTGGGAAGCCAATAAGGCGTCGCTCAAAAAGAGGGGGTATCTGGCCCAACGAGCGGTCATTCCAAAGAAACTGAATGGACACCGATACGATTACCGTATTCTTGTTCATTATGAAAATGGGTTTTATAAAGTGACCGGCAAGGGCGTGAGGATGTCGCAAACCCAGGAAATCACAACCCATACGCCAAGGGGGGGAAAGCTTTTTCCCTATCAGCAGCTACAAACGAGGCCGTTAAACAGGAAGTTGGCGAACATTGCGCAAAGATGTGGAATCATCCTCTCCAGGAAGTTTGGCTTTCTTGGGGAATTCTCCATTGATATCGGGGAAGATACATCCGGTGCTCTATTCATTTATGAAGTCAATTCAAAACCCATGCAATTTGATGAAGAGGAAATTGAAGCGAGCCGCCTACTACATTTAAAAAACCTGTTCATTGAATTAACTTTTCCGAATCACATAAGAAAATAACCTCCATCCTGCTTTTTCCATTATAATGAAATGAGAAACAGCGATATGGAGGTTATACATATGATTACGCATTTTCAATGGAAGCCGTTGCACAAGAATTTACCTGGCTGGAAGATTTCCTTTTACTTCAATAAATTGGCCGTCCAAGCCCTCTATCATAAAGATGGGTCCATTGAGTGGTTAACCAATCCGCCTGTAGAGTCAGAGGAAGAAAAACTCAAGGGCATGATTCATGATTTAATGGTGTACCACGTGTACGACTAAATAGAATAAAGAATCCCTCTTTGGCTAACACTAATAAAAAGCCAAGGAGGGAGTTCATTTGGATAAAGAAAAGATTACATTTCTGAAGGATACCGAGTATGACGGTAAGGATTCTGTATATCTCGATATCGATCGTATCATCAATGAAGGACTTGCTGGCGGAAACGTCTATGAAGCCGCGGACACCTTGAACATTGAGGAAGCCCATGACTTTCATGATGAAACGGAACCGAACATCAATAAAGATTGAAAACAAGAGCTTCCCTTATGGGCGGCTCTTTACTTGATTTCTTGATAGCCGAATATTTCTAGATTCACTTGGCTAAAGGCTCTTTCAAGATTTGCTTCGTATTCTTTCCTATCTTCTACGTTTTTGCCATGAACCTGGATTTCCTCAATCAAGCTTGCTCGGCAATCATCTAAAGATATCATTTCTTCCACACAAAAGTTACGCATGATTTGCGCTTTTAAATAGTCCGTAAAATGCTCAACTGTACCAAACAATGATATGGCCCCCTATGATAGCTGTCCTGTCTAATTAACAGGATTCTTTTTGAATGTTGTCCAATATGGACTTGTAAAAAACAAAAAACAACTTCCCATTCAGAAGTTGTTAGAGTGCAAACGAAACATAACAAAAATGACCATGATTCCCCATTTTTCTACAAAAATAAGAAAGCATGTTCTTGCTAATTTTTCGCACTTAACACCCCCTATCCTCGTAGGTTTCTGGCGTTGTGCTAAAAACGGGCAGGTCTCCTGGCTCATGATCATCGCTTTTCGAACCTTCCCATCTTTTCTTGCAAAAAAGACAGTGGCATTCCTTCGAATCGCTCTCATTTACAGTTGCGGGACAGCGTCGGATTCTAACCGACTTCCCTTTTAAGCAGATAAGCTACATGTTCTTATCTGCACCCATTTCTAGACGAAATACTATTTTTCAGTTTAACTGTATCAAATTTTCACTAGGATTACAATGAGGCTCCCGCCTTGTTCTTCGACCCTATCCCCCATCCTCTTATTCATCATTTCTTCCTTTCCTCTGAATACAACCTACTCTCTTTCAGTATCGATGTAATGATATGCTCCGAATCCCATTCATGACCGGATATCTCGATAAGCGGATACCGATTAGGCAACACGTTTTGCTGAATTTCATGGACTTCCAATCCTTGATCATGCAAACGCAAAATTTCACCGCGCAGATTTTCCAAGTAGCTGAGCTTTCTTTCAAACATTTCCTTCCCGTTCGGGACATACCCGGCGTGGCAGCAAAAGACCTCTACAAAATCATACCGAAGCAGTTTCTTGATGGATTCCATGATGAACGGAATTGATTCCTCCCTTAAAACGAGCTTTGTTTTCGGCGTTACAAACAGGTCACCCGAAAACAGCATGCCATTACTATGATTCAGGTAAACCATATGGTCCCTCGAATGCCCTGGTGTAAAGATTGGCTCCCATGTTTGAGTGCGTGAATGGACGACCCCTCCCAATGGTTCTGCCTTGAAGGCATCCCTGTCTCCCCAAAAAACTCTGCGGTAATCGGGATATTCGGCATCCTTTGCACAAATATCGAGGGACATCGGATGAATATAGATGGGGACGTTCCTATGTTCCTGTATCCATGCGGCCCCACCCGTATGGTCTTCATGATAATGCGTCAGCGCCACCATATCATAATCAGCGGTTTCAAAGAATGGAGTAAGTTCCTTCAACAAGATTTTTGCCCCCGTATCAACTAACATGCCATCGGTTAAGAACACATTCACGCTCATGCCTGATTTGTTTCCTTCCGGTGTCCCTTTTACGCAAACCACATCGTTTATCGTTTTCATTTCCAGCATGACTTTCCACCCCAATCATTTTTTTGGAAAACCTCATCATCCTTTATTTTCTAATTCACTTACAATAAATGTATTATCTCTCCATACTTTTTACAAGTATAATATTTTTTCTAATGATGGGAGTGATCAAAGTCCATATTCTTACGCAGACAGGCCATGTAAGATCCGGGACGTTCCGTGTAACTTAGCAAATGGCCACTATAATCTGGGCAAGTAGATCATTCGATTCATAATCTTGATAAAATTCAAAAAATAATTGACATTACTGTATTTAACAAATAATATAGATTATATTAAAAAAATAATAAAATACTAAAATAGTAATTAACTTATCAAGAGTGACTGAGGGACCAGGCCCTATGACGTCCGGCAACCGCCCCAAATCGGGAATGGTGCCCCTTCCTGCAGAATGAAATACCATTCTGAAAGATAAGACGGGATATAATTTCGCTGCCTCTTTCTGAATGATAGAGGTAGCTTTTTTATGTATAAGGAGGATAGCATCATGATTGAAATTCGTTCAGTTCGAAAGGAATATATCTCGAAGAATACCCGAGTTATCGGAGTGGATAATGTATCTTTAACCATTCAAACGGGAGAGGTTTATGGGATTGTCGGGTATAGCGGCGCGGGAAAGAGTTCATTGATTCGCTGTCTGAATCTTCTTGAGCGTCCGACCAATGGTAGCATCATCATCGATGGCGTCGACTTAACAACCTTATCAAGCCAGGAGCTTCGCAAACAACGCCAGAAAATCGGCATGATATTTCAGCATTTTTCCCTAGTCAGTTCCAAAACGGTTTTTGACAATATCTCCTTCGCCTTGAAAGCCGCCCATCAACCAAAGGAGGTCATTACCAACCGCGTTCTAGAGCTTTTGGATATCGTTGGCCTTCGTGATAAAAAAGATGTTTATCCGGCTCAACTCAGTGGCGGACAAAAACAGCGGGTCGGCATTGCACGGGCCTTAGCGAATGACCCTACCGTCCTATTATGTGATGAAGCGACATCAGCCCTTGATCCAACCACAACGAAGTCGATCTTACAGTTGTTGAAAAAGATCAATAAAGAACTGGGCATCACCATCGTGTTGATCACCCATGAAATGGAAGTGGTCAAGGAACTGTGCCATCGTGTCTCCGTCATGCAAGATGGACGAATTATCGAAGATGGCCCTGTTTATGAAATATTTTCACAACCCAAACAAGAACTGACTAAGCAGTTCATCAGCAGCGTATTGGATTTTGAACTTCCTCCCCACCTTATTAGGGAAAACAAAGGAACGATTATCAAAATACAATTTGAAGGGCAAACCGCTGGTGAATCGATACTCTCGGATACTCTACAAAACTATTCTGTCAGAGGGAATATCCTGCACGGGAAAATTGAATATATCCAGGATGTCCCTCTAGGAATCTTGATCATCGAATTGATTGGTGAGCCTGAAGAAGTGCAAGTAGCCCTTGAATACATAAGAAGCCGGACCCAATCCGTGGAGGTGTTAAATCATGTCACTGCTTGATTCCATCATCAATATTTTGCCTGACCTTAATAAAGCCTTTCTGGAAACGATTTATATGGTCGGAATTTCCCTTGCGGTTGCCCTCCTGATTGGACTGCCTCTAGGAGTGTTGCTGTTTACGACGACCAGAAATTTGTTCTTTGAACATATCACGTTGAATCGGTCCCTCGGTTTCGTGGTCAATCTAGTCCGCTCGATTCCGTTTATCATTCTTTTAGTCGCTTTGCTTCCTTTAACCGAATTCCTTACCGGGTCAACAATTGGACCGCTAGCGGCTTCCGTTTCCCTATCAGTCTCCGCCATACCTTTTTTCGCTAGGATCGTAGAATCTGCATTGAGGGAAATAGATAAGGGAGTGATTGAAGCCGCGATTGCCGTGGGCGCTTCCCCATGGATGATCATCAAGGATGTGCTTCTTCCTGAAGCAAGGCCTGGAATCATCCAAGGCGTGACATTAACGACAATATCACTCATCGGCTTCTCGGCTATGGCAGGAACAATCGGCGGAGGAGGAATCGGTGACCTCGCGATTCGTTTCGGCTATTACCGTTATGACAACACGATCATGATCACAACGGTGGTCGTTCTGATCTGTCTTGTCCAAATCATCCAAATGATAGGCGATAAGGCCTCTCACTATGTAAACAAACGATAAGATTCATGAATGTTAACGATGACACTACATTAAACAAGGAGGAATTTTTCGTGAAAAAAATCACTTCATTATTATCTATATGTGCATTAGCCCTTGGGTTGTCAGCTTGCGGAAATGACGATGCGACAACTAAAACGGAGGGCAAAAAAGAATTAAAAATTGGGGCAACGACTGGCCCTTATGCCGACATGGTGATAGAGGCCATACAACCCGGACTTGAAGACCTTGGCTACAAAGTGGACATCGTCGAATTCAGTGATTATATCCAGCCGAATAAATCACTTGGTAATGGTTCGATCGATGCCAACCTCTTTCAGCATAAAGTGTATATGGATAATTTCGCAAAGGAACATGATTTAGAACTCTCTGACCTTATTATTGTTCCAACGGCACCGATGGGCATTTACTCCACGGAATACAAATCATTGGCCGATATTAAAAATGGTGCGACCATCGCCGTTCCCAATGACCCAGTCAACCTCTCCCGTGCACTTAAAGTTTTATTGGATGAGGGCCTGATTGAAGTGGATCCGGATGTTGACCCATTAAGAATATCCGAGAAAGATGTAACAAAGAATCCGAAGAACATTCAATTCGAACCACTGGAATCGGCACAATTACCTCGTGCAACGGACAGTGTTGACCTATCGGCCGTTCCTGGTAATTTTGCGATTGCCGCCAAAATGGACCTTCAAGATGCTCTTGCTTTAGAAAACATGCCAGATACGTATCGCAATGTCGTGGCTGTAAACACTAAGGATAAAGACGCCCAATTTGCAAAAGATATCAAATCAGTTGTAGAAAGTGCCGAATTTGAAAAGGTGATTGATGACAAGTTCCAAGGCTTCGGTAAACCTGATTGGATGAAATAAGGAAACAGCAAGTATGGGTCTGCTCCTGTCTGGGGCAGGCCTTTACTGATTAACAATACCTATGAACGCAGTCATTGTTTTCTTTTCCGCTTTGCCCTTTTTGGATATAATGGAATGGAAAGAAGGTGAACATGATGCTTAATAAGCTTAAACATACATTCCCGAACTCCCTTTCAGATAAAAAAGATGCACAGGACATCTCGGCATATTTCTGGTTGGAAGATCCATTCGGCCATACAATTGGCATTCCCCGCTCAGACATATCGGCGGAGGAAATCCGTTTGCTTACGCTACTCTTTGACACTCCATCACTCCAAAGTCCAAACACCTCCACTACCCAAACTACTTGGAATGATTTTTTATTTGGGCCGCGTGCCTCCCAGCCCCTAACGAACTGGGAGAATGTCCGGTTCACCTACTTTAACCTAGCCCATGGGGATTTTTCACACGATCATTTCGAGGAAGCGATTCTCTCATTCGTACCATCCGATTCCATCCTGGTCTGGGAGAATGAAACGGCGGGAACCTTAATTGAATCAGACATGGATGAACCCTTATCGACGCATGATTTTCTCGCCATCTCATCCACACTCGAGAGTGACTTTTACGTGAAGATCAGGGTCTATGCCGGTCGATTTCACCCTGTCGATGCGGACCTTCATCACCATCTGATACAAGAGAGAAAATGTTTCACACTTTCTTTGCTCCATCTATCCGATGTTAAGGTGACGGAATTACCCAATATTATCCCCTACGCACTCATGAATGCCTGTACTGACATGGATAAAAGATGGTACATCAATGAATTGCTTGGCAAGACGCGGCAGGATCATGAATTGATCAAAACGGTTAAAACGTATATCGAATGTAATTCCAACGCCTCATCGGCAGCTAAACAACTTTATATCCATCGGAACAGCCTGCAATACAGGATAGATAAATTCGCTGAAAAAACAGGACTGGATGTACGGAATTTCCCGCATGCTTTGGCTGCCTACCTCCTCATTCTCTTAAATGAGCAAAAAGGATAATTATCCCTTTTGTGCAGTGTGCCCATATTTATTTCAGCATTGATAGAGTAGACTATAAATATCATTACGAATTTAGGAGTTTAAGAGGAGGAATAGTTCATGGCAGAGTTAGTATTGGATCATATCTTCAAGATTTATGATAATAAGGTGACAGCCGTTAAAGACTTCAACCTTAGCGTGGCCGATAAGGAATTCATTGTTTTCGTCGGACCCTCGGGGTGTGGAAAGTCGACCACTTTAAGGATGATTGCCGGCCTTGAGGACATCTCCCAAGGGGATCTTTTTATAGATGGCAAGCGGGTCAATGATGTGCCTCCAAAAGATCGGGACATTGCGATGGTTTTCCAGAACTACGCTTTATATCCTCATATGACCGTCTATGACAATATGGCTTTTGGACTGAAGCTAAGGAAAACGCCGAAGAAGGAAATCAAGCAACGCGTCCATGATGCTGCCAAGATCCTTGGACTTGAAGACTTCTTACAACGGAAGCCTAAAGCCCTTTCTGGCGGGCAGCGCCAGCGTGTGGCACTTGGAAGGGCCATTGTTCGGGATGCCAAAGTCTTCTTGATGGATGAGCCCCTTTCCAACCTTGATGCAAAACTTCGGGTACAAATGCGCGCAGAAATCGCTAAACTGCACAAACGGATCAATACAACAACGATTTATGTCACCCATGACCAAACAGAAGCCATGACCATGGCCACCCGGCTTGTAGTCATGAAGGATGGCATCATCCAGCAAGTGGGTGCACCGAAAGATGTCTATGAAAAGCCTGTAAATGTTTTCGTAGGCGGATTCATCGGCTCACCTGCCATGAACTTCTTTACAGGTACCTTGCAGGATGGATTCATTCAAATTGGGGAGCAAACACTTGAGGTGCCTCCTTTCAAAATGGATACGCTTCGTAATCAAGGCTATATCGGAAAAGACATCATTCTTGGCATCCGGCCTGAGGATTTCCATAACGAAGAAACGTTCATTTCCGCATCGCCCACTTCAACATTCACGGCTCAAGTCGATGTGGCCGAGCTAATGGGTGCCGAAATCATGCTCTATTCGACATTCGCCGGACAGGACTTTGTTGCCAGGGTGGATGCCAAACATATCATCCAGGCTGGTGATGCCATTGACCTGGCCCTTGATATGAATAAAACCCATTTCTTTGATAAAGAGTCCGAGCAACGTATTTTTGACGAAGAATCAGAAATGGAAGGCAACCAGCAAACGAAGATGGCTTAAGTAATTACTTTTTGATTTGGATTTGCATCCAAATGGGGGAAGCCTTATCGACCAAGGCTTCCCTCAACTTATTTCTCAAATCGAACCAATGTCTTTTCAGGCATTTCAATCGAATCAACATTCAATGTATCCATTTTTAACGTTAACTCACCTACTCGTTTTTCTTTCTCCTCCCCTACCCAGCAACTATACAATTCGAAATACTCACCTTTCTCAAGATAGTCATTCATCATTTCACATAATGCCGTAAGCTTCTTTTTTGATTCAAAACACTGGCTTGGACTCATATCTTTTGAAATTTCAATTCCCCAGTCGGATGACACTTCATAAACAAACTGTGCCGTGAATTGATACTTTTTCACATGTTGTTTGTCGTATTTACTTGAAAAACAATCTCCAATCTGAATTAAGGCGTTATGCTCTTCATCTTCACTAAGACGGAGTTCCACGTTACACCCAATATAGCTCGCTAAACTCACATTACATGCTCCTTTATACTCCTCTTTTCCTCGATATATGGACGATCCGCCGAACTATTCTATTCCAAAAACTTACCTCATCCACTTCTATCGACCCGCTCCACGTTTCTTTTTTCAGCTTCATTATCCTGCGTCTAATCGCCTGCCTACCACGAAGCAATAAGACTTTAAAATATGGCATTCACGTTCATCACTTCATAACGATTCATGAGGTAGTCCTCCCATCCAAGGTAGGGATCTTAATTAGCCCAACGCTTCTTCAACATTCCATTCAACTTTTCAGATCCGAACAGCATGGCCATCACATAAACCAGAGCAAAGTACGGAAATACATCAAGCGTAGTGTACGAAGCAATTAACCCTAGAAAGGGCGGCAAAAGGGTGGTCCCCGTGTATGCCACAGCCATTTGATATCCTATGATGGACGGTGAATGGGTTTTACCGAACCTGGCGGGGGTCTCATGAATCATGCAAGGATAAATGGGGGCCAAGCCCAATCCGACTATAACAAAACCGACAAGCGACATCGTAACCGGCAAGGGCAGGATAAGGAGTACCGTCCCAATAAGTGCTGCAATCTGTCCCAATCGGATCATGAGCTGATGGTTGGTGACCTTCAAAAGAATAAATCCTGTTATAAGCCGTCCTAGCATAATACCCGTATAGAAAAAAGAGACCCCTTGAGCGGCCAAAGCAGCTGACATGCCCTTGCTATTCACAAGATAGCTGCTTCCCCACAGTCCTAACGTTGATTCAACGCCGCAATAGAAAAAGAACGTGAACAATGCATACTTGACTCCTTTGATTTTAAGCGACCTTTCCTTGGATACCCGTTCTTCCAAGTAATCCGGATTCACTGTGCTACCTTCATCGATTGGCACCCTCCGAGAGACTAGCTTCCATAATGGAAGGGTTAACACGAGTAAAAGGGCTAGGGTGAACTGGATATAGGAAATGGTTACATAACCAGCTCTCCATGTGCCTTGATTAGCCATATAATAAGACATCATGATGGGTCCTATGCTTGCCCCCACTCCCCAAAAGCAATGAAGCCAGTTCATATGATGGGCTTTATAATGCAACGCCACGTAGTTATTCAGCGCAGCGTCGATAGCTCCTGCACCCAGCCCCAAAGGGATCGCACAGATAATAAGCCAATCCAGAGAGGGAGAATAGGCAATGCCAAATAAGGCCACCGCTGTCAGGGCCACACTTATACACGTGACCTTTCCCGTCCCCAGTCGTTTATTTAACCAGCCGCTAGCCAGGCTTGAGAAAATGGTCCCTGCTGCAACAATCATATAAAGTAAGCCTGCAGTCTCCAGTGGCTGGTCATAATCAGACTGCATGACCGGCCAGGCAGCACCCAGTAAGGAATCTGGAAGACCCAGGCTTATGAAAGCCAAGTAAATCATAACCAATAAGAGCATTGCCAAGGTTACCACCCTACTTTCCATTCTCCACGAATAACTCACTACCATAACATTATACGGCGAGACAAGCCCACTATCCCTCTATTTTTCCACTATGAATTTCCAATTCCAAGTTTAGGTAACCTCCTTTTCATGAAAAAATGATCCACATAAAAAAGAGACTTCTCATTTTTATGAAAAAGTCTCGATCATTAATTATTCTAAGGTCTCACCCTATTATTCAAGAACTCTATTCCTGTACCAAAATCACTTCATCGTGTCCGCAGTTGGGGCACTTCATAATATGCGGGCATTGTCCCTTTTGAAGGGATTCGGGAAAACCGTCATTTTTTTTCAATGTATCAATATCCATATAAGCACTGTAATCATCGGCATAATCCATCAATTTCCCTTGATCTTCAAGGTCACTACTGCATTTAGGGCATTCCAAATGCATTTTTCTAAGACCATTGCATAGTGGACATAAAGACATGACCATTCCTCCTGTTCGATTTATCTAGTTTAAGTATTCGTTTATTCCATCATTTTAACACATTAAAACATCCTCCCTACATGCGAGGAAGGATGCTTACCTGTTGATTATTTATTGACCATGTTAGCAGGGTCAACCCATGCTTTGAATTCATCTTCCGTTAGGAATTCAAGTTTCAACGCCGCTTCTTTCAAAGTGGAGTTGTCTTTGAATGCAGTTTTCGCAATTTTAGCCGCTTTTTCATACCCGATATGTGGGTTCAATGCCGTTACGAGCATAAGAGAACGATCAACATTTTCTTTGATCTTATCTTCATTCGCTGTAATTCCTACCGCACAGTTATCATTGAAGGAATGAATGCCATCAGTCAATAATTTAACGGTTTGCAGGAAGTTGTAAATGATGACCGGTTTGAAAACGTTCAATTCAAAGTTCCCTTGGCTTGCTGCAAAACCGATTGTAGCATCATTTCCGACAACTTGTGTCGCAATCATTGTCATTGCTTCACATTGGGTCGGATTCACTTTACCTGGCATGATGGAGCTGCCTGGCTCATTTTCAGGAATGGCGATTTCACCGATTCCGCTTCTTGGGCCACTTGCCAGCCATCTAACATCATTGGCAATCTTCATTAAATCAGCAGCCAATGCTTTAAGAGCACCGTGTGCATAAACAATTTCGTTATGGCTTGTTAAAGCATGGAACTTATTATCCGATGTGACAAATGAATGTCCTGTATCCGCTGCGATTTGTTTAGCAGAAAGTGCCGGGAATTCTTTTTTCGTATTGATTCCAGTCCCTACAGCCGTACCGCCCAATGCAAGGTTCAATAATTTTTGGCTACTTTCTTCGATCATCGCCAAATCTTTATCAAGCATTGCTTTCCAACCGGAGATTTCTTGGCCAAGAGTTAGTGGTGTCGCATCTTGAAGATGGGTACGTCCAATTTTCACGACATCCCAGAATTCTTTTTCTTTGGCTTCGAATGTGTCACGAAGCACTTTAATGGCCGGTACCAATTTTTCGGCAACTTCCATATAAGCTGCGATATGCATGGCTGTCGGGAATGTATCGTTAGAGCTTTGTGCTTTGTTAACATCATCATTCGGGTGAAGCATCTCAGTTTCGCCTTTTTCCTCTAACCATTTATTCCCTTTGTTTGCGACCACTTCATTCACGTTCATATTACTTTGTGTGCCGCTACCTGTTTGCCAGACGACAAGTGGGAAATGTTCGTCAAGCGTCCCTTCAAGGATTTCACCACAAATTTTAACGATGGCATCCTTCTTCACTTCTGAAAGATCGCCAAGTTCAAAATTCACTTTTGCTGCCGCTTGTTTTACGTAAGCAAATGCATGAACTAATTCAATCGGCATTTTTTCATAACCGATTTTGAAGTTATTACGGCTTCTTTCCGTTTGAGCACCCCAGTACTTATCAGCAGGAACTTTTACTTCCCCCATTGTATCTCGTTCGATTCTAAATTCCATGTGTTCTCCTCCTATATTCGCACTATCCACTGAGAAACAATATGTATATGTAATGAATAATGACGTTTTATATGATCCCCTATATATTGTACAAACATTATTATTGTAAAGCAAAAAAAACGGAACACAAATGACCTTTTCCTTCAGAAAAGTCCGTTTAATCTGAATCCGGTTCTATTACTCTGTTGAATTCGTAATTTTATAATGATAAACATGATACATAACATGATACATGTTCCATAATAGCTAGTCCCAAATAACCGTCTATTAGGAATGTCCTTGACAGAATCCTATATTTATAGTAAATTCAAAAGAAATTGAATAATCAAAACTCTTATCGAGAGAGGTAGAGGGAATGGCCCTATGACACCTCAGCAACCTTCATTTGTTTCAAACCAATGAAAAGGTGCTAATTCCACAAGTTTGTGTAACTTGGAAGATAAGAAGAATGACTCTATCCTACTTATTCAAGTCTTCTTCTTAAAGAAGACTTTTTTTATTTTATTTAACTAAAAGGAGCAGTGAAAAATTATGTACAAAACAGAAACCTATCTTGCTCAGCTTGGAAACCGCAGTGAAACGGCGACAGGAACGGTCAATCCGCCCGTTTACTTCTCGACGGCTTTCCGTCACGAAGGAATTGGTCAATCAACAGGATTCGACTATACACGAACAGGAAACCCTACACGCCAGCTATTGGAGCAATCGATCGCCAAACTAGAACATGGCGATCAAGGATATGCATGCAGTTCGGGAATGGCTGCCATTGCCACCATCCTTTCCTTATTCAAATCAGGGGATGCATGGATCAGTAGCGAAGATTTATATGGCGGTACATATCGTTTATTAGAGCATGGCTTTAAAAAATGGGGGCTACAATGCGAATATGTCAATACATGTTGCCTGGAGGATATTGAAAAAGCAATCACCCCTCAAACAAAGGCCATCTTTATTGAAACTCCCACAAACCCTCTTATGCAGCAAACGGACATTCCAGCCGTCGCCGCTCTTGCCAAACAATACAATTTACTATTGATTGTTGACAATACTTTTTACACGCCGATCATCCAACAGCCCCTCTTACTTGGTGCTGACATCGTGATTCACAGTGCAACGAAATATCTAGGTGGCCATAATGACGTGTTGGCCGGCTTGATTGTGGCAAAAGGCGCCGAGTTATGTGAGTCCCTTGCTTTCCACCATAATGGTATGGGTGCGGTCTTGAGCCCATTTGATTCGTGGCTGTTGATGCGCGGGATGAAAACCTTGGCACTGAGAATGGAACGTCATGAAAAGAACGCCAAGGTTATCGTTGATTATTTGACGGAACATGAAAGTGTAACGGATGTTCTCTATCCAGGTCGTGGCGGCATGATTTCATTCCGGGTCAATGATGAAGCGGTGGTCAACCCATTTCTACAGTCCCTTTCATTGATTTCATTTGCCGAAAGCCTTGGTGGCGTCGAAAGCTTCATCACGTATCCGGCGACACAGACACATGCCGATATGCCTCTTGAAGTTAGAACGGCAAATGGAGTTTGCAATCGACTCCTTCGATTCTCTGTCGGCATCGAGGACAGCGGAGATTTAATCGAAGACCTGCAGCAGGCATTTGCTCAAGTTAAAAAGGAGGCAATACGATGACAAACCAAGAATTCAGTTTTGAAACCAAATTACTACACAACCAACATAAATTCGATCCAACAACAGGTGGGGTGAGTGTTCCGATTCAGCATGCTTCCACCTTCCATCAAACCGACATTGATCAATTTGGCAAATACGATTACAGCCGGAGCGGGAATCCGACGCGAGAAGCACTGGAAGATATCATTGCGGAACTGGAAGAAGGCACGCGCGGATTCGCTTTTTCATCCGGGATGGCTGCCATTTCAACGGCTTTCCTCCTGCTTTCTGCCGGTGACCATATCGTCATCTCTGAAGATGTATACGGAGGCACATTCCGAATGGTAACAACCGTGCTGACCCGTTTTAACATCGAACATACCTTCGTGGATATGACGGATCTTGAAAGTGTAAAAGCGGCCATCCAGCCAAATACGCGAGCAATCTATATTGAAACGCCTTCCAATCCCTTGCTTAAAGTAACCGATATTAAAGCGGTATGTGATATCGCCAAAAGCATTGGCGCATTAAGCTTTGTAGACAATACATTCCTGACACCTGCCCTGCAAAGACCGTTAAACCTCGGGGCCGATATTGTCCTGCACAGTGCAACAAAATTTTTGTCTGGACATAGTGATGTCGTAGCAGGCCTTGCCGTCGTAAAAGACCCGGACCTTGCCGATAGACTTGGTTCCCTCCAAAACTCTTTTGGAGCGGTGCTCGGTGTTCAGGATGCCTGGCTTGTGATGAGAGGTCTGAAAACCCTATCCGTCCGGATGGAGCACTCTCAAAAAGGTGCTGAGAGAATTGCGGAATATTTAAAACAGCAACCGTTAGTGAAAAACGTGTATTACCCTGGTCTTTCCGACCACCCACAACACGGCATCCAGGGAAATCAAGCCAGGGGAGCGGGAGCTGTTCTATCATTCGAATTGGAAAGCGAAGAAATTTTCCGCTCGTTCGTAAACCATGTCGAGTTACCCGTGTTTGCTGTAAGCCTCGGGGCCGTCGAATCGATTCTATCTTACCCGGCTAAAATGTCCCATGCGGCCATGCCTGCAGAAGAAAGGGAAAAACGCGGCATCACGAACAGCTTGCTTCGCTTGTCCGTCGGTTTGGAAAATCCTGATGATTTGATCAGGGACTTTGATTTAGCCCTTAAGAAAAGTGCAGAAAGACAGGCCGTTTCTACTAAATAATCGGATTGAGCACTGAGCTATTGGTTAAATAACGAGGATAAGAAGAATGAGTTTGTAAAATACCGAGAATTTGTTTACAAGGAAATGTAATCTATATGAGCAAATGAGAAAGAAGAGGAGCAAATGCCCCTCTTCTTTCTCATCCTACATATTATGAATCTATCCAGCCATCCCCTTATTAGGTCCAGCCTGCAGTTCGTACATTTGATAGTATTTCCCCTTTTGTTCCATCAACCCTTCGTGTGTCCCCTGTTCCACTATCCGCCCTTTATCCAATACGAGAATCTGGTCGGCATTCTTGATCGTGGATAATCGATGCGCGATGATGAAAGTCGTTCTTCCTTTTTTCAACACTTCCATGCCTTCTTGGATGATGGCCTCTGTTTCCGTATCGATGCTCGCCGTTGCTTCGTCCAAGATCAAAATCGCCGGATCGAAGGCCAGGGCGCGAGCAAAGGAAATCAGCTGTCGTTGTCCCGAGGACAATGTCCCACCTTTTTCAATCACCGGTTCATCAAGCCCTAATGGCAAATGCCGCAACACTTTATCTCCACCAACATCCTTTAACGCTTTTTCTATGGTGGCCCTTGTGATCCTTTCCTGGCCTAGACTGATATTGGAAGCAATTGTTCCCGTGAATAAGTAAGGATCCTGAAGGACGATCCCCATATGTTCCCTTAAGGTTTGATGGGGGATATCCAAAATATCCTTTCCATCAATCTTAATGGTCCCCTCATTGCTGTCATAAAAACGGAACAGTAAATTCATGATGGAACTTTTCCCTGAACCAGTATGGCCCACCAATGCGACCGTTTCTCCCTGACTAGCTGAAAAGGATATGTCCTTTAAGACATATTCATTTTCCTTATAGCCAAACGATACATGTTCGAATGCCACATTGCCTTTATATCTGGGAATGTTTCGATCGCTGACTTGCATGCCCGGCTCATCCAACAGACTGAAAGCCCTCTCCCCCGCAACCAATGCCTGTTCCAGGTTCGCGAACTGATTGACGATTCCATGTAACGGATGAAGCAGTCGGCTGATCAAGTCGACGATGGCATACATCATCCCGAGTGAAACGGCTGAGGTCGCTGTAAGAGACATCCCGCCAAAATACCATACAAATGCGATGAGTGCGATAACCTTGATGACTCCAATCAAGTTTCCCCCCGTCAAGGAATTCAAATGAAGCATCTTGTTTTGATAAAAGTAATGATCTCGGTTCAAGGTTTCAAATGACTGTTTCGTTTCCTTTTCACGTCCGAATGCTTGAATGATATTCATTCCTGAAATCGATTCATTGATCATCCCATTGATATCACTGACTCGTTCCCGAATGATATGATTATATTTCGAGGCGAATTTACGATATACCTTCGTCCAGATAATAATGATGGGAACAAGTAGGAGACCCATGAGACCCGCACGTGCATCCAAAATGTATAAGGCAATGAGTACACCGATGATGTTGATCGTACTCGAAAAGAAATTGGCCAGGACGGTTACATATAATTCGCGGATGGCCTCTGTATCATTTGTGACCCTGGCAACGACCTTACCAGCAGGCATATTGTCAAAATAGCGGATTGGCAAACGGGAAATGTGGGTGAAAATATCATTTCTCATCCGCTGGATAATCCGGTTGGCGGCTTTCTGTAAATAAAAGCTCTGTCCGTATTGAAAGACGGAGGAAATGAGGACTAGACCGAAATAAAAAGCGACGAGTCCCAATATCCTTGGAATTTCCGGTTGATAAAACCCCATCAACTCCTGGGTTGATAAGGGTTCAAATGCCGTCCTCGTTTCTTTTCCGCCTTTTTCAATGACTAATGTATTTCCATCTAAACTGCGGCGCCCATCCACCGGGACCGCTTTATCGACGAAGACGAATTGGCTACCGACCTGTAGCACCCGGACCTCTTTCCCTTTCTCTTCCCCTTTTGAAAAATAGGCATCCCTTTTGTACCAGTGATTTTCGTATTCCACGGCATCTTGCCCTTTTTCCGTTTCATGCCAAGATGATTCGATTCCCATTATATGAGAATCGATGATTTTTTTAGCGACGAATGGACCGCTTAAATCGGCGGCAACGGAAAGGGCCAGCATGATCAGTGCTCCGATGATTATCTTTTTGTAAAGGGAAGCATATTGAACGAGTTTTTTTACAACCTTCATGCCCCGACCTCCGTTCCTTCATTAACTTGTTGCCGCTCATATTGCTCCTTATACCAGCCTTCTTGCTTGAGTAAACTTGCATGTGTACCCTCTTCGATAATCGTCCCATTGTCGAGGACGATGATATGGTCCGCATGTTGAACGGCCGATAAGCGGTGGGTCGTGATGATTGTCGTTTTCCCCGCCCGTTCATTTTGGATATTTTTGATGATCGTCGTTTCCGTTTTAGCATCCACGGCTGAAAGGGAATCATCCAGGATCAGGATTTCCGGATTTTTAATCAAGGCTCTTGCTATCGATATCCGCTGTTTCTGTCCTCCTGATAGAGCGACCCCCTTTTCACCGACGAGCGTTTCAAGCCGGTTAGGTAGCATCGTTACATCCTTCTCGAAATCTGCAAGTCGGATTGCTTCTGCAAGCTCTTCTTCCGAGGCGTCCAGTTTTCCGAAGAGGATATTATCTTTCACGGACCTTGAAAATAAAAAGTGATCCTGTGGAACATACCCGATTTTGCCGCGGACACCCCCGAGTTCAAGCTGTTCAATCGGCACTCCCGCAAATACGACTTCCCCGCTTCCCAGTGGGTATTCCCTCAGCAATTGCTTCACGAACGTCGTTTTCCCGCTTCCTGTTTTACCGACAATCCCTAAAGTGCGACCTTGTTCCAGTTGAACCGATATATCAGACAGATTCACCACTTTTGAAGAAGGGTAGGTAAAACTCACTTGGTGAAACGCGATATCATCCCCGTTCAAAGATTGCCCGGGCTTCAATGGATTTTTCACATCGGCTTCATAGGAAAGGGTTTCTTGAACACGGTCTAAAGATGCATTCCCCCTTTGCATGACATTGATCAATTCGCCTACGGCAATCATTGGCCAAATCAACATGCCTAGGTATACATTGAATGATACAAGGCCTCCAAGCGTGATGGCTTGTTGAAAAACAAGGTACGCTCCGTATCCAAGGCCGATTAAGTAACTAATGCCGATGATGATGGTGATCGTCGGATCGAAAAGGGCATCGATCTTTGCCACTGCCAGGTTTTTGCGATAAACATTCTCCGTCATCTCATCGAATCTCTTTTCATCTTCCCTTTCCTGGACGTATGCACGTATGACACGCACGCCGGAAATGGACTCCAACACTTTGTCATTCAGCTCACCGAATGCTGATTGTGCATCCGTAAATCGCTTATAAATTTTCTTCACATAAATCTGCATCATGAGGGCCATGATGGGTAGGGGCAGTATAGCCGCGATCGTTAGCTGCCAACTGACGGTCACGCCCATCATGATGACGACCATGAATGTGAAGACGACCGAGTCGACCAGTGTCAATATTCCGAAACCAGCCGTTTGCGAGATGGCTTTTAAATCATTGGTCGCCCTTGCCATCAGATCACCAGTACGGTTTTTCTCGTAAAAGGTCGGTGTCATCTTCAATAAATGCCCCATGAATCCTGACCTGATCTTCCTTTCGACCAAATTCCCGCCACCAAATAAAAGGTAACTCCATAAGTATCCAAATAAATAGCTGACACACATAAGAACAAGCAAATAAGTAACATACCGCACCAAGGCATCTTGGGTCATATTGCCATTGTTCATATCATCGATGGCATTCCCAATGAGCCGTGGGGGGATGACTTCCATTACATTTACCAAACATAAAAAGATAATAGCCAAGGTATACCGCCGCCACTGCTCTTTAAAGAACCAGCTCAGCTTCTTGAATATCGCAAACATGAATTCCTCCTCCTTATGTAGTCACCACCAAGGTTGATTGGCCACTATTTGGCTCTCCCGCTCGAAGCAGATATCCCAAAGCTTTGCCCCCCTTGACCTTCCTCCTCTTACACGTGTATACGGAAAGGATACTGGCCTGCCCACAATGCTCTCTAAACAGGAAAAGCTCCCGCATCATTTAGCAGAAGCTTTCAATATGCGTAAGAAAACGCATCAAAAAGCAGGCCGCGAATATCCACAACCTGCGCACATGCTATCTAAAGAAACATATAAGTCTATTACTTATATAGACAATGTTTCGGGCCAGGCTGACGTATGAAAATATACGATCATTGCTTCTTTTTGCTTATCGAATTTCGTCATGACGTCCTCCTCCTTTTAAAGATACATTGGAAATAATTAACTTGTTTTTAAAGATTACTACGGGTGTATATTTTTGTCAATTGTGACTTTTCTAGATTATTGTTGAATAATCATTTATCCTATAGGGATAACGTAACCCTAAAGGAGGTTCATTCTATGAATTGGAGAAGCTATATACTACTGGCTGTTCCATTTTTATTACTATCCATTTTCATTGCATTTGTCGTTCCCGAAAAATACAGTCCGTTAGCTTTCATTCCAGTTGGGCTTTTCTGGGTCGTCTACTATATCATCATGTATTTGAATAAGAAGAAAAAGAACCGTTGATCTAGTACGATGGCTCTACAGGAGCAACGCCCCTTTCTTGACTGCTCTGCATATACTAACCGAAAAACATTCGTGGTGATTGTATGTTCTCGCAATATGTGCAGAAGCTGTTAGGTGGAGCTCCACAAAAGATTCATCCCGTCTTGGATGCCGGGAATTTCGATGCATTGAAATCCAGATTGGAACTCGAGCTTAAGCAGCCTACGGAAGAATCCATCATTTTCTTTCCTGAAGAATCCTCCCTTATAAAAAACATCCGGGCTGAGACTGCGACCCAGAACCGGAATAACGTGACCAGGACTCAAGCTTACCTTTCCTATTACAAGCGAAACCCCGAGGTGCATTGGTCTTTTTTAGCTCATATGGTTTCTAGGAACGGTGGCTATCATATGACGGACTTGGCCAGTTCTTCCATGACCCATCTTCTCAACAGCGAGGATCGGCAAAAATTCTTCCTTTTCCTAGAACGGGCAAATTCGGCCATTTTTGCCGATGCCTTTCCACAGCTCCTTTTATATGAAAAGGCCAAGCAAAAAAATATTCCCTTAAGGAAATATTTGCGGATCTTCCATATCTCCAACTTCATGGCCCCCATATGGGAGTCCTTTATCCATGAGCCCCATTCTCCACTTTTAACAAACGCCCTCATTATCAATGAACAAAGGATGCTGGAAGAACGCGTATTGAAACGCTCCCGTCATGGTGAAATCCTCCGGAGGCTCGATTTCCGGCTACAGGAACTTTTAGGCTTTACGACGGTGCTCTTTCCTTATGCATACCAGAAAAAGCGCTATTCATTAACCGGCCTGACCGTTTCGCGATTTGCTGATCCCCTTCAACGAATCAAGACCGGCAAGACCCTATACCAGCTTCTCTTTCAACACCCCATGATCCTACAAGGTGTCGAGCAATTCGCAACCAATCATCCTCACACCGCTTCCCGGGCAGACTATTGGGATGATGTGTATACCTCTACATCCATTTCCAGCGTGGAATCGAAGGTATACAGCCCAACCCTCCCCACCGCCTGGAGTGATCGTCCGGTTTTCCCTTTGCCCCGGACTGATTGGTTTACGAAAGAAGCCTTCATTTATGATTTACAAGACTTGCCGTTTGTTCAAAAGGTGGACCTGACAAGCAAGGTGTTAGAAAATGTCCAACACTTAAAGACCATCAATGAACTGAAATCTTTCATTTGAATCCATGCCTCTCATTACGAATACAACCCCCATCATTTGGAAACAATGAGTACCAAAAAGAAGGGGAGAAACCAAATGAGAGGCATTGTACTGATGAATCCGAATCACGCCATAGGAGACTTACATCCGAGTGAGAGTTTTGCAATCCAAAAAATCATGACGGACAAGTATATAGAAGAAAAGAATATTTCTCCGGTCATACTGAACCCATATCAGCTCTATCCGTATTACACCATCCCTCATGTACTTCTCTTTAACCTGCAGAATAAACAAGTAAAGCAAATTGATTGCCTTGTCCTGCATTCAATCGAAACAATGGAACGTTTTATCACGATTTATCCTGAAAAGTGGCTTGAACTTTGCGGATATTTCAATGAAGTAATCAGCGTATCCGACCGTATGAGTTATTCACTAACACCAAAGGGAAAAGAAGCCAATTAGGCATTGCTCGCATTCCGTATATTCCTTATAATTCCTTAAGAAGGGAAATTCGCAGTTAATTTGGCGGCGTTCCAGCCCCCATCTAAAAGGGTACATACTCCCCCTCATCCTCTGCTTCTTTCTTCTCGTCCTCCCGAATTCTCCTGGTTATTCTCTTATTCTTCCGACCTATTTTTTCTAATTAAATAATTTTATGGAATAATCATAGATATATAGGCTGTTTTTATATATCATTAGATTTAGGAATTTTTTACTTTTGATTAAGAAGGGAATGACCTAAATGAAGAAAGAAAAGAAAAAAAAGAATCCAATTCCTTTCCGACTGAACTTTATGTTCTTTTTCATATTCATATTATTTTCCGCCCTGGTTATAAGGCTGGGTATCGTTCAAATTGTTTATGGAGATAATTATTTACGCGAGGTGGATCGAACCGAAAATGATGTGGTCAACAGCCCCGTTCCCCGTGGTAAAATGTACGACCGGTACTTGAACCCAGTCGTCGATAATGATCCTCTTAATGCGATCACCTATACGAAATATCCAAATACAAAGACAGCAGAAATGCTAGAAACGGCCGAAATCCTCGCTACCTTGATAAAAAAGGATACGAAAAAAATTACGGAGCGGGATAGGAAGGATTTCTGGATCTTAAAAAATCCTAAAAAAGCGGAGGCTTTGATTACAAAAGCGGAACGGAAGAAAGTCGAAGAAAATAAGTGGAAAGAAAAAAAGTTATATGAACTTCAATTAGAGCGAATAACCGAAGAAAACATCAAAGAATTCACCAAGGATGAATTGGAAGTTCTCGCAATTTTTCGAGAGTTTAATAGTGGATACGCACTTACCCCATCCATCGTTAAGAATAAAGGCGTGACCAAAAAAGAATTCGCCAGGGTCAGTGAGCATTTATCCGACCTTCCTGGTGTCGATGTTACGACGGATTGGGATAGGACCTATAAATATGATGAAACGTTGCGGTCGGTACTCGGAAAAGTCTCCTCTTCCGAAGAAGGGCTTCCTAGCGAAAATCTAGACTATTATCTAGCCCGTGACTATACCCGGAATGATCGAGTCGGAAAAAGTTATATTGAGAAACAATATGAAGATGTCCTCCGTGGGAAAAAGGCGAAAGTGGAAAACATCTTAAGTAAAGGCGAAGTGGTTGACACGATTCCCGTGACTGACGGAGAAAGTGGAAAGGACCTGGTCCTGACCATCGATATGGAGCTGCAGCAAATAGTAGACGAAATCATTGAAACGGAGTTAAGAAGAACGAAAGCAAAGGGTAATACATATTTGTTAGATCGTGCCTTCGTCGTTTTAATGGATCCTAATACTGGCGAAGTCCTGGCAATGTCCGGGAAACAATACGGGCACAACGCTAAAACCGGTGCGACCGAGATTAACGATTTTGCCCTTGGAACAATTACCACATCTTATACGATGGGTTCCTCTGTAAAAGGGGCGACGGTTTACACAGGTTTTCAAACTGGGGTCATCTCTCCCGGGACAACCTTGTATGACCAGCCACTTTATCTGGCTGGGGCTAAACCCAAAAAGTCATATAGCAACTTGGGGTATCTATCAGATGTAACTGCATTAAAAAAATCATCGAACGTTTATATGTTCCTAACGGCAATCAAGATTGGCGGGGGTCATTATAGTCCACATCAAAAGTTAGGTCTTAAGAGTGGGTCCTTTACCACACTAAGAAACCATTATGCCCAATTTGGTTTAGGCGTTCGTACGGGCATCGACCTTCCCAATGAATCGGCGGGATTTAAAGGGGTCGATACTTCGACAGATGGATTGCTACTCGATTTATCCATTGGACAGTATGATACCTATACACCGATGCAATTGGCACAGTACGTATCGACGATTGCTAATGGTGGACAAAGACTTGAGCCTCATGTTGTTAAGGAAATCAGGAACCCTTCCGATAAGCATGGGGAATTGGGATCTGTATTTCAATCGGTGAGTCCGAAAGTTTTAAACGATCTGGGCGGGGAAGAAATTTGGATTCAACGTGTCCAAGAAGGCTTTAGACAGGTTGCACAGGAACCTGGTGGAACGGCATATAGTGCTTTTGCCGGCAAGTCATACCGCCCGGCTGCGAAAACAGGGACGGCCCAGGCCTTTTATGACGGGCCTCGAAGAAATGAATATAGCGAACCCGAACCAACTATCAATCTAACGCTTGTAGGCTACGCCCCACACAATAAACCAGAAGTGGCGTTTTCCGTCGTAGCACCATGGGTTTACCAAGGTTCCGCCGCAGATGATATCAACAAGCGGATTGGTGAAAGGGCGATGGATGCTTATTTCAAATTAAAGGAAAAAAGATTAAAAGGAGAAACAGAGAAAGACAAGGCGGTTGATTCAAATCCCGAGTGATCCAAATCGGGTGAATCGACAAAAATGGGGCTGTCTAATAAGTCTTTATTCCAGGGAATTTGACAAAAATAAAGAGGCAGAAATGTTGTTAAATCAACGTTTCTGCCTTTTACCATTTATTCAATTTCGGTGTAATTATCCCTTTTGGGACAGCCCCATTTCATTTTCATACTTAATACTATAGCTTTTGGACGAACTCTTTATAAAGGGCCCGTAGCGCATCTCCCCTGCTAATTATCCCGACAACCTTATTATGTTCATCCACCACCGGGATTTTCTTGAAGTGGTGTTTAGATATGACCTTTATCAAATCAGACAATGGATCTTCCGGGGATAACTTCGTGATTTTCTTATTCTTAATAATTTGCGAGACTTTATCATTCATTTTAGAGGCGACCTTTTCGTCCAGGTTTTCGCCAGGCAAAATCGTGATGTACGTGTAATATCCCTTGACGGATTCTTCCGCGGGTGCCAGGTAACGTAAAATATCTCCATCCGATACCATCCCTAGAAGCTTATCCTGATCATCGACCACAGGAACCCCACCAACCTTATTTTCTATAAAGAGCCCCATGATTTCCTTTAATGTAAAATTCGGGCGAGCCACATATACCTCTTTGATCATATAATCCTTGACTAACATCCAACCACCCCTTTTATTAAGTTGATGTTCCATATCCAATATCTATATTTTCACTTACTTTCCATTTAATCATACCATTAAAAAACATTGGTACTTGTGCATTCTTTGTCAATTTTTCTACTTTCATCTGCCCCACCCTCTTATTGGACAATCAGCCCCCTCTTTTTCCGTAAAACAAATCATTGAATAATATTGGAAGATTGGATGAATTTCTTTTACAATGAAAATAAGATCAGAATGGAGGATAAACAATGAATAATCATGAAATAGATTACAAATTACACGGGGATGACATGCAGTTTGTCGAGGTCGAATTGGATCCCAAAGAAACGGTGATTGCCGAAGCAGGCAGTTTAATGATGATGGAAGATCAAATCAAAATGGAAACGATCTTTGGCGATGGGTCATCTAGCAGTGATGGAGGGATGATGGGAAAACTTTTTGGTGCCGGTAAAAGGCTGCTTACGGGCGAGAGCTTATTCATGACCACCTTTACCAATGAAAGTCATGAAAAAAGGCATGTTTCTTTCGCCTCCCCTTATCCAGGTAAGATCATCCCTATGGACTTGAGTGAGCTCGGCGGAAAAATCATTTGTCAAAAAGATGCTTTTTTAGCGGCAGCGAAAGGTGTATCGGTTGGAATCGAATTTCAGAGGAAAATTGGGACAGGCTTTTTCGGTGGTGAAGGGTTCATCATGCAAAAACTCGAAGGGGACGGAATGACTTTTGTCCATGCAGGGGGTACGATCCACCAAAAGGAATTGGCCCCAGGTGAGGTACTCCGTGTGGATACCGGCTGTCTAGTCGCCATGACCAGCGGGGTGGATTATAACATCGAATTCGTCAAAGGTGTAAAAACTGCGCTATTCGGCGGAGAAGGTCTTTTCTTTGCGACATTGAAGGGTCCTGGAACCGTCTGGATTCAATCCCTTCCGTTCAGCCGCCTGGCCAGCCGTGTGTTTGCTGCGATGCCACAAAACGGTGGGTCATCCGATGAAGGAAGCATAGCAAAAGGCTTGTTCGGCTTATTCAACGATAAATAATTGATGCAGTCTGTGGCCGGCAGGCTTTTCGGCCACAGATATCATCTAGCAGAAAAGGGTGGAATCGACATGCAGCTTGTTAAATGGTCCTACATGAGACGATACAATATCAAAGCGATTTTTGACCAATACCCCAACTCCCCCGTCATCTTCAGAAAAATAAGAGAGTACTATTTTGTTTACACCATTCAGTGGACACCTGCCGATGAGCCTGTTGGCAGAAACGAACTCGAACAAATGGAACGACTGCTTAACCGGGAGCTCGGAACCGAATGGCAATACCTCTACCGTAAAAAATGACATTCATTCTACTTATCTTGTCAGTGGCTTTCATATTGCATGGTTCTCCGTATCAAGTCGGTTTCTAACAAATCTTTAGTGCATGTTCACCTTTCACCTTGTAGCCACATTCTTCCCATCATTTCGAATACTCTGACCCATAATATTTTAGTAGTGTTCATGATTCATGTATGATAGAAGAAAAGCATGGTTTACTCTTGGAGTTTAAGGTGTAAAAAACTTTATATTGGAGGAATGTAAACATGGACTTAATAAAAAACATATTTTCCTTAGGCATAGGTGCTGCTGCAGCAACGAAAGAGCAGATTGAGAAAACGGTGGATACCCTGGTAAAAAAAGGCGATATCAGTAAAGAAGAATCAAAGGACCTTATTAAACAGTGGGTAGAAAAAGGAGAACAGGCCCAAAAGCAAATCGATGATTCAGTCAAAGTGAAAGTCAACCAGGCTTTGAATGGCCTCAATTTGGCCACAAGAGAAGAAGTTCAGGCATTAGAGCGCCGGATAGCTGCTTTAGAACAAAAAAACCAATCCATACAACCTTGATCTGGAGGAAAATGAATGTTTGGCAAGCGATTGAAACATGCACATCGGTATCAGGAAATCACGAATGCCTTTTTAAAAAACGGCATGGGTTATTTCATCTATCGATTGGGATTATCTGATGGAAAATCCACATCGAAAGTCGCACCCGAAGAAAACCTGAACCTGCGGTCGATCGGGGAACGGCTACATAAGATATTACAAAGTTTAGGCCCGACTTTCATCAAGCTTGGTCAGATTGCCAGTACCAGACGTGACATTGTACCGGAAGAAATTGTCCGCGAGCTAGAGAAGCTCCAGGATCAGGTCACACCTTTCCCTTTTGAAAAAGCACGCCAGATTATTGAAGCTGAATTGGGGGATTCCTTGGAAAGCCTTTTTCTTGAATTTCAAGAAACCCCTCTTGCGACCGCTTCAATCGGTCAGGTCCACGTTGCTCGGCTTCACTCACAGGAAGTGGTCGCCATCAAGGTCCAACGACCCGACATTTTGCCAAACGTGGAAACGGATTTGGAGATCCTCGATGATTTGACCAGGCTTATGGAAGCCCGGATACCTTGGGCAAGGCGATATCAAATCAGAAAAATGATTGATGAGTTCGCTAAGTCCCTGCGAGCTGAACTCGATTATAATTCAGAAGGGCGGAACGGAGAAAGGATAGCCAAGCAATTCATCGACAATCAAGGTATCAAGATACCGAAGATCCACTGGGATTATTCAACCAAAAAGGTCCTGACGATGGACTTCATCAAAGGCATCAAGATCAATCATTACAAACAGCTTGATGAAGAAGGATATGATCGCAGGATAATCGCGGATAGATTAGCCAATTCCATTCTTCAGCAGATTTTGATTGATGGTTTTTATCACGGTGACCCTCATCCAGGGAATATCGTCATCTTACCTGGGAATGTAGTGTCTCTGATGGATTTCGGTATGGTCGGCCGTCTTGAGGAAGAGATGAAGTATCAGTTTGCTTCCCTTGTCATAAATCTAAAGCGAGGAAGCACCACTGGATTGATCAATACCCTTTCCAATATGGGACTTCTCACGGACGAAACGGATATGTCTTCGTTACGATATGATATTGATGAATTGCGGAATAAATATTATGACATCCCCTTGAGCCAGATAAGCTTGGGTGGTGCAGTCAATGATCTGTTTTCCGTGGCCAATGAACACAAGGTCATGATTCCACCCGAATTCACGATGCTTGGTAAGGCTGTGCTCACCATGGAAGCCATCGTCGAAGAATTGGACCCGAACTTCAGTATCATGAAAGCCGCAGAACCTTTTGGTGAAAGGCTATTGAAAGAGCGTTTCCATCCTAAGAACCTGGCAAAGAAAACATGGAATCAATTTATTGAATCCGCAGAAGCAATTTCCGAGCTTCCTAAGGATATAAGGGACGTTTCAGATATCATCAAAAAAGGAAAGTTACGGTTGGACATCAACATCCCCGAACTCCAGGTTTTCTTACATAAACTTGATCAAATCTCGAATCGGCTGTCCTTCAGTATAATCCTGTTGGCCTTTAGCATCATCATGGTCGGTCTAATCGTCGGCTCTGCCATTGCCGGCCAAGCAAACATCCTTTGGAATATACCGGCCATCGAAATCGGGTTTGTCGTCGCAACCCTCATGTTCTTATTGATGATCTATACCATCTTTAGATCGGGGAGAATGTAGTTTCATCATGAAAAAAGAGAAAATCCCTTCTTGGCATTTTCTCTTTTTTTCATGGACATTCACAAATTCGCCTGCCCAATCACTGGTTATGTGTGCGTCGGTCATAAGAAACGGCATAGGCGCTATGACGGAAATTCAAGATGGGATCTTCCGAACACTCAATCCCATCCGTCACATTCGTTGGATCGAACCGGATTGCCTCATTCTGCGAGTCCAATTTACCTGTGATGGATAACTTCCCAACCGTAATGATTTGACTATCTTCCGGCCACACGACGGTAGGATCATCAGTCGGGGCATTTTCCTTACCGATTTGTATGTTTAAATTAAAGCTGGCTGGTCCTCGTTTCAGCCTTTCCTCCATGTCTCCAGTCAAGAAATCTGGTGGAAGCTTGGCCAATTCATCCTTTTCCAGCATACTTAACCCGGCATCCGGCTCCCACTGATATTTGATGGCCTGGCGCTTCCCATTTTCATTCACGAAATAATAGGCGTGTATGGAAAAGTATCGTGCCATTGTATAACTGGCAGGGGAACGCATTTCTTTAATCATCTGTAGACCCGCTTTGCTTTCAGGGTATTTCATCGCAATCGTTGCGAGTTCTTTCAAATTCGGGAAACCATCTTTGGCCGATTTGACAAACTCAAGAATCTCAACAAACGCTTCTGGTTTTTTCGCGAAGAACAAAGGAATCGTCACGGCAATAAGATCTGTTTCCTCCCCATCAGGCAAATGGAACTTGACAGCCATCCCTTTTACGGGAGAATGGGCATCCGTATGATTGGGGTTCGGGGAACTATTGGAGAATCGGATGGTGGCCTTAACTGCCTGATTCTGAAGATGTGGTGCGTCAGTTAACAATGCGGCTTGACCATTTGGGGTAAACACGCCCTCATAGTAATTCCCCCTCGCATGAGCTCGACGATTACCCGGAAACGTACCCACGACTTTTTCAATGGCATCCACCGCCTGATTAGCTAATTCGGGTTTTGCCTTTTCATTTTCCACGTTGATCACCCTTCTTTCCGCTAAAGTTATCTTTTACCAGTACCCTCAATCTCGATTGTCTATTCCATATAAAACGCAGGATAACACATCGTCCTTCTCTTTATTTCCATATGCAGATATTTTTAACGTGAAAACGACAAAAACGCCTGAAAGAATCCAAGCGCTGCCGTTTTTCCATTAGGGTTTTATAAAAGGGCTTCAATATCCTGTTCCATATCAAATGGGGCTTCTACCGATTCAAAACGCTTCACGACATTTCCTTCGCGGTCGATAAGGAACTTCGTGAAGTTCCACTTAATTGAATCATCTATCAAAAACTCTGGATGCTCCGCTTGCAATTTTGCATGCAGCATTCTTCCGCCTGGCTTGTCGACAAGACCGGTAAATGGCGCATTCATTGTTAAATAGTGAAATAATGGATGTGCCTGACTTCCCCTGACATCCACTTTACTGAATAGTGGGAAATTCACGCCGTAATTCAACTGACAAAATGTTTCCACTTCTTGGTTTTGGCCTGGTTCCTGTTCTCCAAACTGGTTACAAGGAAAACCAAGAATGTTCAATCCTTTATCTTTATATCGGTCATAAAGCTTTTGTAAATCCTCGTATTGCGGGGTAAACCCACATTTACTTGCCGTATTGACGACGATAAGGACCTCACCTTTATACTTCTCTAAAGAAACTTCCTGTCCATTGATTCGCTCTGCAGAAAATTCATAAATCCCCACTCTTCATTCCCCCTTATATTTCTATCTAGAATTATACGATAGGAATAGAAGGAACAAAAGAAATAAGCTTAAATACCTATGACTAATTGCTTATAAAAACCTTCATTCAACATATACGGCAGTTCCATAGGCAATGATTTCACAAGCGTTCTGCATGATAGCGGATGTTTCAAGGCGCATCGCAACGATGGCATTCGCTCCTTTTTCCTTCGCCTCATCCACCATTCTGCCAATGGCCTTTTGCCTAGCTTCCTTCATCATTTCCGTATACTCAGAAATTTCCCCACCGACAATGGTCCGCAAACCCGCCATAATATCTTTCCCGATATGCTTTGATTGGACCGAGTTCCCTTTAACGAGTCCCTTCAGTTCCTTTATTTCTTTACCCGGCACTTCATTAGTAGTCACGATAATCATTGAGCTCATCCTCTTCCCGTTTTCTTATTTTTTTTACGATTAAATAAAAAATTAGCGGAACCGGTGCTTGAATCAAACCAAGAATGCCCCATAACCAATGATTGAAACCATTCTTCTTTGCATCGGTGAATAAATATATGCTTTGGGCCAACAAGATAAGCCCACACATAATCAATACATACATCTGCATTCTATCCATGACTGCTTTCCACCTTCCTTTTTACATAAAACGTATATATGCCGATGAAAATCACGCTCAACACTTGTAATGTGAGAAATACTTCAGGTTGATGAAATAAAGATAGAAACAAGAAGCAGAGAATGAGAGCAGCCGTCACTAGAAACATAAGCACTTCTTTCCGCCATTCCCTTCTGGCTTTTTGACGCTTTCGTTTAATGGTTTGCTCAAAAAAAGATACTTGTGGGACATCGATGGAAATCGTATCGTCAAATTCCTCCAAGCTTTTCTTGATTTGACTAACCGTCTCTTGATCACTCTTGTCTGAGTGGTTTTGATAAACCGGATGGTTCTTTTTCATCGTTACTGACCAACTCCTTTCTAATCTTCTTTAATCCAATATGGACACGTGACTTCACGGTACCTTCTGGTATCTTGATGATTTTCGCAATCTCTTCGTAAGAAAATCCGTAATAATGCTTCAAGATGATTGGAATTCGCAGATCATCCTCTACATTCCCCAATGCTTCCATTACATCATCCCATGCTTGATTGTTGGCCTGCGTCTCCCATTTGAGCTTTCTGACCGATTGCTCTTGCCTTAACCAGGACTCTTCCCGCTTCTCCTTCCGCTTCTGATCCAAGTAAACCCGAGTCGCAATGGAAATCAGCCATGTGGAAAACTTGGAAGTCCCTTTGTACCTTGAAAGATTCTCGATGGCCTTAGAAAAGGTTTCCTGAGCTACATCTTCTGAAGTTTGTAAATCATAAGTCAATTTAAGCAAGTATTTTAGCAGAAAAGGATACGTGTTTTGAAATAGTGAGGCTAACGCCTGATCATCCCCCTTTTTCGCCGCTTTAATCAGCTCCCGTTCTTCCATCTATCATCACCTGCTCCCTGATCCTTAGCTTGTTACTTATATGACGGTTAAGGAAATGAATTCGTTCACTGACTTGTAAAAAAAATTTTTCATTCAGAAAGTCTCTCTACTTCAGAAAGAATTACATGCGTCACCGTCGATGCAAAAGGAATGGCGAGATTAATGAATTCTTCCACTCTTTGAAGGCTTTCACAGCGAATTTTGAGCATGAAACAAGCCTTTCCCGCGATTCGATAGCAAAATTCCACATTTTCTTGATCCAAGATAAACTTTCTGAATCGGTCATATTCCCCATTTTTCACCGTCGCTTCAATCATGCATTCTATCGGAAAGCCCATTTTTTTATAATCAATCTCGGCTCCATAACCCTTGATGATACCAAAAGACTCCATTTGCCGGACACGTTCTGTAACGGCGGGTGCTGACATCTCCACTTTCTTTGCCAATTCTCTCATGGAAACCCTGCTATCATTCTTCAGTACGGCTAAAATGCTGCGGTCTTTATCGTCTAATTTCATATGAATACTATTCTCCTTATTTTCCATTCATCTAGTATTTTTTTGTTCCTATCACTTTTCATATGCGATTAATTTTTCATTTCTTCTAGATTATGATTATCTCAAAGGGGAGATATCGATGCCAAGAATTAAAAGTTCACAATTTGGAACAAGTCCATTTCAGCAATTGTTTCATAACGAAGGAATTGCTCAGAATTGGAATGACCTCTCAGAAACCATTTCGGCTGATGGGGTGCTTACAAAGCAAGTGAAGGAAAATGTCAGAAGAGTTCTAGCCTACGGAAATGGCTGTGCGTACTGTCAGGCCAAAGGCATTCCAATGGAACCGGCCGATATAAAAGAAAGCTACGCAATCGCCTTTGCAGAAATATTTTTAGTGCAACGCGAGAAAACAGAAGAACGCTTTTTGGTAGTATTAAAGGAAGTATTCAGCGACGAAGAAATATCAGAATTAATAGCCTTCATTTGTTTTTCCACTGCACAACAATACTTCGGGGCCTTGATGGGATTAAAATAACGTCTGCATTCAGTTACAATTTCTTGGACTTGCAGTGGATTGGTACATGTTATGAATATAGTGTAAGAAGCTAAACACCGCTTCGCTATACATATATAAAAGCAGAGTGAATTCACTCTGCTTTTATACTCATTCTCGTTATACATCAATTAATCTTCTAAATGATCAAAAACCTGATTCAATACATCATCCTGTGACGTTTCGTTAGTCCATATCATTTCATTTTTGATACCTAGATAATCATTCGGCTTCCACCAAGCAAGTAAAGACTCTTCTCCAAACTCCATCTTTTTTGAACGAGAGTTGTGACGTTTGACGGTTTCTTCAAAGGATAAATCAAAATAACAAATTAAAACCTTTTCGTTATAGAACCGTATTAAGTGATGTAGCATATCACCATAAAGATCTTTATGTAAGATTCCTTCCAAAATGACATATTCACATTTTCCTTTTCCGTATTCCGTAATTTGACGGATCAAATCAATTGAAAGGTTGCCTTCTCTATCACGAACATTCAACATGTCCCGGCGAACAGTATCCTGAGAAACCAATAGGGTA
Source organism: Peribacillus sp. NPDC097224 (assembly GCF_044761985.1). NCBI lineage: Bacteria > Bacillati > Bacillota > Bacilli > Caryophanales > Bacillaceae > Peribacillus > Peribacillus sp. NPDC097224. The sequence continues at coordinate 195,655 of NZ_JBIWDK010000003.1, read as the reverse complement.
CCTATTCCTAACTGATTTTGAAGGCTCTTTGCTATCGTTGTTTTTCCACTGCCAGAGTTCCCTCGTATGATGATTAGCTTCGATTTCATGGTCTCCCCCCATAACCTTGCGCTCTTTATATAAACCCCGATAGTTAGCAAGACATTTTCTCGGATTGAAGTTGAACCTGTACCGTTTAGAAAAGGTAAATGGAACAAGAAGTTCCTTGTTCCATTCCTTACTTGCTTAATTACTTCGCTTGATCCTTCATCATCACAGTAGCTTCTGGCGCCTTTTCATGGATGAACTTCGGTATGATGGCCATATATAGAAAGCCTACGAAGATCAGACACCCTCCCACTACCCAATATAACGTTTCTACTGCTATGTAGGTGGGGAATCCAACGGCTATCAAGAATAACGTGATTGATTGCGATAACATCACCAAGGGGTTGATCCATCCTTGGACCCTCCCCATCATTTTGGGAGCAACGAGGCTTGGCAGCCACCCGCCAAGGGACACATTAAGTATGGGAAGCGATAGAGCCACGATAGCTAACCCAATCATATATTGCAGGGTTGTTTCGACAAGGCCACTGGCCACCGTGCCCACTCCCGATATCAGCAAGCCTACGACCATCATATGATGAAGCTTCATTTTTTTGGCCAGTACCGAAGCTAAGATGCTTCCCAGCAATACTCCAGTCCCGAAAATGACACCAAAGATGACGGCATACTTTTCATAATCAACAGGTTCAAGTTTGTACTTCAAGATAAAAACCTGCATCACGGAAAATCCACCATTCACAATCCCAAATACTAGAAAACCGCTGATTAACGTGAACAATAGCTTATACTGCCATATATATTGCCAGCCAATTTTAAAATCTGCCCAAACGCCTGTTACACTCAGTTCCTTCAAATTGTAAACTCCATTCGGCTGTCTGACTTCTTTTGAAATCCGACAGGAACGGATCAAGAAACCACTGATTATAAATCCGATCACATCGAAGATAATGGCTCCCTCGATGCCGACTGACCAATAGATAAAAATGCCGATTCCGTTTCCGAAAAGCATGAACAGACTCGATACCATCTGATTTAAACCAGCCGCCATCGTATAATCCTCTTTAGGCAAAATGCCTTGAATCAACGCTGACTCCGCTGGCACAAAGAAATTCCTGACGGCACTTCTCAGAAAAATGACGGCAAACGATACCATGAGAGCATCTAGCTCTAACGAAAGTAAGAATAAAACAGACAACCCTGCGCAAATCCAATCACAATACAAAGCAATCTTTTGCCTGTCCAATCTATCAGCAAAAACCCCCACCAGTAAGAAAACAGCAAGGGTAGGCAAAGAATACATTAATTCCGTAACCGTCGCATAAATCGGCTGATTGGTGAAGCGGTCCAGTAAATAAAACATAAATGCAGTCATGCCGATGGTCCCGCCCATTTGTGATGTTACGTTCGCTAAAAATAATTTCGTATAATTTCGATTGTTAAAAAGTTTTATGATCTCTTTCTATCCCCCTTCATCCGACTTTCTGGTTAATTTTACCCAAAAATTCCAATTCAAGAAAGAGAAATCAATGAATTATTTTTCAAATGTGCCCTTCACCATCGCTTTGCCCTCACTGACCATAATCTGACCCATTGCGATGACGGTATCTATTTCAAAGGTCTCTTTTTTCAAAATCAGTATATCTGCGTCCCTTTCCGTTTCCACCCGTCCTTTATTAGTTAGCTTCAAAATATTCGCGGGATTTTCCGTGACCACACGGATGGAATCCTCTATCGAAACTCCATCATCGATAATCGCATCGACAACCGATTCATACAGCGACATGCAGGTCCCCATACTCAGTCCGGATATATTTCCGTTGCCATCAAATGCCGGAAGGCTAGCCTGTCCATCTGATGTAAGCGTGATGTTGCGGATATCAACACCTTCGTCGAGGGCTCTCCTTATTGCCGTGCTTGCTTTTACTTCCCCTTCATCCAGGAATTTTTGAATGGTACTTGTCGTGAAATCGATGTACCCGCCTTTTTTGGCAAATTGTATCCCGGCCTCAAACAAATGCGGGTTCCGGTTCATATGTGTAGGGTAGAACTGTGTAATCGGTATTTCCGTCGTCCTGACGACTTCCTCGATTACCTGTACATGATCCAGGCTATCCCCGACATGTATATTAACGATACCGGCTTTCCCGGACAAAAGTCCTCCATTCCTGGCCTGCGACGCAAGTTTTGCAAGCTCTGCCACGGTTGGCTGTGAAGAACGGTGATCGGCAATGGCAATTTCACCAACTCCAATGATTTTATCCACTAAGATTAAATCATCTTCAATCTTGTCCATTAGGGTCTTCACCGGGACTTGGTACGAACCTGTTTGAACGAAGCAACTAATCCCTTCTTCTTCTAGGGCCCTCGCTTTAGCGAGCAAGTCCGGCATCGTCCTTGTCGTTCCATCCGTGCCAATGACCCCGACTAATGTCGTGATACCGGCTAGCGTCGCGTCGGTCAACTGAATTTCGGGCGTTCTTGTTTTGAATCCCCCTTCACCGCCGCCACCGATGATATGAACATGTGCATCGATAAAACCTGGTACAATGATTCGACCGTTCGCGTCAATCACTTGCAATGCAACGAAATTGGCAGGGACGTCGATTTTATCCTCGATGAAGCCAATTTGTTTTCCGACCAACAAAACGTCTTTCTTACCTATGTATTCCGGCGTATAAACCTCACCATTCTTTATCAGTGTCAGCATAGGGCCAAACTCCCTCCAAGTTTAAATATTCTAATAGGTTTCAAAACGATATACGCGGGTAAATATACACCATAACCCAATTACATGAATTCAAAAGAACTTAACTTAGTTTTTCTATCTTATAAGTATTACGGCACAAACATTTAATTATATAAAAATTAAAGGAGTAAACAACCATGAACAAAGTAATTTCTGCTGATATTAAAACAAATACACGATTATCCATGCGTCAAATCATGAACTTATACCAAGTGACAAAAGAATTCAAAGGAAACATCTACTTTATCTGCAATCATAAAATGGTCGATGCCACAAAACTTTCAACATTTGTATCATTCGTTCTCATTCTACAAGAGTGTGTGGATATGAAAGTGATCCTAGAAGGACAAAATGTACATGCAATGCTGGAAAAGGTTCAGGCCATTTGTAAAGAAAATGATGAAAAAATAGGATTTCACTCCAACCAAACCGTTGGGATTTAATATACGAAAAAAAATTACATATAAATGAGGTGTAGATATGAGAACCATTTTAATGATTATCGGGGCTATCGTCGTAATCGGTTTAGTTGTAAATTTCATCTTTTAATGAGGGAAAAAAAGCTGTCAATAATGACAGCTTTTTTTCATTACTGGGAATATGGATATATCCCCAATCATCACCAAGGAAAATCCCATGTTTTCCACTTACCAAGCCCCTCCTTGATTTCATTCCCCTTATCAATCCAATATTGCTTCCTTTCCTCTTCTTCTTCCTTTTCCTGCTGTTCTGCTATCAATGGTCCGATGTCTTCTGCATGAAATGATTCAGCCGTTTCGTTCTGTAAGGCCTGAGCCATGATCTTTTGAAAGATGAGTGTACTTCCCTGGCTGCTGTTAGTGGTTAAATAATGTTCTTTATCCGTTTTATCGTAGCCAGCCCATACAGCTCCTACTAAAGAAGGGGTGTATCCCACGAACCATTGATCCTTCACACCTGATATGCCTTCGATCGGGACCTGTGTGGATCCTGTCTTTCCTGCGATTTCATAGCCAGAGACCGCGGCATTTTTAGCCGTTCCATAGTTAACTGTCCCAAGAAGCATCGCATTCATCTTATCGACGACATCCTTCGAAGCCACCTTTGTCTTCTTTTCCTTCCAGGCTGCTATTTCTTTCCCATCCGTGTCTTCTATTTTTATAATGGCATGCGCTTCGTTTCGCTTTCCTTCATTTGCAAACGCCGCATAAGCTCCTGCCATTTGGAGTGGGGACACCCCTTTATCCATCCCGCCTAAGGCTATCGATAGATTTCGGTCATTTTTTTTGTCATAAGGAATCCCAAACCGTTTGAGCGCATCCAGCCCCTTGTCGATTCCAATTTCATTCAGGAGCCAAACGGTTGGTACATTCAAGGAATTCATCACGGCTTCATACATTGGGACCTCCCCTTTATAAGTGCCGCTCAAATTCGATGGTTCATAATTCCCGAACTCCATCTTCTCGTCTTTTAAAGAGTCGGTCATTTCATATCCTTCTTCAATTGCCGGTGTATAAACAGCGAGCGGTTTAATCGACGAACCAGGAGATCTTTTCAGTTGCGTCGCCCGATTATATCCCATGAATTGATGCTCGCCCCTCCCCCCAACAAGTGCCTTAATGCCGCCTGTTTTAGGATGAAGAAGGACCGTCCCACTTTGCACCAATATGTCATTGCTTGTCCCAGAAGGGAAATTGGCATCCTGACTATAGACTGATTCGGCAGCCTGCTGCATCGGTTGATCTAATGTGGTATATATTTTATAGCCCCTAGTGAGTAATTGCTGGAGCTCCAATCCATACATGGTGGAGGCTTCAGATAGGACATGGTCTATATAATAAGGATACTTCCCTTTTAAAGGATCTGTATCTTCACCTAACTGTAGTGATACTTCATCCTTTTTGGCAGAAGCCGCTTCCTCTTCGGTCAAATATCCGTGTTCGGTCATTCTAGACAGTACCAAATCCCGTCGTTTAACCGCCCCTTCTGGATTTTTGTACGGATCAAGCTTGGAAGGCAAGTTAATGACCCCAGCAAGCAAAGCCCCTTCGGCGACGGTTAACTCAGAAACATCTTTTGAAAAATATATGTTCGCTGCCTTTTTGAGTCCCCATGCTCCATGTCCAAAATAAACTTGATTCACATACATTTCCAAAATTTCATCCTTTGTATACGTACGTTCCAATTCTTGAGCGATGAAAAACTCTTCTATCTTTCTTTTCAAGGTCCGATCTGATTCAAGCATGGTGATTTTTACAAGTTGTTGGGTAAGTGTGCTCCCGCCTTCAACAACGCTTTTCGCCTTGACATTTTTCACCATCGCACGCATGATCGCTTGATAATCTATGCCATGATGTTCATAAAAACGGTGATCCTCAATGGATACGACCGCTTGAATGAGATGTTCCGGGATCTCCTCTATCGCGACGCCTTCCGATTTATTAGCCGTGACGGTACTGGCTAAGTTCCCATCCTCGTCATAAATCTTGGTCGGTTGCTGAAGTTGATCCTGGAGATTGCTTATATCCACAGTTTGTTTAAAATATATGAACAAACCGGCTCCCACTACGACAATGATTGATATAATTATAAGACCTATTTTCAATAACGCTCTCATTTGTACCCCCATTTTCCCAGATGCGACATGCTCCATTAAAAATATTTTGCCCTTTTTATGAAAGAAAACTCTTGCAATGGCTAAAAGGGAAAACAAATTCCACAACATTTTTCCCATTATCCTTTTCCATACAAAGTGCCTACAATATTTCTCCCTTTCATGCCTAGTCTTTTCTTTTTCCATACCCTTTACCCACATTTATAAATCAATATACACCTGAAAAAGGCATGAAACCAATAAAAACGGGTATATAACCTATAATGACAAATTATGGGGAGAGATGATTTTAGATGAAACAATTAAAACGTATCGTCGCCGCTTATGATGGAAATGAAGAGAGCAACCGCGCAGTGGAATATGGAGCTTCATTAAAAAAGGCCTTTCCGGAAGCTGAATTGACCATTGTTCAAGTTCTGAATCCAAAAGGTGAAAGCCGCATCATCGAGAGTGCATCCGCTCCTGGGTTCGTACCGGCAGCAGGATTTTATGTCGACCCTTCACAAACGCATCCCGTAACAGAAGTAGAACAACAAAGTCAAATGCACATGAACGATACTCCCACCGTTCATGAAAACAATGTGAGGATGGCTGAAAGCAATATGATGAGATTGCTCAGTGAATGCCAGGTTAATGGAAATATCGAGATTTTAGAGGGAAATGCCACCGATAGTATATGTGACTATGCAAAGCGGGCGAATGCCGATTTAATCATCGTCGGCAACAGTGCAAAAAGCGGCCTGGAAAAGTTCTTCCTCGGAAGCACCAGCAGTTCCATAGCCAAGCAGGCACCTTGCTCGGTATTTATTGCAAAATAATGGAGAAAAGGGCCGGCTCATAATTGAGCCGGCCCTTTTTATAGGTCTGTCCTTAGATGGCTTTCTTCAACAAGACATTCGAAGCAGCCGAATAAAGCACCATTACCACGATTGCTGATAAAATAAAACTAAACAGCATATATGTCCCATTGTAAATCAAGGAATAGAGGACGACTGGTTGCCCGTCTGGCGCATATTCCCCAAAGAAAACGATACCTGCTGTAAAATGGCAAAGAAACCTCAGGAAGCTCCCCACAAACATGCCACAAACCGCATATATATCCCCTCTTAACCGTTTTCCCCCTTTACGGTTATTCACAAATTTATTCATGAACAACCCGGATAATCCCACGGCGGTAAAAGCAAGGAAATATTCGATAAATCCTTGAAGCGGCGTTGCCAGAAATGCCAAACCAGTGGCAATCTGCAAAAGCCCCAATAGTAAACCGGTGGCCATTCCGCCCTTGATTCCCCAACGATAGGCCATTAAGAATATCGGTACCATGGCAATGGAAATCGATCCCCCCTGTGGCCATATCCTTGCAAAAACAAAACCGGAGACTATATCCAGCAGTAATGCCAATGCAGAAAAAATCGCGACCTCTGTCATGAATAATGTTTTATGTTTCATCATCTCTCACCCTTCTCCACGTGCAAAAGTGCCCATGAGTCCCGTGTAGCTTTTTCGGCATGCAAAAAAGCAACACCAGGGCGGTAATGGATGCCCAGTATTGCTATCCAAAACCACATCCCTACGCTAGTACTAACTAACAGGTTCATAGGGTCTGAACTCAAACGTTCACTCTCAGCCATCTTGGCTCCCCTTGTGGAAGTATTTAATTTTTGTTCCTCGGTTAGAATATACTACTAGTTTCTCTAATTGACAAGTAAATAACACGATTATATCCACGAGCGTTTTTCCCTATTACTGGTTATATTTTTTCATCCAGCCAACTTCTTTACATGGCCTCAATACACATGCCATACGCCAAGTTAGATGGATAAAGACGACAATTTTTCTATAGACTCACTAGGGTTCAATTTGATATCTTTATAAAGGTTATTTTGCACGAGGGGGAAAAGACATGGATAAACATTCAATTTCTGCTGAAAAGGGCGCCTATATCAGTATAGCCGCATACATATTCTTGTCGGCCCTCAAATTAACGTTTGGTTACTTTGGAGACTCGAAAGGACTTTGGGCAGATGGTTTAAACAACACGACCGATATCATTGCCTCTGTCGCTGTATTAATAGGCTTAAAAATATCAAAGCGACCACCTGATAATAATCATTCATACGGTCATCTGAGAGCTGAAACCGTAGCGTCTCTGGTTGCCGCCTTCATTATGATCACCGTCGGATTACAGGTCATATACAGCGCCATCGAATCATTCTTTTCGCAGGATGCGACAGTTGTACCGAATATGTTCACAGCTTATGTCGCTTTATTCTCCGCCATCTTCATGTACGGGGTTTATCGTTACAACTTGGCTTTAAGCAAAAAAATAAACAGCGCCTCCATCCATGCTGTCGCACAGGACAACCGTTCTGATGCTCTTGTCAGTATCGGTGCTTTCGTAGGTATTATCGGTACCACAATCGGCATAGACTGGTTGGATGCGGTTGCGGCTTTAGTGGTAGGTCTGATGATCTGTAAAACGGCTTGGGATATTTTCCACGACGCTTCACTTTCCTTGACCGACGGTTTCGATGAACAGCATCTCCAACAAATAGGTCAAACCATCCTGTTGACGGATGGGGTGAAAGACATGAGTGAAATTAAAGCTCGGATGCATGGGAATGAAATTCTGGTTGAAACAACCGTGCATGTCAATCCGCTCTTGACCGTCATCCAAAGTCATGACATTACAGTGAAGGTTGAAGAAAACTTATTAAAGGAACATGACATCAAACATGTCATTGTCCATATCGAACCCTATACATTTCAAAAAAAAGGTACCCGTCAATAATGAACGGTGCCTTTTTTATATGTGTAAACCCCCTATTAATACAATGTTTACCTAATATAAACAAAGCCTTTCCCCTTTTACCGATCATTTACCGCATGAATGAGTATTTAAAGAACGCTTTCAATCTGTTATTATTAAAACCATATATTACATTTTGGAATTATATTCTAATTCATTCATAATTAAGTAAGATAAATTCATTTTCCTACACATGGAGGGCAAAATGGTATTGAATCGAGAAATGACTCTTCACTTCCTATCTTCTCATAAAACTACTATCCTTACCGAATGGAAAGAGCGATTAAAGCATTTGTCAGATGGCTATATAGAATATTTTGAAGAAGAAATAGAAAAAATTCTAAATTCACTGATGAAACAACTGAAAAATACAGATACTAACATAGATGATATGCTGAAGGATTTAGGGGAAAAGATTTCAGCCGGCCGGGTTAAACAGCATTTGAATATGGATATGTTCTTTTCCATAACCTCTACCGGAAGATCGATCATCATTGATCAATTTCTCTCTTACGAAGCCATCAAAGGAGAACTATCTGCGGTTATCCACCAAATAAATGCGTACTTCGATAAACTCATTTATTTCGCTTTATCCAGTTATACCGATTTAAAGACGAAGCAGGTTGCGGAGCAATATCAGCTGATCAATCCAAATCATAAAGACCGTTTGACCCTTTTAGGCCAGATGACATCAAGTTTTGTCCATGAGTTCCGGAATCCCCTTACTTCCATCATGGGTTTCATTCAATTATTACAAGCCGAACAGCCAGAGATTAAGTATCTGGACATCATTTCAAAGGAATTGGATCAGCTTAATTATCGGATTACACAATTTCTTAACCTTTCAAAGAGGGAAACGGATACTACACAAATTGAAATATTTCCAATCGCCCCCCTGGTAGATGAAGTTATTGAATTCCTATACCCTAGCATCTTGGAAGTAAATGCTTCCGTCTCCTGTAATATTGAGGGCGAAGCCCAGTTGGCCGGCTCCAAGGAGGAATTCAGGCAAGTGTTACTCAATATCATATTGAATGCCCTGGATGTAGTTACGGAAACGCCAAATCCATCCATAGACATTTCCGGTTCGGTAGCATCAGGTTTCCTAACCTTGAATATTTCTAATAACGGTCCAAAGATACCTTCCGAGGTGCTTCCTAGCATCTTTGAACCCTTCATCACAACGAAAAAAAGGGGCACAGGGTTGGGACTATTCGTTTGCAAGGAAATCATCCTCAAGCATCAAGGGACCTTGACTTGTCATTCAACGGACTTCTTAACTACATTCTCCATACGCGTAAAAACAAAATCATAAGTAAAAGTCACCAAATCACGGGGAAGTAGTGTGTAATTTTTGACTGATTCCCTGATAGTTCCTTATACTATAATTAGGTGACTTGTATAATCGTGATGAATAAATCTACAGATTCGTAAAGAAAAGCTCGAAGACATTCATTTCAAGATCATTCCATCTACTTTTTTTACAGTCATTATACATTTTATTCATTTTTGTTTTTGGGAGGTGACTGGGATAATTCACCCGTTTGGTGCAAGTAAACGGTTCAATTACATCCCTCACTATTGGACATATTTAGTTTAGCCTTAGTCATTATCTTAATCGCTTTAACCGCCTTTTTTGTTGCTTCCGAGTTTTCAATCATTAGGGTACGAAGCTCGCGAATCGACCAATTGATAGAAGAAGGAAACAGGAAAGCCTTAGCTGCAAAAAAGGTGACATCAGATCTCGATGAGTACCTATCGGCAACGCAGCTCGGCATTACCGTGACCGCCCTTGGACTTGGGTGGCTTGGGCAACCGACAATCTATAAATTGATAGAACCTTTATTCGAACTATTACATATTCCGAACAACGTGGCAGGTATTCTGTCCTTTATCATTGCATTTTCCCTAATGACCTTCTTGAATGTCGTCGTAGGTGAACTCGCACCTAAAACGGTTGCCATCCAAAAAGCGGAAGAGGTGGCCTTGGCCATCGCCAAACCTCTGATCCTTTTCCATAAGATCGCGTTCCCGTTCATCTGGTTATTGAATCATTCCTCTCGGTTTGTCGTTGGATTATTCGGCTTCAAATCCGCTTCGGAAAGCGAGCTTGCTCACACGGAGGAAGAATTGCGTTTCATCCTTTCGGACAGCTATAAAAGCGGGGAAATCAATCAATCTGAATTCAAATATGTAAGCAATATATTTGATTTTGATGACCGGGTAGCCAAGGAAATCATGGTTCCAAGAACAGAAATCCTTACCATTTCCAAAGATGAAACCGTACAAGGTTTCGTCGATGTTGCCAAAACGGAAAAATACACGCGTTACCCCGTTGTCGAAGGTGATAAGGATCATGTGATTGGCTTGGTCAATCTGAAAGAAGTTTTTTCTGACCTAATTAAGGACCGGGATATCCAGTCCAAAACCATTGAACAATATACCCGCCCGATCATTCGGGTCATGGAGAATATACCCATTCACACATTACTGCTAAAAATGCAAAAAGAGCGGATTCACATGGCCATCTTGATGGATGAATATGGTGGTACTTCCGGTCTCGTCACCGTTGAAGATATCCTTGAGGAAATCGTCGGGGAAATTCGTGATGAATTCGATATCGATGAAGTTCCTTCCATTCGTAAGATCAAGGATGGACACTATATCTTGGATTCCAAACTTCTAGTAAAAGACGTGAATGACTTACTTGGCATTCACCTGGATGAAGAGGATGTAGATACAATCGGTGGCTGGATCTTAACGGAAAATTATGATGTACTAGTTGGCGACATCATGGAAAAAGATGGTTTCTGTTTCAAAGTCATTGAGATGGATGAACACGCCATCCGTTTTATTGAAGTGACAAAAAAAGTAGAACAGCTGACACTTGAGGAGAACCTTCCACAAGATTAAGAATAAGAAAAATGGCCCTAGTATTCTTACCGGGGCCATTTTTTTATATTCTTTTATCAGACCCAACCTTTTTGACCGTCACGATTGGCGGCGGGCTCTTTTTCTTCCAAATGATATACAACATGATCAAGACGAATGAAAAACCTGCTACAGGAATCAAATAAGGTGCAGTGATTTCTCTAATTTGTTGCCAATTCTCCCCCAAAATCCGACCCAATGACAAGAACAATATCGTCCAAGGGATGACGGCTGCCACTGTATAAAAAGTGAATGTCCAGGCGGACATCCGGGCAATCCCAGCTGGTATGGAAATGGCATGTCGTACGACAGGAATGAAGCGAGCTGTGAACACCACCCCCACCCCATACCGTTGGAACCATTCTTCGGCCATTATCATATGAGCTTCTTTAATGAGTATATATTTTCCATACTTTAAAAGGAATGTCCGTCCTCCATAATAACCAGCCCAATAAAGGAATAATTGGGCAATCGTACCTCCCATCACCCCTGCGATAACGGCACCCAAAAAGTTCATCTTACCCATTCCGATCAAATAGCCACCGTATCCAAGTACGAGCTCACTGGGGATGATTTCCACCATCAACCCCAATAAAATACCGATATATCCCATCTCCGCAAACCAATTCAGTATCTTCATAATCAGCTCTGACATCATGTAATGACTCCCTTTTCCGCTAATTTTGACTTGGTTGTCCTTCTATCCTATTGCGGAAAAATCCGTTCTATTCATTTTCCTGAAAAAAGGAACAGTCAGATTGTGATATGATTTTAGATAACAAAAAAAAAGACCAGCTTGTCTTTCCCGGTCTCCTTGTGATTAATATTCTTTTATTTCCTGTTTTTGTACATCGTTTGAAAAAGCAGTTGCGAACTCTAAGGTGAGTAAGGATGAATCAGTGTGAGAAATATTCGTGAAAATCTCCTGACGTGATTTCGTTTTTTGAATATGGACCCCGAGATTTTTGTACTTGTTGATTATTTCATTTTTCATGCTTACCCTCCCTTCCTGCTGTATTCGTTATCCTTTACGTTCCCATTAAAAGTAAGGCTAAAACCTATCTGGATAAATACTCGCCAAAAAGGGTAGATATTCTCATCAATTAACCTGTATCGTTTGTAGCTGATGTTCATGCACTTCTTCTTTTTCCACATGCACCTGAATCTTATAAGTTCCCGCCTCGTCAAAGGACACTTTATTTAGATAAGTCCCTTTTCCCTCTTCTTTCGCCTTGGTGAAATAACTTTCTTCACTGCCTTCTTTCCACACCTCAAAATTTACATCTGCATCAGTCAAAGGCTTCCCATCCAAATGCACATTGGCTTCAAAGGTGGAACTGTTCCCCGCCGTCACAGGATTGTTATGAAACTCGATCAAGACATTCGACCTTGGGTGTACCGAGGTGTTTTCACTTTCATTATCAGTAATGACCACTTCTTTTTCCGGCATCACATGTTGATTTTTAGCTGTTACATGGGCAATTACATGATACTTCCCTTGTTCCTTGAAGGTGTGCATCACTTGATATGTCCCGCTTCCCGTATTCTTTGCATCTAACATTTCCCGTTTATCCTGTCCGGATTTCCTCACTTCAAAAAGAACCTCACCAGCTTCATTTACAAGTTGGCTTCCTTCCTTCACTGTGGTTTCTAGGATGACCTCTTTTCCGGAAACCAATGTCCCTTTAACGGATATAGTAGCCTCCATGGTTTCAGGTATGGCATTGCTCACTTCTTTATCTTCTGGCTTTTCGGTTTCCTGACATCCTGCTAACGCAAACAATAATATGGCTGACAAATAAAATTTCTTCATCGAAAACTTCCTTCTTTTTCATAATTAACCGATAAGACGGTCGTTTTATACACCATCCTTCCCAGATAACTGAAATATATACATTCTATTAAGTTGCGGTCCGCATCACGGTTACCGAAGTCAGCATCGCCACAGCGATGATGGTCAAAAATGAATAGAAAAACACAGTCAGGTCCACCACGCTCAAGCCCACAATGAGGACACATCCATCTATGAAGAAAATTAACATGCCGGCATTAAGCCCGCTTTTCCTGGAAATGATCTGTGCAAGCATGTCGGTCCCGCCTGTTGATGTACCATACCGGAGCATGAGCCCGATTCCCAGCCCGATTAATCCCCCTCCGATTATGGCACTTATATAGATGGGAAGATTCCAATCGATGACAGCCTCGGAAAAAATATCGATACATAACGAAGAGAAAAGTAGGCCATGCAAACTGTTGAGGAATAGTTTTTTTTCGTAATACCAAGCATATATATATAGGGGAATACTGCTCAGAATAACGCCTAACCCAGTTGGAAGCCCTAGAAAATAATGAATGATTAAACCAATCCCAATCATGCCACCATCCAACAAGTGATAAGGAATGAGAAAAAAATTAATTCCTACGCCCACAAGCAAACTTCCGGCCATTATGGCTGCCATCTTTTCGATGATCATCATGACTTCCACATCCTTTTTAATGGATAATCTTGTCCCAATCCTATATCCTATGTACAGAGAAGCTAAAAATTAATAAAAGGCCTTTTTTATTTTTTATAGGCATAGACCTTTAATTTTCTGAATATTCCATTATATAATGGTTATAGGAAAGGAATTGGTCAAAAACCGTCAAATAGTGAAACAAATGAACCTTTTACAAGCCATTTCCACCATTTTGCGAGTATTAGGCAATTTGACTGGATGACTAACTCTTTCTATAATGAAAGTATTTAAATCAATTAAACTGAGGTGATTGGATGGGACATTAAAGAACGTTCGTTGTGACGGACGGACGCTGCTTTGCCTGGCGAAAAAGTGCACGGTATTAAATAATCTTGCTTGCATTTTCCTTGCAAAATTCTTCTATTTCCCGTCTACGTATCGCTAATACACATATACTAGTACTCTATTCATTTAAAAACGGAGTGTAAACTTGCAGCCTTCATGCACGACTCCAGTACGTATTTAGCTATTTAGCACGACAAAAAAAATATACTTGTATATTTTAAAAATGTAGGAGGTGGACTCCTTATTCGTCTCATAGGCGATGTAAGGGAGACTTTTTGGACATAATAAACTTGGTACTTATTGCCATTTTAATTGCTTTAACAGCATTTTTTGTAGCTTCGGAGTTTGCGATTGTTAAAGTGAGGAGCACGAAGATCGATCAATTAATTGAAGAAGGTAAGCCGAATGCCCTAGCAGCAAAGAAGGTCACATCCAATCTCGATGAATACCTGTCAACATGCCAACTGGGAATTACAGTTACGGCATTAGGACTTGGGTGGCTGGGAGAACCGACAGTTGAAAGTATTTTGGGCCCGCTTCTCACTCAATTAAATATCCCTGAATCTGCTTCACATATCCTTTCAATCGCGATTGCCTTTTCTTTGATCACCTTCATTCATGTGGTGGTGGGAGAACTGGCACCAAAGACGATGGCCATTCAAAAAGCAGAGCAAGTAACATTATTCATTGCCAAACCGCTAATTGGATTTAACAAAGTCATGTATCCTTTCATCTGGGTACTTAATGGCTCTGCAAGAGTGCTAACAAAAATGTTTGGATTAAAAGCAGTTTCTGAGCATGACTTGGCTCATACGGAAGAAGAGCTTCGCATCATTGTTTCAGAAAGCTATAAAAGCGGCGAAATTAACCAATCTGAGTTTAAATATGTGAATAAAATTTTTGAATTCGATGATCGCATAGCAAAGGAAATCATGGTTCCTCGTACCGAAATCGCCACGATTTCCAAAGATGATACCATACAGCAGTTTTTTTCCATCATGGCTGAAGAAAACTTCACTCGATACCCAGTTATCGATGGTGATAAAGACCATATCATCGGACTGGTCAATATCAAGGAACTTTTCACGGAAATGATAGACAAGAAAAATCAGGCAACATCTACGATCAATCGTTATGTTCGTCCGATCATTCGTGTCATCGATAGCATCCCCATCCACGATTTACTATTAAAGATGCAAAAAGAACGTGTACACATGGCAATCCTCATGGATGAATATGGCGGCACATCGGGATTAGTCACCGTTGAAGATATCCTGGAAGAGATTGTCGGTGATATCCGGGATGAGTTCGACTTAGATGAAGTCCCTGACGTTCGTAAAGTGAAGGAAAATCATTATATTATCGATGCAAAGGTATTGGTCAGTGAAATAAATGATTTACTTGGCATCGATATCAACGATGAAGATATCGATACGATGGGTGGCTGGATTCTTACCGAGAACTACGAAGCCAAACAAGGCGATATTCTGAATTATGGACCTTACCATTTTAAAATAAAAGAAATGGAAGACCACCATATCAGCTATATCGAGATTTATAAACCTGCAAAAGCAGTAAGCGAAGTAAAGGAATTTCCTTTAATGTCGCAGACTGAAATCGTTTCTTAATGGAAAACCCCGCCCTAGTTTATTAGGACGGGGTTTTTTCTACCCTACATCATGGCATCTTCCATGATTTCACTTTCATTATGGTTACATGAGACAAAAAACTTTCATATTATAGTAAGAAATCCCCCTCTATTTATAGTGATTGAGGTATAGTTCTACCTTTCTTGTTTCATACTGTTAAAGAAACATCATCATAATTAAGGAGTGAAGACTGATGAAAGTTATAACCATTTGCCAGCAATGCAAAGGGAAAGGCAAAACTCGCTATCTACAGTTCTTTTCACGGAACTGCAATCATTGTAAAGGAAAAGGTAAAACGGTTAAAGATATGTCCAATTCAGTAAACTCCATTAAGAATTTCTAACAATGGCTCATATTTTAAAATGATGAAGCTTGATGACACCAGCCCTCTTCAATGTATTATAAACGATGAGAATAGCCGGCCCTAGGAAAAGTCCGATTACCCCCAGCACTTTAAATCCTAAATAAAGACTGACAAGCGACGCTAGCGGGGTTAAACCCATATTTGCTGAATAGATTTTTGGCTCAATGGTCCTCCTGACAACGGTTATGACCAGGAACAAGATGATTAGACCAATGCCAAGGTGATGATTTCCTTGCGTCCATACAATGACAGCCCAAGGAACGAGCACTGACCCTGTTCCCAATATCGGGAGAATATCGACGATGACGATTAAAAGAGCCAAGAGCAAGGTGTATTTCACATCTAGAATCCATAGTCCCGCATAGGCCATCAAGAACGTGAATAAACTCAATACAATCTGCGCCCTAAAGAATCCGACAGCCGCCATACTAAGATCTTGATAAACCATGGTGATTTTTTGGTAGGTTGACTCCCTTAAAAAAGAAACTAGCTTTCTCTTCAACATCGGAAGCTCAAGACTGATTAAGAATAAAGCAATTAAATAGATTAAGAAATCTATAAAAAAGGCGGGTACGAGCGTAACAAGCTGAACCATGTCCTGGACAAAGTCCTTCGTAAACCCTTCAAGAGCCATGACCCCTTTTTCCATCGTAAGTTCGATTGACTGAATGAGATTAGGCGGCAACGTTTGGGAATATTGCTCCCATTGCCTGATGACCGGCAAAATTGCCGTGAGATAAATTTCTCGAATTAAAATCGGTAGCTTTTCAGAATGGACGATGATCCGTTTGATAAGAACGGAAAGCGAGAAATAAATCAAGCCGATAAAGCCACCTACATAGATAATGAAGGAAACCAACACGCCCCAAAGGCGATGTACGTTTAACATTTTGCTTATAAAGTTCACTAATCCATCCAATATGATGGCGGTTACTAGAGCAAAAATCAGCGCCCACGAGTAAGGAATCAAGAATATAATCCCTAAAAGGATAGCCGCCTTCCAAAACCAGCGAAAAAACATAGCGAAATTCAATTACTACACCCCCTTGCCCTTTCCTATTTCTCCTATATTTATGAAAGAATCTCCCATATATTTCGGTTATACGTTTTATTTTCTCATTTCAAGGGAAAAGATAAGGAAAGAGATGGAGGGATCGATTATGGATAACTTAAAAAAAGATAAAACTCTGCAGGAACGTAATGATAAATCCAAGGCTTTCAAAGAAAATCAAGAGAAACAACTAGAACGTGATCAGCTTGTCATGCCCATCGACGATTTGCCATTAGAAGACATTAAATACGAAAAAGAAGAAGAACGAAATAAAGAAGAAACCAAACACCGCTCCGCAAGCGAAAGAATTTAACGACAAAAAACCAGCTTCCATGCTGGTTTTTTTAGTTGATATTTTTGTAAGGGGCAAATTGGAAAAAGATAGTTCCCCATGATTTTCAAGACGATACTTAAAATTTCTGTATGTTTGTCGTATAATACAAAGGGTCGTTCTCTTTTTGGCACTTGTTTATGTTCAACTGCTCACAAAGTACGACAAATGATACCCCTTACATGTCTTGAAGATAAAATCGGTTATGAGTAAAATGAATCATATGAATCTTTCTTTATCTTAGACTTTTTCAATTTATAAATTATAATGAAGTGGCCGCTCATTATGAAGGAGAATTATATGAAAAACAAACAAAATCAGCTATTCCATCAACATTTACAATTATCCAGAACTATCGTAAAAAATATGAACGAACAGATCACAAGCCTGAATATTTATCATAACCAATGGACAATCTTGAATTATTTAAAGAACTGTGGTTATTCTACCATCAATGACATATCCAATTATCTAGACGTTGATAGCGTGATCATTACCCGTTCCGTGAATAGCATGGAAGAGAACCATATGATCAAACAAGTCCCTGGGAAGGATGAAGAGGAAAAGCGAATTGAACTCACGCCCAGAGGAAAAGAAGTACATATGAAATGCATGAAGATTGCGGATAAGATCGAAGGAAAAGCCTTAGATGGCATTTCCGAAGAAGAGCAGGACTTATTTTTCCAAACACTGCTTAAAATTCTAAATAATATTAGAGATTAATTGCCATCATTCTTTTAAATCCCTTTTATATAAGCGATTCAAAAGCTAGAGCCACGCCTTTTTTAACAGGCGAATCCCTTCTTTGATATCTGATTCAGATAAACCGCCATATCCCATCAAAATGGTTGGATGGTTGTCTTTCTTTGAATGATAAACCGAAGTGGGGTACACCTTCACTCCCTTTCTTTCAGCGGTTTGAATAAGCTCGGCTTCGGATTTATCACTATGGACTTGCACTAGAATATGTAGTCCGGACTTCTCTCCTATTACCGTTATTTGATCATGGAAGGTTTCTTCTAGTTCAGCAAGCAACACTTGATTCTTTTTTCGATACAGGATTCTCATTCTATTCAGATGCCGTTCCCAATGGCCATCTTTTATAAAAAGACAGACCGTTTCTTGGATCATTTTGGAAATGGTCTGTTTGTATCCTTGTAATTTTCTTTGGTAAAGATCGGCTAACTCAGGAGGTAGTACCATATATCCCGCTCTAATCGTGGGAATCAATGATTTAGAAAACGTGCCTAAATAGATCACCCTTCCACCTGTATCCAGACCTTGCAGAGACGGTATAGGGTTGCCTGTATGTCGGAATTCCCCATCATAGTCATCTTCAATAATATAGCCATTCTTTCTACCTGCCCATTTCAATAATTCCACCCTTCGTGATATGGGCATGATCATTCCTAACGGGAATTGGTGAGAAGGGGTAACATAGGCGATATCAGCTTGGCTTTCCTTTAATGATTCCACACACAACCCGCTTTCATCACAAGGAATGAACCTCATCTCAGCTCCCTCCACTTTCAATACTTCTCTCACCCGATGAAACCCGGGGTCTTCCAACCCAAATACTCTCTCCTTGCCAAGAAGAAGCCGCAAAAGATGAATGAAATACTGTGTACCCGCTCCGATGATGATTTGATTAGGGACACACCGCACCCCTCTTGACTGAAAAAGGTAGTCCGCAATTTCGACCCTAAGACCATGCTCCCCTTGAGGGTCCCCACTGATGAACATGTCCCTTTCCTGAAGGTACAGCGTATTATTCATGCACTTTTTCCACACGGTATGTGGGAAGGAGTCGATATCCACATGGCCATAATGAAAATCTATCATGTTGGTTACACTTGGCAAACTGGTCTCTGAATTACTAGTCGTGGTTACTTGCTCCATAATGGAAGAAATCCGATCGATTTCCGCTGCGAAATATCCTTTTCTCACCCGACTCTCCACATACCCTTCCGCGATTAGCTGCTGATAAGCTGAATCCACCGTATTCAAGCCAATACCTAAATGAACGGCTAGCTTTCGTTTTGAGGGTAACTTCATTCCAGCCTTTATTTGCCCATTCTGAATTTCCCTTTTCAAATAGTGATACAGTTGAACATATAATGGTCGATCCTTTGTTTTTTCGAGTTGAAAAGTGATTTCGTACATGGCGCCCACCCCTTTACTGGTTCCATAAATTATAACAGTTCTGGTTCTTATTATAGTACCAGATTTTTTTTATAATCAGGATATTACTTGATTGGAGGAATGAACATGAAGCCGTTTGAATTAACCGGGAAATACGTTTCACTGGTACCCCTGATGGAAAATCATATCGAACCGATTTACACAGCCTCCCTCCCCAAAGAAATCTGGGTGTGGAGTGCGACGAAGATTTTGTCTCATCAAGACGCTGTGGAATTTGTACAGCAAGGCATCTTATCAAGGGAAAAGAATCAGCACCATCCCTTTGCGGTAATCGATTCTTCGACTCAATCGGTTATCGGCAGCACAAGCCTAAGGGATATACGATTCGATAATCAAACAGTGGAAATCGGCTCGACCTGGTATCACCCTTCAAAGTGGAGGACAGCCGTCAACACCGAATGCAAATATTTACTTTTACAGCATGCCTTTGAAACGTGGCACATGAATCGTGTAGAATTCAGGACAGATGAGCTGAACAGAGCTTCACGTGCGGCCATTGCTAGGCTTGGAGCTGTTGAAGAGGGGATGTTACGAAAAGAAAAAATACTGAAAGATGGGAGAGTCAGAAACACCATGGTGTTCAGCATCCTCAAAGAAGAGTGGCCGAATGTGAAGCAGAAGTTGGAAGGGTTTTTGGGGAAATGAATCAAGAGAGTGCCCATTCATTTGGACACTCTCTTGACCATGGATTAATTTTCGGATGATTGTTTATGAGCTGTACTTTCCTTCTCCTTTTGCTGTAAAGATTCATTCTGCTTTTTAATAGAACGAATGAATATGAATACGACAATAGCGAAAAAAAGTGGCATGAGCAACGCAAATAATAGATAAATGGAATCGCCGAAAAGCATGATTTTTCCTCCTATGTTCTATCCAGTAAGATGGGATGCCTACATTGGATTGATTTCCCTAACGGCATTAGGTGCTCCCGATGGTTTGAGATAAACGAATCATGTCCCTGCACTGTATCCCATTTTCATAAATGGGCTCTGGATAATTCCTCGTGAAAAAATCGCGATCGATATCGGTTATTCTAAATCCACATTTTTGATAAAGGGCCAGCTGCCCCATCCCTGAATTACCCGTGCCGATTTCGATGGAGTGATACCCCAGTGACTTCGCATGATGAATCGCATGATTGACCAGCCTTTTCCCCAGGCCTTCACCTTGGTATTGTTCCGCGACAGCAACGTTGACGATTTCTATCGTGTCATCGGTCAATCCCTTCAAGACATACACGCCGGTTATCAGCCCATCCGATTCAGCGACAAAACACGTGCCCCTCTCCAAATAGGTCTCAACCAATTCTTTTGAAGGATCAGCAAGCAACAGTAACTCCATCGGTGGTACTTCATCTGGATTCAAGGGTCTAATTTTCATGACATCCTCTCCTAGATTCTATATTCATTTCTTCAACCAACTCTCCCATCAATACCGAGGCGGGAAGCGTTCGACTCCGTTTGTATCCTTCTCCTGCCCATAGAGCCATCAATTCAGGTTCGCCTTTTTGTCCCGCCACCTTTCGCATCTGTTTCGTCATGTGATGAACATAAGGATAGGCTGCCGGGGCGACCCTGTCATATTCCATTAAGAAGCGATTCACCAATCCCCGAGCACGGCGGCCGCTAAAAGCCCGGGTGATCGCCGTATCGGTAAACCGTGGATTATGGAGCGCTGCCTTATGAGCTGGGCTTGCGCCACTTTCCGGGCAACATAGAAAAGCGGTTCCCAACTGTGCCGCTACTGCCCCTGCTGCAAGAACACCGGCAATGTCTTTTCCATCCATCAATCCGCCTGCGGCAATTATCGGCACGTTCGTTTCTTTTTTTACAATCTTGATCAATTCCAAAAGCGCTTGGTCACTTTCTGACTCGTTATCAAAACTGGCACGATGGCCGCCTGCCTCAATCCCTTGTACACAAAGGATATCCGCTCCCGCCGTAACTGCAATTTGTGCCTCTGTAGGGTTCGTCACCGATACCGTAACAAGCGTACCGGCATGTTGGAGTTCCTTGATGATACCGGATTCTGGACACCCAAATGTGAAACTCACAACGGCGACCCGGAGTTCTTTTAACACGGCTATTTTATTGACCCAGTCATCATCGTCGCTCATGGGTTCCCCTATTGAAGCCCCTACACTTTCCGCCTCTTTTTGTATTTTTTCCCGGTAGGCGGTGAGTCTGGATTCATCCACAACCTCTTTACTTGGCACGAACACATTCACGCCAAAAGGCCGCCCAGTCAATCGGCGCACCTCTTCCATTTCGTTTCTCATTTCCTCTGCAGTTTTATATCCAGCTGCGAGAAACCCCAATCCTCCTGCAGCAGAAACCGTTGCGGCCAGTTTCGGTGTGGATGCGCCTCCAGCCATTGGGGCTTGAATGATGGGATATTTCATTAAATCTTGAAGCATTTTTAACAGGCCCCTTTCATTTTTCATGATTCACTTATCAAAGTTATGTTTTCTTGGTATAATGATTGTCTGTAAGAGAAAAGTGTCTTAACTGATCACCCTTTATATCTTGCAAATATAAATCATAGGTGGTAATTAAAAAATGGAAACAAAACCATATAGAGTTTTATTGTATTACTTGTATACACCAATCGAGAATCACGTAGAGTTCGCTGCCGAACATCTTGCGGCATGTAAAGAACTTGAATTGAAAGGCCGGATTTTAGTTGCCCAGGAAGGGATCAACGGTACGGTATCTGGTACAATCGAACAAACCGAAAAATACATGGACATGATGAAAAGCGATCCCCGCTTTGCTGATATGGTCTATAAAATCGATGAAGCCGATGGCCATGCCTTCAAAAAAATGCATGTCCGTCCAAAAAATGAACTGGTTACGCTTCGATTGGAAGATGACGTCGATCCAAACCAGACGACAGGGAATTACTTAAGCCCAAAAGAATTTTACGAGCAAATGCAAGATGAAAATACAGTCGTACTTGATGCGAGAAATGACTATGAATTTGATTTGGGTCACTTCCGCGGCGCAATCAAGCCAGATATCACAAATTTCCGTGAACTTCCGGAATGGGTACGTGAGAATAAAGAGATGTTTGAAGGTAAAAAAATCCTTACGTATTGCACAGGCGGAATCCGTTGCGAAAAATTCTCCGGATGGCTTGTCAAAGAAGGCTTTGAAGATGTCAGCCAGCTTCACGGAGGCATCGCAACGTACGGAAAAGACCCTGAAGTGCAAGGCGATCTTTGGGATGGTCAAATGTATGTATTCGATCAAAGAATTGCCGTTCCGATCAATCAAAAGGAACATGTCATCGTCGGCAGGGATATCTTCTCCGGCGAACCATGTGAGCGTTATGTGAACTGCGCGAACCCGGAATGCAACAAGAAAATCCTTTGCAGTGAAGAAAACGAGCACAAACACTTACGCAGCTGTTCCCACGAATGTCGGGTGCACCCACGTAATCGCTATGTAGTCGAGCATAACTTGTCTGAAGAAGAAGTGGCAGAACGACTACAACTTATTAAAGAAACCGCTACAGCAGAATAAGCCATGAAACCCGAATCAATCGACTCCTTGTCCTGATTCGGGTTTTTTCATGCTTTTCTCTTACTTCTATATCACGATAGAAAAATCCTTTTTTTCAGCTTTTTTGTCTATGGTTGAATTAATATGTTGCGTGGTTGAAATATTGCTTGGTATGGTTGAAATAATTCGGATTGCGGTCGAATTATCGCCGTTCGTGGTTGATTTAGGCCAAGCTAAGCTACAAATAGTATGCAAAAAGCGATTCCTCCATAGAAGAATCGCTCATGCCCTTACTTATCTGTGCTTACTACAATCCCGCATGCTTGCCTGTCACCGGCATCACCTGTTTTTAACGTGTCTTCATTCGGTCCCTTTTCTCCATCCGCTTCATAATGGTCAGGAATATTGGCAAAGTTGTCCGGATTTGCATGAACGATGACCGAAAGCTCTTCTTGCTTCAGTTGTTCCACTGTCATGTTATCCAACGTGGCTGTATATTTGGCTGTTCCATCTTCTTTAACAAAAAGAGGAAGCATATCCCCAGCATGATGGGAGTGCTTTTCATCTGTTGGATTGAAGTGCCCCCCGGCTGTAGTAAAAGGCCCTTCCTTTGCATCCGCTTCACATGCTGCATTTTCATGAATATGGAACCCATGATAACCGGGTTCTAACCCTTCCAGTGCCGCTTCGATCAAGACGGAATTCTCTTCCGCGGAAAAATTGACAGTACCTAAAGTTTTACCCGCAGTATCCTTAACTTCCGCCTGTGCTTGTGGGTCCACTTCCGTTTGTGTTCCCTGTACCGGTTTTGAATCTTCCACGGTTTTGTCTGCATTCGTTGAGTTATCCTCTGAATTGCATCCATACAACAAAAAGGCGGCACATGCTGGCAACAGCAGCTTTTGCTTATAGTTCATCATCAGTACCCTCTCTCTTTCATTTATGTATAGTCTTCTTAATCATTTCCACTATTTTGAAAGGATAAACAGAGAGAGGGATAAATGGGAAAATAGATTCTATGAGCATGATAAAAAACCTAACTAATCTCACAGTAAAAGATTTTCCATACTAGTTTATTAGACTCACCTCTTATAATGGAATCACCCCAAGAGTGATAGCCACGATTGTCATTACAATCGTTGTCCCACACGCCCATTTAAATAGAAACTTTTGATGATCACCAAAGTCCACACCAACCAGCCCAATCAGAATGAATGTGGCAGGAACCAAGGGGGATAAGGGAAAGCCTGTTGTGGAATGACCTAATAAAGCGGCCCTCCCGATTTCAACTGGGGCAATTCCAAAGTTCGCCGCAGCCTCGCTAATGATGGGAATAATTCCAAAGTAATATGCGTCAGGTGAAAAAATGAAGCCCATCGGAATGCTAGTAAGTGCCACAACAACAGGTAGATGTGCACCAAGCCAATCTGGAATAACGGTCACGATGGAAGAAGCCATCGAATCCATCATCTTCGTTTCCGTGAAGACGCCCGTGAAAATACCCGCTGCAAAGATAAGTGTACAGATCATAACAAAACTATTGGCATGGCTTAATATCCTTTCCTGCTGTTCTTTTGGATTTGGAAAGTTAACGAATAATGCTATGGCAAAAGCCGAAGCGAATAAGATTTGTAGAGGCAACACTTCCATTACCAAAAATACCATTAATGCGATCGTCAATAACCAATTAAACCAAAACTTCATGGTTGTACCATTAGTAGCTTCAACCGCAGCAGCCTGTTCACCCAACCCTGAAGGCATTGGTGTCTGCAATGGAGTGATGCCCAATCTGGCTCTTTCCTTCTTCCCAAGGATATAGGCGGAAAACAGCGTCCATATCAGCCCTGCAATCATGACCGGAATGAGCGGAATGAATAAGTCTGATACTTCCACTTGTAGACTGGCTGCTGCTCTTACCAACGGGCCGCCCCAAGGGATGATATTCATGACGCCTGCAGCTAAAGCAACCACACACGCCAATATAAGCCTATTCATCCCTAACCTTATATAGAGCGGCAACATGGCTGTTACGGTGATCATGAAGGTGGAAGACCCGTCACCATCTAACCCTACTAGCATCGTGATGATGGCAGTGGCCATCACAACCTTTAGTGGGTCCCCCTTCACAAGGCTTAGTATCTTGGTAATCATAGGTTCAAATAAACCAACGTCTAGCATCAAGCCAAAATATAAAATAGCAAATACAATCATAACGGCCGTTGGCGTTACCTTTATAATCCCCGCCATCATCATTTCTCCCATTTCCGACGCAAACCCACCGATCAATGCAAAAAGGATGGCAGTGAAAATGAAGGCAACCACTACAGAAAGGCGCTTTGAAATGACCAAAATAAGAAATGTAAAAATCATGCAAAATCCAAGAATCGATAACATGTAGACTCTCCCCTTACTATTTGAAATATTAACTTTCATCAAATATTTTATATTTTCTGAAAAATTAGTATTTAGTTAGTATAACACTGGGTATTTCATTAAAAAACAACTTTTTCAAACTAGATTTTTTTCTTGCCCTGAAGCATGTCTGAATCAAATACATTTAATAGAATAGGGTAAATCTGTATACTGAATAGTAAATATCAGGTAGAAAGAAGTGTTACATGTATATGGATGTTAAATTGGCCAAACGGAATCTTTTCATCATGTGGTTTGCCAACTTCTTCATCGGTGGTAGCATGACGATGGTTCTTCCCTTCATCTCGTTATACATCGGTACCTTTGGCAATTATTCGGCACAATATGTCCAGCATTGGTCGGGGTGGACATTCGGAATTACCTTTGTGACAGCCTTTTTGTTTTCCCCCATTTGGGGACGAATCGGGGACCGTTATGGTAGAAAGAAAATCCTGATTGCCTGCGCCTTCGGTATGGGCCTATCGATTTTCTTGATGGGATTTGTAGAAAATGTCCTGCAGTTGTTCTTATTAAGAATGTTCATGGGCATATTCACTGGATTCATCTCCATGTCACAAGCTTTCATTTCCACACAGACACCTAAAGAGATTGCCGGAAGGGTCTTGGGTACTCTTCAAACGGGAAATATAACCGGCTCCCTTTTCGGACCATTGATTGGCGGCGTACTTGCGGATACTCTCGGCTACTCAACAGCGTTTAAGTTCACTTCCATCACAATTTTCGTCTCTGGACTTCTTGTATTCGCAACCAAGGAATATCAAGTTCAGCGACAAAAAGGAACAAAAGCCAGTTATTCGAGCCGGGAGGTCCTCTCGCACATTTTACGGAACCCCATTCTAGTGAATGTCATGCTCATATCAACGATTGTCCAGGTGGCTCATTTCAGCATCCAACCCATTCTATCTTTATATGTCGGGGAACTGCACGGAACTACTAATCTGGCCTTTTACTCAGGCATCGCCTTTTCCGCAGCTGGTCTCGGAAACTTATTGATGGCCAGGTACTGGGGCAGGATAGGCGACCACCATGGACATATAAAGATTCTGGTGCTCCTTCTTTTCCTCACAGCACTCGTATATTTGCCTGGAGCTTTCATCAATCACTTTTGGCAACTTGTATTTGTACGGTTTGCATTAGGTATAGTCATAGGGGGAATTATCCCTGTAAGGATTGCCTATATCCGCCAAGAGGCTCCCGTTGCCATGCAGGGGGAAGTGCTTGGATATAATACTAGTCTCCGTTTTTTAGGCAATATCATCGGCCCGGCAATGGGAGGGATGGTTGCAGGATTTTATGGATTTTCAGCCGTTTTTATAACGACCAGCTTCCTGCTGCTGTTAGCAGGACTGGTCCTGTATTTGGCGTTGCATCGCAACCCGGAGTTGGCCCGGCATTCACATTGATTAGAAGACCTTTAGCAAAAAGAAGACACCCGTTAGATGATCCTTCTAACGGGTGTCTTCTTTTTCATTCAAACTTACCCAACAAGATGGTTGGACCCTCTCTGTAACAGAACTTTTCTTTGCCTAATTTCTTAGAAATTTATTTTTTACATAGCTATAATAAAATAGTATAATATACCTAGTAATATATACCTAACAAGGGGTGTCAACATGTATCCGACCTTCACATATTATGCAAAAGTTCACATCATCAAGGATCAGCGTTATTGTGAATGTGGAATTATTCATAACTACCGGGGAATATTCGAGAAAAAAGACCTGAAGAAGGTTAAGTTTAAATCGGTTTCCGATATCACCTGCAGATCTTGTCGGGAAAAGTTCTTAAACGAAAACCCTAAGTCCTAGGGATATCTATTCATTCCCTCGTTTTCCTACTTCTGTTTTTTTAAACATTATCGTGTTTTTCTGTATATTTATAGATTTGATTCTTTTTTATGTTAAGATTATTTAAGGTGAAAATCCACAAACCAGACATATCAAGCTTTTGTGGTAGTGGTTGGATTTCCAAGATTTACTTTCCTCTTGGTCTTTTTTCGCCTAAAATTAGTTTAAAAGAGGGTTAAAATGCTTTTTCCTACTATCAAAACGGATGAAAGACACATCGTAAAAGACAAACATACGTGTGTATGTGGTACGCGATACAATGTATTCGCTATGTTAACCAGAAGAGATCTTAGAAAGATCATCTTCAAGCATTACAAAGAAGTTACCTGTACAGCATGTAAATCTAGCATTATACATAAAGAAGAATAAGCAGGACATATCCCCCTCCTCTCTCTAATGCTTCTACATACTCATGCAATCAAGTCCACCCCTTTCATAGTATTATTTCATTCATCCCACAGTGTAAGGAACCGGAATTTACTTATGACTCGTAAGTTCAACAAAAAAAGACCATTACGGGTCTTTTTTTGTTGAAGGTGGCCCACTTGGATCTTTCTATTTGGCCTAATTGATATAAATAAGGAAATTTCCATTCAATTATGAATCCATAGATAGAATAATGAAGTCATGCTATAATCTAGTACGTTACAATAGCCAATCCATACTTATATAGAGAAAAAGGAAGTGTCGTTTTGAATATATCTACATTAAAACAGGAGTGGTTTTGCAACGTTCGCGGAGACGTACTTTCCGGAATCGTCGTTGCCCTGGCCTTAATTCCTGAGGCAATAGCTTTCTCCATCATTGCCGGGGTCGACCCGATGGTGGGATTGTATGCTTCCTTCTGCATCGCCATCGTCATCTCCTTTGTTGGTGGAAGACCAGGCATGATTTCAGCGGCGACCGGGGCGATGGCACTCGTGATGGTTGACCTTGTAAAGGATCATGGCTTGAACTATTTACTTGCCGCAACTATATTAACTGGGATCCTTCAAATTCTACTGGGCGTCTTTAAAATTGGGAAGCTCATGAAGTTTATACCGAAGCCGGTTATGACTGGCTTTGTGAATTCTTTGGCCATTATGATTTTCATGGCTCAGCTCACTCATTTCAAAGGGGAAACGTGGGTCATGTATGTCATGACAGCTGGTTCACTCGCCATCATCTACCTATTCCCACGGATAACCAAGGTCGTTCCTTCCCCGCTGGTCGCAATCATCTTCATGACCATCGTGGCCGTTGCAACAGGGGCTACTGTACGGACCGTAGGCGACATGGGGCAATTGAGCGAGGCTCTTCCCATGTTCTTGATTCCGGATATCCCTTTATCATTCGAGACATTGGCCATCATTTTTCCTTATTCCATTGCCCTAGCGTTTGTCGGATTGCTTGAATCCTTACTAACGGCTCAAATCGTTGACGAAATGACCGATACGGATAGCAATAAAAACCGGGAGGCCAAAGGTCAGGGAATAGCGAACATCGTGGCCGGTTTCTTCGGCGGGATGGCCGGATGTGCAATGATTGGACAATCCGGTATCAACATCAAATCCGGGGGACGAGGTCGGCTGTCCACTTTCGTCGCCGGGGCCTTTTTGTTAATCTTGATCGTGTTATTGAATGATGTCCTCATTAAAATTCCGATGGCCGCCCTTGTTGCGGTCATGATCATGGTTTCCATCGGGACTTTTGATTGGTCCTCCTTGAAGAGACTTCGGATCACTCCTAAAACCGAGGCGATAGTCATGATCGTAACGGTTATCGTTGTTCTTTATACGCATGATTTATCCAAAGGCGTATTCGCCGGGGTACTCTTGAGTATGATTTTCTTCTCGGCTAAAATTTCGAAAGTGTCTGTCGAGAAAACAGCGGACAACCAGGCTCGGCAAATCACTTATCGGATAAAAGGCCAGGTGTTTTTTGCATCGGTCCAAGACTTCATTTCGAAGTTTGATACGAAGGAAAAAGCAGATTCCATCATCATTGATTTTTCCAATTCGAAAATATGGGATGCCTCGGCTGTAGGAGCCGTCGAGAAAGTCATCTTAAAATACAGAGTACAGGGGAAAACGGTTCAAGTGCTTGGCCTTGATCAGGAAAGTTCTCAGCTGCTAAAGAGCCTCGCCTCATATGAAAAGTAAAAGGATGCATGGCTCCCCTGCATAAATTCTTGCTGAACCGCCAAACTAGAGTGAATGATACTCTGGATTGGAGGGAAAATCATGTCATCCGAACAGGATTATACTGCAGCAGATTTATCACCTGACCTTCTCAATGAGTTAAAACTCTTTGAAGGAAAAATACGTGAGGAATCAAACAAAGAGCTTATCGTGATTGCGTATGAAAAAGAGAAAGAAGCGTTGAATTGAAAAAAGGACTCGAAGCCACTTTCAAAGTGGCATCGAGTCCTTTTTTTATTACTTAGCGAAGATATCTGTTAAAACTGGTACAATTTGTTTTTTACGTGATACGACGCCTTCCAATACAGCAATGTTCTTATTCAATGTTACGTTATACGCTTTCTCCACTGCATCCGCTGATGCTCCTAGAGCCAAGGCAACGGAATCATTCGTTAAGATATCCGTTACGACGAATAAGAATAAATCCAATTCTTTCGCGGCAATAACTGCATGAATCGCTGCTTCAATTTCTGATTGCTTTGCAAGCACTTCATTCGGGTCAACAGCATTCACTTGAGCAATCTCAACTTTTGCCGTTCCCATTGAAAATTCTTTTGCATCAAGTGTGATGAGCTGATCGATGGTTTTGTCACTCAGGTCAGCACCCGCTTTTAGCATCTCCAAGCCATATGTTTCAGCATTCACGCCGGCAATTTCCGCTAATTCCATAGCAGCTGCGACGTCTTGCTCCGTGCAAGTAGGCGATTTGAATAATAAAGAGTCGGAAATGATGGCTGAAAGCATAAGTCCTGCAATGGCTTTAGGCACTTCAATTCCGTTTTCTTTATAAATCTTATTTAAAATAGTAGCCGTGCAGCCAACTGGTTCTGCGCGGTAATATAAAGGATCACTTGTTTCGAAATTAGCGATACGATGATGGTCGATGACTTCCAATACGCGTACCTGGTCAATGTCTTCGGCACTTTGCTGACGTTCGTTGTGATCGACTAAAATCACGCCATCCGCTTCCCCAGCCACTTTTTCAACAAGGCGGGGTGCTTCGAATTTAAATTGGTCCAACGCATATTGTGTTTCACCATTCACTTCACCAAGACGAACAGGTTCAGCTTGGATGCCCAGCTGCTTTTTTAGGTCAGCATAAGCGATTGCTGAACAGATAGTGTCGGTATCCGGATTCTTATGTCCAAAAACTAATATTTTTTCCACGATTTTTTCTCCTTTTTCCTAAATGATTTGGCAGGGATTTTTCTTTTCATAACCAGAATCCCTAGTTTTGCTATGCAATTTATTTTAACACAAAAACCCTGACATTCCGCGATGGAATTTTGTATTCCTCCCTATATTCTTTCATCATCCTCTTCCTTTATCCGACCTTGTCAATAGATATGAATCAGTTTTCCACAAATATATATGTTGAATTATCAGCATGGATGGCTTACGATAATATAAGCATACATACTAGATATTGACTTTTCTAACAACATAAATAACTATATATAGAATTATTAACCAAGGTGCCAGAGATGGCTGAAAAGGGAATCCGGTGTGAACCCGGAACTGTCCCCGCAACTGTAAATGTGACGAAATGAGAAAACCACTGTATAGCTCTCTATACGGGAAGGACTCAAAGTAGGATGATCATGAGTCAGGAGACCTGCCTGGTTTTTTCAAGTTTCTTATTCTTCGGGGATTGAGATGATGAAACGATAGTGTAACGGCTATTTTTTCATGGCTCTTTTATCCTATCGTTTGATCCGCTCAATTTATTGGGCGGTTTTTTTTTATTCGCGTACATTTAAGAGGAGGAACATTTATGACTCAAACATATAACCCTACCATAAAAAATGACACAGAAACAAATTCAATCCAGATGGACATGTTATCCAAGGATTTCGAAGGCCGTCTTGATATGGAAAAGTTCAAAAAGCGTTTTACTAAATGGCTCGATCGAAAAGGTGATGCTTCAGAAGAACAAACATCGAAAAAGTTGATCCAGCTTGCACTTGAAAGTGTCGATATCGATGCCCCAGACTGGACATTCGTCGCCGCAAGGGAACTATTGAATGCCATGTATCGTGATGCCCAAAAGAACCGGGGCTATGAAGGCCGGAACTATGGACCTTTCTATGAATTGATTCAAGAACTCTCTCAGCAGCATGAAGGGCAACGTTACCCTGTTTATAAAGCAGAGCTTCTCGACTCCTACACAAAAACGGAAATCGAAGAATTGGGTTCGGTCATCGATCCGGAAAAAGATAAACTATTTTCATATATCGGAATCTATCTTTTGAATGATCGCTACTTGGCCCGTCCAAAAAAAGACAAGGTCTATGAACTTCCCCAGGAGCGCTTCATGATCATTGCCATGGAAATCATGAGACTGGAAAAAACGGAACACCGCCTGCAGCTTGTCAAAGAGGCCTACTGGGCAATGTCGAACCTATATATGACGGTTGCGACCCCTACCCTTTCAAATGCCGGCAAAACCCACGGGCAATTGAGTTCATGCTTCATCGATGCAATCGAGGATTCCATCGACGGAATTTATCAATCAAACTATGATGCCGCAAAAGTTTCCAAGTTCGGTGGCGGCGTTGGTCTATATGTCGGAAAAATCCGTTCGCTCGGTTCTGATATCCGCGGTTTTTCCGGTAACAGTTCAGGCACGACTCCCTGGATTCGCCTCTTTAACCAAACGGCCGTCAGCGTCGATCAATTGGGACAACGTAAAGGCGCAATCGCCATCTATCTGGATGCGTGGCATAAGGACATCATGAGCTTCCTTGACTTGAAGACGCAAAACGGCGATGACCGCCTAAAGGCGCATGATATCTTCACTGGTGTCTGCATCCCCGATTTATTCATGGAAGCCGTGCGTGACCGGAAAGATTGGTATCTCTTCGACCCGCATACCGTGAAGCAAACCCTTGGGTTCTCCCTCGAGGATTTTTATGACGAGAAAAAAGGGGATGGCAGTTTCAGGGACCATTACGCCCTTGCTGTAGAGGCGGCGGAGAATGGCATACTTCCAGGCTATAGTTTCGAGAAAATCAAAGCGATGGACATTATGAAAGGCATCATGATTTCACAATTAGAAGAAGGCGTACCCTATATGTTCTACCGGGACGAAGTGAACAGAAAGAACCCGAACAAGCATAAAGGGATGATCTATTGTTCTAACCTTTGTACGGAAATCGCCCAGAACTTAAGCCCTTCAACGATCACCGACGAATATGAAACGGAAGATGGCGATGTCGTCGTAGTTCGCAAAAGCGGGGATTTCGTTGTCTGCAACCTTTCTTCCATCAACCTGCCACGCGCGGTGAACAGCGATGTATTGGAGAGACTGATCCCGATTCAGATCCGCATGCTCGATAACGTCATTGACGTGAATACCTTACCGGTCAAGCAAGCTTCCATTTCGAATAAGCGCTACCGCTCAATCGGCTTAGGAACTTTCGGGTGGCATCATTTACTCGCGACGCAAAATATCTACTGGGAGTCCGATGAAGCCGTTCAGTACGCCGATACCTTATATGAGAAAATCGCTTATTTAACCATTAAAACATCCAATGAATTGGCCAAGGAAAAAGGAACCTACCCATACTTCGAAGGGTCCGATTGGCAAACGGGGGAGTATTTCGACCTTCGTGACTATAGAGATCCAAAATGGTTGGAATTAAAAGAAGAAGTGCAGCAGTATGGTACACGAAACGGCTATTTAATGGCAATCGCCCCCAATTCATCGACTGCCAAAATCGGTCATTCCACGGATGGCATCGACCCGTTATATGAAATCGAGTTTTATGAAGAAAAGAAAAACTTCAAATTTAAAGTGACAGCGCCTGGATTGACGCCCACTACGTATGAATACTATAAAAAAACGCGCTTCCATTTGGACCAAAAGGAAAGCATCAAGCAAAATGCAGCACGTCAACGTCATATCGACCAAGCCATCAGCTTCAACCTGTATGTACAAAACACGATCAAGGCTAAAGTGTTATTGGACATACACCTAACAGCATGGGAAAGCGGATTGAAATCGACTTATTATCTTCGTTCCACTTCATCCGAATACGACAATGCCTGTGAGAGCTGCTCCAGTTAACGAGTGGGAATGGAATTTACTTTATTGAAGGAGATTTTACAGATGACAAACCATATCAAGAAAATCAGGATGCTCGAACCAACCCATCCTACCAAGGCAACCGGCGTTTTCAAAGGAGAAGCATCAGGCTTTCTCCTTTGGAACGACATTCAGTATGAAAAATTCTATGATACCTATACACAGCTCATCAACAATTTTTGGAAGCCATCGAGCGTGAACATGATCCAGGATAAAAAGCAGTGGGGTGAATTGGATGAGGATATCCAGGATGCTTTCCTCGACATCCTCACGATGATTGCCGGGATGGACAGCCTGCAAACACCAACATTAGTGGAGATCCTTCGATACATCAAGGATCCGGCAGCAAAGGCGATCCTCGCCAACATGGCCCAGCAGGAATCCATTCATAATGAATCGTATTCTTACATCCTTGCTTCCTTGATTCCTGTCGGCAAGCAAAAACAGCTTTTTGACCGGATCAAAGAACACCCGGAAGTAATCAAGCGGAACCATCCGATCGTGGATGCCTACCAAACATTTGTGGACGACCCTAGCCCTCAGCACTTATTCGAGGCGCTCATCCATTCCACGAACCTTGAAGGGATCTATTTTTACCTGGCTTTCGCCTTCTACTACAATCTGGGCCGGCAAAATCTGATGACCGGTTCGGCAACGATGATTTCCTATATTCATCGCGATGAAATGGTCCACTTCGATTTCATTGGCATGCTTGTACAAATTTTAATGTATGAATATCCGGAACTGAATAATGAAGACAATACGAAGTTCATCTATACGACGATTGAAAAGGCCGTCGAGCTTGAAAAAGAATGGTCCGAATATATGCTTGAGGATATCCAAACAAAAGCAGATCTCGATTTGGACGAGTTCAACGAGTATATTGAATATATCGCCAACAAACGATTACGCATGCTTGGACTTGAAAACTTGTATCAAGAGTATAGCGAGAACCCGATGCCCTGGATCAAAACGTTCGACGATGAATCCATCGGGCTGACGAAGACCGACTTCTTCGAGCAAAAATCAAGGACCTATAGCCAAGTAAATGCAAGCAACGGGTTCGATGAGCTTTAAAGCCGCCATCGTCCATCATTCGGCAGGCGGCAATACAAAGGCGCTTGCTGAAGTCCTTGCATCCCTTTTGCCCGAAGCAGAGCTATTTCGGGTTCTTGAATTTGATATACGTACAGTGCATGAGTATGATTCGTTGATTGTCGGTACTTATACTTGGGGAAATGGCGAGCTTCCTGCCAGAATGTCCGCCTTCTATTCGGAGCTAGAGCAAATGCCGATTTCCCACCTGAAAACAGGAGTCTTCGGAACGGGTGAAACCAATTACAATCATTTTTGCGGAGCCGTCGACCAATTTCGGGACATGCTATTTGCCAAGAGCCAATTGGTCGCTACATTGAAAATCGAACAAATGTATCAAGAAGCTGACCTACCCAGGATAAAAAAGTTCGCCTCTCTATTTACAAACTAACAAACTCCCAAGCTTGTAAATACAAAATAAAAAGACCCCAAATTGGGGTCTTTATTAACATTCAATTATTTTTGAACGTTAGCAGCTTGTGGTCCACGAGCGCCTTGCTCGATTTCGAAAGAAACTTCTTGGCCTTCTTCAAGTGTTTTGAAACCTTCACCTTGAATAGCTGAGAAATGTACGAATACGTCGTCTTGTCCTTCAACTTCGATGAAACCGAAACCTTTTTCTGCGTTGAACCATTTTACTTTACCTTGTACCATGTTAGTTCCTCCTGTGTTTGGAAAAAATCCATTTTTATACTATTTTTGGTTCTGGATAATGTCTCAAGAGGAACCCTAAAACGGTAAATCCTTCTATCAAACAACTTATTCCGAACAAAAATAATTACCCATATTATATCATGGGTAATTAACTGAAAACAATATTAATGGGAGTAATTTTGCCGACAAATTATCCTAAAATTCTACATTTTTCTTTTTTTGCTTTGACGGAATCCTTCATCCAATAAGTAGCGCTCCGCTTCGATTGGACTTTCGAAACACTCCTCTAAGTTCGGTCCTGAGTATACGTTCCAAAGCTGATCTTCTCTAACAAGCGAAAGCTCCTGCTTTTCACGGCCAATCCAAGTTCCCTCCAACCTAGCGAACTCATCGTCCGCCTCCTCTTCTTGCATAACAGGAGGTTCGGATAAATAGGATAGGGCAGTTTTGATCAATGCTTTTAATTCCTCTTCGGAATAGTCACGTATATTGATGAATCCTTTGCGGTCTGTTTCCTTCTTTTTCAAATGCCCTGCGTATACGAAGCCATTGCCATTCGGATGCAGGTGCTGTACGACAATTTTCTTCTCCTGAACACTGCCGGGAAAATGGAAATTGACGCGTCCTAGTGAAACATCTTTCCGTTCTAATTCCGGGAAAGTTTCAATGATACTTAATTTTTCTTCAAATGTTAACAAATTTCTTCCTCATTTCATTAGTTCATCTTGTTTGTCGATTATAACACAAGAAACCATCATTCTGTTTACCTACTTCTATTATAATGGATTTTAAGGAGATGATTTACGCATGATGATGAATATTCCAGAATTACGCTCCATCCATGGACAACAACTGTTTTCCCTTCAAAAAAAAGCCTATGCAGTGGAAGCGGAATTAGTTAGATTTGACGAAATACCCCCATTGGTAGAAACGTTTAATCAATTCTTACGCTGCAAAGAAACATTTATCGGTTTTTTTGTTGACGATACGGTTGCCGGGGCCATTTCCTATAAAAGTGAAAATGGACTGATAGA
This sequence comes from Peribacillus sp. NPDC097224, assembly GCF_044761985.1. Lineage (NCBI taxonomy): Bacteria > Bacillati > Bacillota > Bacilli > Caryophanales > Bacillaceae > Peribacillus > Peribacillus sp. NPDC097224. Next base: position 159,294 of record NZ_JBIWDK010000003.1, on the reverse strand, counting down.
GATTTGCCGATTGGTCGTACACCCAGATCATTTCCGAAAAGGCATTGCACAGGCCCTTCTTACCCACCTACAACTGACGATTCCATGGAAGAAGCTATCCGTTTCGACCGGTACCTTGAACATGCCTGCACGTAAACTGTATGAAAAAAATGGCTTTATTCATAAGAAAGACGTGGAAGTCGCACCTCAATTTTTCATTAGTTTATACGAAAAATAATCATTTTATGTACGTCACGATGAAAAGCATGATGAAAGAGATGGCGATGATCACACCGACCCATAGCCAGGCTAGAGTCATATTCCCTGAATCCATGGCTATATATATCGCGGTCGGTATCGTCTGGGTCTGTCCCGGGATGTTTCCAGCAAACATGAGTGTCGCCCCAAATTCCCCCAAGGCTCGTGCTGAACTCAATATCGCTCCGGTCAGGATGGATTTGCCGGCTAATGGAAGGGATACATACCAGAATAACTTCCATTCACCCGCTCCATCCACTCTCGCGGCATTTTCTATTTCTTCATCTATGCCCTCAAAACCCGTTTTGGCCGATTGGTACATAAGCGGGAAGGCTACAACGGTAGAAGCAATAACCGCCGCCCACCAGGTGAACATGATTGGTTGGCTAAACACCTTCTCGATGACTTGACCTAGCGTTCCGTTTTTACCGAAAAACACGATCAGTAAAAACCCGACGACGGAAGGCGGCAATACAAGGGGCAACAAAAACACGGTTTCCAGGATGACCCTTCCTCTGAAGCGCTTTTTGGCCATGATGCGGGCAAGCATGATTCCTATAATAAAGACGAGGATTCCCGAGATTCCGGCTATCTGAACGGACAGTCTAACAGGTGACCAAAAGTCCGCGGTCATGATCCTTGCCCCACAGTCGACATCATCAATGAAGGAAAACGCAACAGTTGCTCTTCTAAGAAATAGTTTTCCTTAGCTAAAAACGGCTCAGCCACCCTCATCCTATTCCCCGGATTTCCTTCAGATGCAGGCACTCCCGATATTTTAAACATCCACATTCGAATTCTCCCTTTTCCAAAAAAACTTTTAAGTTTATTTTTCTTGACATATTGCTGACACATACAAACGTTAAAGTAAGAGTATAACAAATACAAAATAATTTTAACCCATAAACCGAAAAAGCAAAAACCCAAAAAAAACCTATAAAAAATATGAAACCTTAAGGGAGTCGATTTTAATGGTTACAATTTATACTACACCAAGCAGTTTAGCATGTCGTAAGGCAAAAGCTTGGCTTCAAAAAAATGAAATTTCCTACAATGAACGGAACTTATATTCTCAACCTTTATCTATAGAAGAAATCAAAGCGATTTTACGTAAAACGGAAGGCGGTACAGATGAAATCATCTCAACCCGTTCCAAAAAATTCAAAAGCTTGAATATCGATATAAACAATACCCCACTTAACGACCTTTGTACGCTCATTCAAGCAAATCCAGATTTATTACGTCGCCCGATCATTTTTGATCATAAGAATTTGCATGCTGGCTATAATGAAGAAGAAATGGGCCGCTTCCTTCCAAGAAAAGTCCGTCACATTCAATTGTGGCGTGCCATCAGCCAACTCGCCTAATCAACTATACCTGACAAAAGGGTTGTCCACTAGAAATGGACAACCCTTTTTTTGTTATACCCGCGCTGATTTCTCTACTGTAATGGTAAAAATCGTCCCCTGTTCATTGCTTTCTTTCAACACGAGGTCTCCCTTTTGTGCTTTAGCAAGCATCTTGCTGAAGGGAAGGCCCAATCCTAATCCACGCACTTTCAGTTTTTTGTTTTCGCCCCGATAAAAGGGTTCGAACACATACTGTTGTTCATGTTGCGGAATGCCGCGTCCACTATCCTTCACGTCGATTCCTATTCGGGAATCTTCCAGATCATAGAGACCTATCTCGATTTGACCATTGCCATCCAGGGAATGCTTCGCATTGTTCAACAGATTTATGATAATTTGCTGCATCCGCAGTGAATCAATCTGCCCATGAATCGGTTCATCCGGAACCTGCACATTCAGGGTGAAGTTCTGATCCTCCTGGGTAATCTGCCAACGATAAGCGATCTCCTGAATGAATGTATTTAGATTTTCTCTTTCCAATCGAATTTTAAAGGCACCGGCCGACATTGCATTATAATCCAGCAAATCCTCGATCATCACCTGTAGGCGTTGAGTTTCCTTCAAGGATATATCAAGAAATTCCTTACTTTGCTCGCCAGTAACCACGTCATCCCTTACCGCTTGAATCAACCCGCTAATGGATGTGACCGGTGTTTTCAGGTCATGGGTGACACCAGCAAGCAATTCGGCCCGTAATTTCTCCATGAGTTTCAACCGGTTTGTCATTTCCTTGAAGGATTCCACGAGTTCGTATATCTCTTCTTCGCGTATCTCCTCTTCTTCTTTAAAATGGATATCATAGTTGCCTTCCCGCACTTGGACAGCAGCGTTAGCCACATCTTGGATGGGTCTCGATATCTTTCTTGAAAGAAAATAAATGACGCCCGTCCCAAGGCATAGCAAACCTCCTATCAGGAATGCAAGCAAACCGTGATCCTGGTTGACTTCCTTCAATGCCCCTTCTTCCTGGGCAATGACGACCCACCCCTTTGTCTCGCCTTCAAATGTGATCGGCGACTTGACGACAAATACCTTGTTTTCGGAAATCTTGACCTTCTGGATCAATTCCTGACTATCCATGATGGCGTGAGGAAGCTTACTATTATCTTCATTAAGATATAATTGAGGCATCGTATAGATGATACTGCCATCAGGATCAACGATATAAATGATCGGTTGCTTATTGAGCTGAAGGATTTTTTCCCTTTCTTCCACGATTTCGGAAAGGATGGGACCAACGACAATTTGGCCATTCTCCTTCATTGCCCGGTCGGACGTTTCATCCGCTAAATACTTAAGAAGGCTCAGCCTATATTCCAGGGCCGTTTTTTCCATCCACCATAAGGAAAAGACAGATAATAACAATAAGCCCGAAATCAACGTCAATACATATCTTTTTGTCCAATAGAGCTGCAAGGTAGTCCGTTTCCTAGTTTTCATAGACACTCAATTGATACCCCAATCCACGCAACGTTTTAATCTCCCCTTCAGATGATGGCCAGGCATCGAGGGCTTTCCTGATTCGTTTGATGGCCAAATCCACGGCACGGTCACTTCCGTCATAGTCTATGCCCCACACCTGATCGAGGAGTTGCTCTCTCGTGAAAATATGATTGGGGTGCTTTGCGAAAAAAATGAGTAATGACAAATCACGGGGCGTCAAGCTGATTTCCTCCCCTTTTAAGTGCACCGCATAGGCCTTGTTATCAATGGACAAGCTGCCAAATTGATGTACATGTTTTTCTTCGACTACAGGTGTCGAGCTCCTCCTTAAAACGGCATGCACCCGGGCCATCACTTCTTCCGCCACAAAGGGCTTGGAAATATAATCATCCGCTCCCGACTTAAAGCCGGATAGGCGGTAATCCACATCATTCAATGCCGTCAGCATGATCACAGGACACATATCCTTCTCCCTGATTTCTTTCAAGATGTCCCAGCCCTCTTTACCAGGCAGCATCACATCAAGTAGAACCAGATCAGGGTTCGTTTCTTCGAAGGTCGGAATAGCCTTGAGTCCATCGAAAACTTGTACGACTTCCATCCCTTCACGCTGTAAATATGCTTTCAACACCATCGAAATGGCAATTTCATCTTCAACGACTAGAATTTTTTTCATAAAGGAATTCCTCCTTCTTAAATTATAGTTGAATCATATTGCATTATCCAACCTAACTGTGCATCAGTCTTTTATCCCCCATCATATCCCCTTAATGTGTCAGGAATATGTTCATCTAATCATTCCTCGACATTTTTGGACACTTCTCGGTTTCATCCGAAATACGACACATCAAAAAAGCCGGCTTCATCGATGAGCCGGCCTTGTTTCAATTACATGTCTCATGCGGGTTCGGGCACCCCACATCCTGTTTTTCCACTTGGATCGTGCTATGTTCAATCCCATGTCGGTCATGAAGCAGTTTTTGGGCAACAGCAAGGGTTGAATCGTGGTCTCCACCAGCATCAATGACGACATGACAGCTTAACGAGAGAAATCCGGAGGTAATCGTCCAGATATGGAGGTCATGGACATCCGATACATGCGGCAATTCCTTCAAATTCTCTTTCACTTCTTCCATGTCGATTCGTTCTGGTGTGCCTTCCATTAGAATATGGAAAGAATCGCGCACCACTCTATACCCACTTATAACTATTAGAATTGCGACAATCATACTCGCGATGGGGTCCGCCATTCCCCAATCGAAAAAGTAAATCAATAGTGCTGCCACAATGGCGCCCACTGAACCGAGCATATCGCCGATTACATGTAAGAAAGCACTCCGTACATTCAGGTTCTCTTCTTTATCGCCACTCATTAGAATCCATGCGGCAATGATATTCACAAACAAGCCAATGATTGAAATCATTAGCATTCCCAAACTTTGAACCTCAGGCGGATCTACAAACCTCCGAATCGCCTCTACGAAAATGAATACCGAGATTACGATTAACGTCAAACCATTTAAACAGGCGGCAATGATTTCGAAACGCTTGTATCCAAAGGAATTGGATTGGGTCGCCTTTCGCTCGCCTAGCCTAATCGCTGCATAACTGAGCCCCAAAGCCGCTGCATCGCTCAGCATATGCCCTGCATCCGATAGCAAGGCCAGACTATTCGTCATGAACCCTCCAATCACTTCGATTACCATGAATGTCGAGATCAGCACAAACGACGCCAGCAGAGCTTTTTTATTATCTGAATGATGATGGTGGTGTCCGTGGTCATGGGAGTGACCCTCATGATGTCCCATGATTTCCCCTCCTCTCGTATCTATAACCTTATATATAGTATGGGATAATTTCAGAATGGTTTCAAATGATTGACTTACCCATTTAAAGCGTAAAAGGTACGGGAGGGCAAAAATAAACACTGCAGGCGATGTCCTACAGTGTCCTAACAAGCTATCCTTCATTTTGCATGGTATCATCGACGATCGCACGCAGGTCCTTATTGAATAATTCATCATTGCAGACGAGGCTATGTTGCTGCTCTGCATTTTCGGGATCTTGAAGATGACGGTTCTGTTCCGAATCCTTCATGGGACTCTCCTCCTCGAATATGTAACAGTTTGACTTTTATCATATCCTCAGGAAGATGTTTTATGCTTGAATCTATATCATCTGATTTCCATGAAAGGCACGTATAATGAATTCATGCTCCGGGACCTGTAACTTTTTGTAGGACGAAAGAAAGGCAGCATTATCATACGACGCATTTCCCAGATGAACCTGAATGCCGTTGTCCTCGATGGTAACCACGGCATACCGTGCAATTGGTTCACTATTGCACCCAAGCGATCCGGGATTCAGGAAAATCGTTTGGTCGTTTTGAAAGTGATGAAGAGGATGATGATGCCCAAATCCTATCAAATCTTCTGACCGATTTCTAAAAAGGGCCTCCAAGTTAGCTAAATTGGGTTCAACGATCTTGCTGAAGGGATTTTCACTGATGTGTGCATTCCCCTTTTCCTTTTCCATATGATAATGGGTGAAGAAAAGAGTGCGGTCATGAACCGGAACCTCCAGGGTGCGAGGCAGTTTTTCCAGGAGCGGCACGAATAGGAGGTCCATCCTTTTCGCAATCCATTCATGGTGCTCTTTAACATGGACATGTCCCGTTGGATGTTCCTCCCCTTTAACAATGGCCAATACGGCTTCATCATGATTTCCACTGATCATCGTTAGGTCATCTCTCGAAAATAACAAATCCAAGACGTCATTGGTATCGGGTCCTATTGCGATCATATCCCCCAAACAATAGATTCGCTCCACTTCATTTCTTTCATCAATTTCCTTAAGAACGGCTTTCAATGCCGAAGCATTGCCATGTATATCTGTCATAATCGCAACTTTCACGGAGAAGACCAGCCCCCTTCTATATATGTGGTATATTATAACATCTTTAAAATCCAGGAAAAATTATTCGGGCTCATCTCCCCCTGTCTACCCACGCCCATTTTTAATGAATAAGCAAACACTTCGGCCTAGAATACATAGTATGGAGTATTCCCAGTAAAGATGTTTTGCTAGGTATGTAAATCACAAATGTTATGAGGAGGAAATTTAATGGGTGGTCATAATCATAATGGATGTAACGAAAGTTGTAACGATGGATGCGGTGGCGGTTTCGATAACGGCTTTGCCTTATTAATCGTACTGTTTATCCTACTAGTCATCATTGGTTGTAGCTGGGGCTTCGGCGGCGGCTATGGCGGCGGCTATGGTGGCGGCTATGGCGGCGGCTACGGCGGATGCTGCTAACAAGTTAAATAAAAACAAGGCGCCTGAAACGGCGCCTTCTTTGTTATTGTTTCGCTTTTCTTTTCTTTGCTTTGAAGAACAACCAAATGACAATCAAGACGATTGGGATGAGCAAGAAGTTCGCATATTGCGCAAAAATCGCTCCAGCCTGTTCCCATTGTGGCCCTAACTTATACCCTAGATACACATATATCGTGGTCACAGGAAGCATCGCCAAGTATGTATAAAGCATGAATTTCCAGATATTCATTTTCAAAATACCACAAGGTAATGAAATGGCCGTACGGATTCCGGGAACAAATCTTCCGAAAAATGCAATTCCCGCTCCATACTTATCGAAGAAGTACTCAGCCTTGTTCAGCTGTTCCTCTTTCACCAAGAAGTACTTCCCAAACTTCATTACTAGCGGCCTTCCCCCATACTTTCCTAGGGCGTAAAGTGTCAATGGACCCGTTACCCCACCAATTGAACCAGCCAGTATCGTCAAGACTAAATTCCATTCACCTTGATATACCCAATAGCCGGCAAGCGGCAGAACGACTTCAGCTGGGATGAATTCAAATGTTAACGCAAGCAACACCCCGAAATAAGATAAAGATTTAAACGCTTCGATCATATCCATGATCAAAGATTCCATAGAGGTTTCCCCCTTTCTGACAATTACATATAAAAAAGGATGCCCCCGCTGTTCACGGGCACCCTTTGTTTGCTAAAAGGACAGTTACCGGTATCTATCGTGTGGATTTTATACCTATTACACATTTTTTCATACCGTAATCCTATAACAACGGTTCATAAAGAGTCAACGTTTTATTACCGGGATATTTTTCTAGTACCGTTGGAGGATAGTCTCTTCCCTGCATTCATCGCTACTTATACCTATACTAGTCTACACTATATAGATTTTTCATTTCACCCTTTCCGCAAAAACAACGAAAGAAGGCGATCTAAATATAGGAGAATCACCTTCTTTCCACTTCATATAATATTGTAATATTAGATGTGCAATTCGATTTCCCTACTATTTTAGCCACGTTCCCCGCGCCTGTTTCCTGATTTCGCCCTTATCATAGACTAGCTTTCCCTTGTTGAAGGTGGCGGTTATTTGACAGGGGAAGGTGTGGCCCATATAGACACTTTGCTTATGCTTGGCATAAAAATTGTCCCTACTGACTGTATAGTTTTGACTCAGGGAAATAACAGCAAGATCCGCATCCATTCCTTCCTTGATTTGTCCCTTCCTTGAAGAAAGTCCAAATCGCTCAGCAGGTGCTGCCGCTATCCAATCAGCCACTTTCGATAAAGGAATATCGTATGTAATGGCCAGTTCGATCATCGATAGTAAGGAAAACTGCCCGCCACTTATTCCACCCCATGCCTCGAACAGGTTATGCACCGCAGGATCCTTCATTTCATAAGGACTTGGGGAGTGATCTGATGAAATCATGTCAAACCTTCCTTCTATTAATAAAGCAATTAACTTTTCCTGTTCGTCCCTCTCACGGAGTGGAGGTGCGCATTTTGCTACCGACCCTTTCTCGATGAGTGTAGCTTGATTGAATAGTAGATAGTGAGGACAGGTTTCGACCGTTACATCCAGGCCACGTCGCTTGGCCCGTTCTATCTTTTCTATCGCCAATGCACTGCTGATGTGGACAAAATGCAGTCGGCATCCTGTCAATTCTGCATATGTAATGGCTCGTTCGACTGCCTCTGCTTCTGCTAATACGGGACGAGTCGCCGCATAGTCGTCAGCGCTGTATAATCCTTGCTCCTCTTTCCCTTGCTTCAACCAGCGAGTAATTGAATCACTTTCGGCATGTAGTGCCAAAATCTTATCCAACTTGGCGATTTCCCGCATACCATGAAGCAGAGTTAAATCATCCGCCCGTTCAAACTCATCATTGCCCGTCGCAGAAAGAAAGGCCTTAAAACCAATGACCCCTGATTTAGCTAGCCCTTCCAATTCATCTATATTTCCGGGTACCAAACCACCCCATAAACCAAAATCGACAACCGACTTCGCTTCACCGATTTTCGCCTTCTCAAGAAGCGCCAGTTGATCAATCGTGGAAGGGATCCCATTCAATGGCATGTCAAAATAGGTCGTGCATCCGCCTGCTGCCATCATCTGCGAACCGGTTTCAAACCCTTCCCAATGGGCACGTCCCGGCTCACTGAAATGGACATGAACATCAATCATTCCAGGAAAAACATAGTGTTCCGATGCTTCATATTCTTCGAGCCCTTTATCATCGATCAGATTGCCAATCTCGGCAATCCTGCCATCCCGGATGGCAACATCGGCTTTTTTCACTTCTTCAGGCAATACCACGTAGCCATTACGGATAATGAGTTCGTATGTGGACATCTTGTTCACTCCTTCAAATCGTTTGGCAAAAGATACAGGAAGTCACCTTCCCGTTATGATTTCACTCCGATCCGTTTTCCCGATTCCCCTACGTATATGTCGAGTGCAGCCTGCAAAGCTCCCCCCCGATTCACCTCGAACCCTTGGCGTAAAAGGACCGCTTCCAAAGAAGCCAGCACAAAGAGAATATTCTCTTTCCGACAACTGAATCCCATTGTTCCAATTCTCCAAATCTTCCCGTGAAGGGGACCGAACGAGGATGCGATTTCGATACTAAATTCATTCAATAGCATCGACCGGACTTGCTCTCCATCCACCCCTTCTGGAATTTCAACACAAGTTACGCATGGTAATTTATTTTTCCCATCCCCAAATAACGTAAGCCCCATCGCCTTGATGCCAGCAACAAGTGCGGACTCATGATGCCTATGGCGGGCAAATCGCTGTTCCAATCCTTCTTCGAGCACAAGGCGTAGTCCTTCACGTAATGCATAAATCATCGAAGTTGCTTCTGTATGATGGTTCAAACGACGTGGTCCCCAATAATCCTGCAGCATGCCCAAATCGAAATAATTGGAGGGAATGGGACGATGGCTAGAAATACGTTGACGATCTTCTTCTGTTTCAATCCCCCGTTCCACCTTTTTACGGGACTGAATGATCTTTTCAATTCTTTCATTATATGTGATTGGCGCCATACCCGAAGGAACGGACAGGCATTTTTGCGTACCACCTATCAACCCATCAATATACCATTCATCCACCTTTACATCCGTTCCTCCAATCGACGCAACCGCATCGACCACAAGCAAAACATCTTGCTCCCGACAGGCCTTACCGATTTCCGCTAACGGCTGCATGCATCCTGTGGACGTTTCCCCGTGAACAATTGCCGTTATTTTCGGGGATATTTTCTTGATTTCCGCAATGACATCCGCTGGATCAAAAACCTCCCCCCACGGACATTCGATCGTATGCACTTCCGCACCATATCGCTCACAAATTTCAACCAGCAAATGACCGAACCGCCCAAAAATCGGAACCAGGACCTTATCGCCAGGCTCAATAATGCTGCATAGTATCGCTTCATTTCCGGATCGGGATGTCCCGTCGATTGGAAAAGCCCAGTGATTGTTCGTCTGGAATACGAGACGAAGCATTTCCATTACTTCATTCATAATATTCGTAAAGGCAGGATCAAACTGCCCTAAAATCGGAGTGCTCATCGCCCGTAAAACCCGGGGGTCCACTTCCACGGGCCCTGGAGTCATGATGGTCCTGACCGGTGTCCATAATTCTTTATATGCCATTTCATCTTCCCCCTTTAATAGGCTAATTTATATAATAGGTCGCTTAACACATCGATTCCTTTTTCTAAGTCCTGAATGTTCGTAAGTTCTCTCGGTGAATGGCTGATTCCATCCCGACTTGGAACGAAGAGCAAGCATGTCGGACAAATCGAACCAAACACCTGTGCATCATGCCCCGCACCGCTAATGATATCTTGATAAGGAATCTTATGATTTTCGGTAATTTCCCGAACCAAGGAATTCATCTCTGTACTTAATTCAACCGGCACGACATCCATCCACTGTGCAACTTCCAACTGTATCTCGTTACCATCAGCATGAGATTGGAAGGTAGAGAAAATCTCCCGACAAAACGAATCAAGGACATCTTCTTGGTGATGCCTGATATCTAAACTAAATGCCACTTCACCAGCCACGACGTTCGGAACGTTTGGAAACACATCCACTTTACCGACCGTCGCCACTAAATGAGGGTCCATTTCCTTGGCCTTACTCGTTAAAAAAGAAATGTATTCCGAAGCTGCACTGACTGCATCCCTTCGATCATGCATCGGAGTGGTGCCTGCATGATTACTTTCACCAAGAACCCTAATCGTATAGCGACGCTGCCCAACAATATGACTGACGACCCCGATCGTCTTTTGATTTTTTTCCAAGATACTTCCCTGTTCAATATGAATCTCGACGAATCCCTCAATATCATCACGGACTGGCGTTATATATGTATCAGGGTCAAAACCTGCTTCCTTCATGGCTTTCAAAAATGGATACCCCTCTGAATCCATCAGCCCTTTCACTTGGTCCAGACCATACACCCCTTGGATATTCCTCGATCCCCAGAATGTCAAGGGGAAACGGCTCCCTTCTTCTTCACAAAAGGAAACGACTTCGATCGTTTTCCGGGGAGGCCCATAGGTTTGATGCAACCTTTGTACCGCTAGAAAACTAGCGATGACCCCAAATGCACCATCATACTTCCCTCCTTCGACAACCGTATCAATATGCGACCCCGTCAGGATTGTTTTACTTCCGGGATTCGTCCCTTCCAATCTTCCAAACAAGTTGCCTACGCTATCAAAATGCGTCCGTAAACCCACTTTTTCCATTTCCGTTTTCAATGCTCGCTGGGCCTGCACCCATGCCTTGGAATATAATAACCGAGTTACTCCCTGCTTCTCCGTTAACCCGAAAGAAGCCAACCATTCAATCATAGAAGCAACATTATCTTTTTCATAAAGAGATTCCTTGATTTGCATGGCCATCACGTTTACCTCCTCTTATTCAGCCCTATTGTATGTTATGAATCTTCACAAAATTATGTTATATAGATTATTTTACTTGCTTACATGATGAACTTCATTGACAATTCTGTTAGAAATCAAAGATATTTTTGTACACCATCACTAAACGACAAACTTATTTGGTAGAAAAAAAGCGAGAGCGTCCACAAGGACACCCTCACACATCAACTTGTATAATTTGAGCCTAACCCCAATTCCCTCAATAGTTGACGGTAGGCAATCGAAGTCTTATCCGCCGCGATATGGGCTTCCGCTTGAAGATCGAGCGGCAACTCCTCCGGCTTTTGATTTTCGACCATTTCCTTATCTTCATTAAAAATCTGTAAATTGAATTCGTATGTGTCTTCAAGAGGTGCATCTAAATCAAAATTTCGCGCCATCGGGGAAAACATCCTTGTTTTCCTAGCCGAGACTGGACTAGCGCAATTCAGGATAAATAATTTCCCACCTTCCGGAAAATGGACTGTCAACCTCGCCGCTAATGGAGGATAAATGTCAAACACGCGTAGCCACTCAAAATTCGGCGGTTCCAAATGTTTCAGGTCTTTTCCGTAATTGCTGACCGAACTTCTATACTCGACATGTAAGCCGTATTCCGTTTTATCCACTTTATAACTTGGCACAACGGGATTATCACGATCAGCGAAGCTTTCTGAGTGAACCCAGGCAAAATGAGATACATCCAAAAACCCTTCCATCTGTCTTCCTGCAGAACCAGCAATGTCGATGAACGGAGGCAGAATATTCAGGTATGCCTGATCGTCCCATGCCGGCAATGGCGGGATATCCTCAACATCGCTTGCTATCGAAGTCCAGACCAATCCATAACGTTCTACCGTCGGATAGATAGTAATGCAAAGACGAGGAGATATTTTCGCATTAGGGTGTGCGGGAATTCCCGTGCAGTTCCCCTCTGGCCCGTATCTAAATCCATGATAAGGACAAACGATATTGTCTTCTTCCACCCACCCCATGCTTAGCGGAACCCCCCGGTGCAGACAAAGATCCCTAGCCACAATGATTTTTCCGCTCGCACGGTAAAGTACAAGATGGACATCCAGCAATTTAATGCCGAGGGGCTTTTCCGTCACTTCCTCGACCGCCGCCACCGGAAACCAATACTGCGTCAATACATCCCAATCCTCTTTACTGAACGTGCATTCTTTTGGATAGGGTGTCACTCTTTTTTTCTTCTTCGTAGCAACATTGGTTTCCTTCATTCCTTCATCTCCCCTTTTTCATTCATAGCTTTTTATAAATAGTACCAATATTCAGACATTATGTCACCACCAATGTTATAAAACCTTACATTAAAATATAATTTTGGCTATCTCAACAAAATAAAATGGAAAATTTGTAAGGATTGTCAAAGGAATTGTATGATATGATAGAAAAAAACTCACATCATGAAGGCGATAAGGAAATAGTCCACAGCACGTTCTATAGGAAAAGACTATTACACTCGCACACCCCTAGATAATCAAAATCTTAATGAATGAGGTGTGTTTAGATGAAGGTAGCCGAACTTTTACATTTGCCGTTTTTACCCGGCATGCACGTTATCGCTGGAGAATTAGGATTGGATGGGGAAGTACAAACGGTCAACATGATGGATGCCCCGGATATCATCCATTTTCTAAAACCTAATGAATTTCTCGTAACGACCGCGTACCACCTGAAGGACCAGCCACTCTTATTCAAGACTCTCATCGAAGGCATGGCCAAACAAGGTTGTGCCGCACTCGGCATCAAGACTCGACGGTACTTGAAGGAAGTACCTGAGGAGATACTTCAACTTGCCAACGAACTCTCTCTTCCTATCATCGATCTTCCCGCAGACTTGTCTCTCGGTGAAATCACCAATCTCATACTCCGGCAAATTCTCGATCAACGAGCCAATGAATTAACGCACGCGATGGAAACACATAAACAATTCACCAATCTCATTATGCGTGGAAAAGGAATTCAGAAATTACTCGATCATTTATCCAATATGATTGAATATCCCATCACATTGGTTGATCAATACCTTAAACCGATGATTCATCCATATCGCACCTCTTCAGTTTTTTCAATAATCAAAAAAATGATCAGTGAAGGATACAATTTCCAACTAACCAAGTCTCCTTTTTTCTCATTTTCAGTCCTATCCAATCAGCAAACCTATACTGTTTTCCCCATCTATCTGGATGGAAAAACATTTGGATATTTGACCATTTCAGGAGAAATCAAGTCTAGCGACAATTTGATTACCTTAACAATCGAACAGGCCACAAACGTCATCTCCTTCGCATTAATGAAAGAGCACGCACTCAAACAGCATGATCGAAATATACGAAATGAATTCTTCCTCCATGTCCTTGATGGCAGCTTCTCCTCACATGAGGAAATCATAAACCGGGCAAAAGAGTTCTCCTTACATAACGAACAAACATATATATGCGTCGTTGGGAAAATGGACGAAACCCATGAAAGTAAAAACTATACACAGCAACAGGAAAAAGCCGATTCGGTTTATGCATTTTTAGAAGAGGAACTTCTCGACTCAACCCTCCCTATCCACCTCTTTACAAAAGGAAAGAAGTGCATTCTTTTATATGAGGTAAACGAAGATTCAAACCGTTCCCTTCAATATGTAGAATCCTCCTTACATGCCTTGCAAAGAACAGTGAATAAACAATTTGACTGTACCATGTCGTTCGGAGTCAGCCATATGGCCCCGAAATTTCTTCAGATCAAACACGCCTTCAAGGAAGCGAATGACTCCCTCAAGGAAGGCGGTCTATCAAAAAGGGCTGGATATATCCAGACATTCCGGACAAAAGACATCATGGAATTGCTACGAATCATCCCTGAAGAAGACCTAAAGAACTTTAACCACTTCGCCCTACAAGGATTTTCGAAAATAAAGAACGAAGAGCAAGAACCATTATTGCAGACACTATCCGTCTACCTGGAGACCCATTGCCAAATTTCCGAAACAGCCAAGAGATTATTTGTTCATCGGAACACCGTTGTATACAGACTCGAGAAATGCGAGGAACTACTTGGGAAGAGCTTGAAAGACCCTGAAACCACACTGCAAATACGACTTGCCCTAAGGATCAACACCCTGCTAACCACTTAGATTTCGCCTTTCCAATTATATCCTTCCATTACAAACACGTTAGGATCGTTAACCATAAGCAAGACTTATCGGTTTAAATAACAACATTGTAATTTCCTTATTATTACAATAAGTGTAAAGTTTGAATCAAGAACATACTATCCATTTGGATCCAGAGGGGATTGATTTACATGCCATTTACTTTTAAGTCCATTGACCATATTCAGCTCGCCGCCCCTAAAGGCAGTGAGGACAAGGCAAGAACATTTTTCAAGGACCTGCTAGGCTTTGATGAAGTCGAGAAACCTGAAGCCCTAAAGAAACGCGGTGGCGTTTGGTTTGAATTCGCCAATCACCAAATACATATCGGAATCGAAGAACCATTTTATCCAGCGAAAAAAGCTCATCCCGCTTTTGAAGTAGAGAATATAGAAGCTTTAAAACAGCATTTAGTAACAAACGGAATCGATGTCACTGAGGACGATAGAATCCCAGGTGTTAAAAGATTCTTCATTTCCGACCCTTTCGGTAACCGCATGGAATTGCTTGAACGGGTCAAAAGCTAAATACCTTCCAAGACCAGACAGAACTTACAAAGAATAAGAATGATTGGGAGTATTCAGGAGCCTGTTAAGGGCTCTCTTTTTTATGGAAGCAAAGAATATACCGTTGTATACACCATCCACATATGCGTTATCCTAGTAGGATCAGGGAATGGGGATAAACTTTAATTTCTTAAAAATGTGAATTTATAATTATCTTGACTTATAAAACATTATTTTGATATATTCAAAAACAGACCGGTTGGTTTAGAGGAGGTTTCCTGCGATTGGATACAAAATCACTGATCATTGACATCGCTACAAACCTTTTTCAGAAAAAAGGATATTTAGGCGTAGGATTAAATGAGATCTTAAAGAAATGTAACATTTCAAAAGGCTCACTTTATCACCACTTTCCCAACGGAAAAGAAGAATTACTCATCGCTTGTCTTCAATCTTTGAATACTATGATCACTTCGGATATGAAAGAAATTTTCCAACAACATCCAACTACACAAATGGCTACTCAATCGATGATTGAAAAACTGGCCGTTCAGTATGATCGTGATGGGATGATTACTGGTTATACATTCAGTAGTATCGTAAGCGAAATGGGATCACTAAGCGAACCAGTGAGAACCACATGTGCTCTCACTTTCACAAAGATTCAAGATATTTATTCAATCAAATTAATAGAAGATGGCTTTTCCAAAGAAGCAGCTCAGGCACTGGCATTAATGCTGACCGCTACCATCGAAGGTGGGATCATGCTTTGTTTAACAAAAAACTCGAGCGAACCATTAAGAACGATTTCGAAGGGATTGCCCAATTTATTAAAGGCGTATTAATGTAATATAATCAAGTCCATACAAAGCCCCTCGACTTGCTTGTTGAGGGATTTTCATTACGCCTTAGAATCAGTAGTGTAAATACTTTTTACGTGTATTGATCACGTAGCCACAACGTCTAAATATGTATTTTCGGAAGGAAGAAAACATTGAAAAACGAAACTAGATTACCAAGAAACGGCAAAGAGGGCGCATTATACGGAGGTATCATCTGTTTTCTTACCTCTTTATTCATGTCGTCATTCAGTATCATTACAGTAACTGGTGAATTTAATGGGGAAATTGCAATGGATATTATCAAAATTTGGCCAATCATGTTTATTATCGCCATGGTCATTGAGCCAGTCCTTGTAGGACGCATTGCAGAAAACATGGTTAAAAAGTTCACCCAACCAACAGATAGCTTTAACGCAAAGATTTTATTCCGTATCGTATTCACTGTATTCGGCATGTCCATGTGCATGACTTTCATTGGCGGAATCATCGGTAACGGTTTTAATTCGGATACCTTTAGCAACTTTATTTCATATTGGCCAAGAAACTTCTTCATCGTTCTTATTGCTGAGAGTTTAGTCATTCAACCCCTTGCAAGAATGGCCATGGTAAAAATACATGCTAATCAAGATAAAAAAGATCCTGCCGTTGCCATTATAAAATAATGCCCAGGATGACGAACTGAATATCAAAATAAAAGGGGTTCGAAATGAAGATTTCGAACCCCTTTTGTCTATCATAACGCCTAAAGTCAATCTAGATATCTTCTTGCCCCAGCATATTCTTCACCGTAACCCGATGTATCGATTTCATCTATCCTTACATGTGTAGAGGTGTTTGGCGAATGAATCATCTTCCCTTTTCCTATATACATCCCTACATGGTGGACCTTCCCTTTTCCTTTATCATAGGCAAAAAAGAGTAAATCGCCTGGTTCAAGGTTTTCCCGTTTCACCATTTCCCCCTGTTGCGCCTGAACGGAAGAGTCCCTTGGAATCGTTATTCCATTAGCGTGGTACATCGTATAGGTAAACCCGGAACAGTCAAATCCAAAACCAGACATTCCGGCCCATAGATAAGGAAGACCTAAAAATCCTTTGCCCGATTGCACGATGTCCGTACCCGTCGGTTTTGGAATTTGATTTTCATTTTGATAGATCTCTACGTCTTTCTTATCTATCCATTTGGCTCCATCACTTGGTGTCATAACTTTTACCTTATCTTTTTTCACCTGTAAAAGTGGTAGGCGTGTATCAAAGCTGACTTCCATGAATTTCGACCGCTGTTTCGAATCCGAATAAAGCCAAGTCTTGGGAGCATCCACAAGGACTAACCCTTTAGAGAGTTGTTTTTCAAAGGCCTTTGCTGTCTTCAATTGCCCTTTTGGCATCCATCCTGGATAACCCGCTTCATTTCGGGGTGTCAACTGATTGGCTACTGCTGCTTTCACCCAATTTCCTCGTTCTTCGAGTATGGTCACTTTTGACCCATATAACGCCTGTGTTTCCAGGTTACCCACAAGCCACAGCTTGTCCTCATACTTCATGGACTTGATCCAGGCATTCAAATCAACGGGGTTCGACGCAGAAGGAGCATCCAATTGTCTTAATAGGTTCGGCTCCGTCCACAGAGTGGCAACCGCTACATCTACATAGGCACTTCTCACTTTTTCTTTTGCGCTTGCTTCACTTGAAATGAATAGTAAAATACTAAGTGCAAAGAAAGATAGCACGAAAACCAATACCTTTTTTCTTTCCATTTACATAATCACCCTTCCAAAAAGTTTTATTGAGTAAAAGAGGATTTCCTCTTGACCCCTAGTCCAGGTTTATCGGTAATGAAGAGTTGGTCTTTCTTAAATTGAAGTCCTTCAAATGGTTCATCCTTAATCCATAATGGTGCATCCAGGTCAATCTTCGTGATGTTTGGATGCGCGGTTGCCAGATGAGCTGCGGCCGCTACACTTATGGTTGATTCCATCATACTCCCGATCATGCATTCAACCCCTGCTACTTCTGCCATATCCGCGATCTGAAGTGCACGCCGAATTCCTC
This sequence comes from Peribacillus sp. NPDC097224, assembly GCF_044761985.1. Taxonomy (NCBI): domain Bacteria; kingdom Bacillati; phylum Bacillota; class Bacilli; order Caryophanales; family Bacillaceae; genus Peribacillus; species Peribacillus sp. NPDC097224. The sequence continues at coordinate 141,361 of NZ_JBIWDK010000003.1, read as the reverse complement.
CGGTTTTCATTAATTTAATATTCAGTAAATCAACAGCCCGTTCACTTAAAAGTCTCAAGGCATCACGAGGGGAAAACAGACTTTCGTCGGCCATGATCGGCACGTTCACCGACCTCTTTATTTCTTTCAAACCATCGATGTCATGTGCTTGTACAGGCTGTTCCACCAAATCAACGTTCAGCTTCCTCTCCTCGATTTCATGAATGATGGAGATTGCTTGTTTTGTTGTCCATCCTTGATTCGCGTCGACCCGGATGATGACTTGATCCCCCACAGCTTCTCGAATGCGGGAGACCCGTTCCACATCACTCTTCCAATCCTTCCCCAGCTTGATTTTCATCGTTGAAAATCCACCTTCTATTAGAGACAAGGCCGCCTTTGCCATTTCATCAGGTGTATCAATACTGATTGTCATATCGTTTTTCAACTCATTCGATTTCCCACCCAGATATTGATATAAAGGGAGCTGCCACCTTTTGCTGACTGCATCATACAAAGCGATTTCAACAGCAGCTTTTGCACTTGTATTGCCTACACAGGATTGTTGGATTACCTGAGACAATACATGAATACTCTCAATGTCACGGCCAATGAGATGTGGCGCGATCACTTCTTCAATGACCGTCATGATTCCATTAGTGGAATCTCCTGTGATGGCAACCGTTGGGGCTGCTGCACCCAATCCTTCCGTACCATCCTCCAACTTCACGAAAACCATGATGTTCTCAATTTCCATTGCAGTGCGCAAGGCAGTCTTGAATGGTTTGACCAGTGGTAGAGTTTCCACTGATACTTGTAAACTTTCAATCTTCATCGTAACATTCCTTCCTTAAAAGCTTGATAGTATATATGACGTAAATATTCCAAAATAGGTACCCAGAAGACTACCCAAAACAGCCATCAGAATTCCGACGGGTATTAGAGCCCGGTTAAATGCGCCCGCCAATATCGGAGCTGAAGCAACCCCTCCTATATTAGCCAATGAGGCAACTCCCATTGTAAATAGATCCAACTTGAAGACTTTTGCCAAAATGACCATGATCAATCCATGGAAGAATAGAATCATGAAACCGGATAGAATATACACAGGTGCTTGAAACAGCTGTGAAAAATCGGCATGGGAGGCAATTAAACCAATGACTATATACAGCATGACTTTGGAAATTTCCATGGAGCCCGCGATGCGCCCAACCTTCGTGACGGCTAGAAGCAACCCTACAGTCGACGCGATGATGATGGTCCACGTCGTCCCATTCACTGCAGCACCCAACACCGGCAGATTTTCCCCGATTTTCGTTGCCCCTGCTGATACGATTAAAGCGAGCGCCAAGAAACCGATCAATTCCACGAAGCCAAATTCCGTCTTTGTCGTTTCCCCCGCTTCAAGCTCGGAGGTCATTTGTTCAATGAAAGAAGTATCCGCTTTGGTCCAAAAATTGAATTTCCCGGCTAGAGGTACCAACCAGAACAAAAACATAACCCAAATGGAGTAATTGACTGTATCCATGATTAACGCATAACCAAAGATATTTTCAGGTACATCCAATATCCCTTGCAGGATCACCATGTTGGCCGATCCCCCAGTCCAACTTGCACTCAAAGCTGAAAATGCCTTCCAAGTTCCTTCCGCATAAAAACCATTCATCAAGACGTAAGTTAGAGTGAACCCTCCTATGATACTGATTGACGCCGCAAAAAAAGTTAAAAGCATCTTCGGTCCAAGTCTCAGTATTTTACGCATATCACATTGCAACAACATAAGCATTAGCATGGCTGGAAGCAGGAGACCCCTGACAGTACCATATGCATTTTCGACTGATTCACTGTCTGAAAAGAGCCCAAATGTCTTCATCAAGGCCGCTCCAATATAAATGAGGACAATGCCAGGTACATACTTGAAGAACTTTCCTCCTACTTTCTTCTCCACTACGGCAATCGCAGCAGTAAATGCCAATAAAAAACAGACAAACATCACACCATCTTGAATCATTTCCCATACCTCCTTATATTCAAGGGATTCCGTTCTACTAAACTATGATTTAGTCAACATGTCCCTAATAAAAAAATCCAGCTGCCAAAGAGCGCACGAATACACTCTTTAACAGCTGGATTTCAATTGCGTCTAACAAAAGAAGCAGCTATACCTTATTAAGTTGAAGATATTTAATACTTGCATTCCTTATGGCAACGGTCAGAGCTTTCTGAGAAGAACCAAAATACCGTTTCTCAATTTCCTTCTCCAACACATCAGGTTGAAGAATGGAATGTCCATTCAACATGGAGCGAATGAACTTGGATGTAAGCGATATTGTAGTCGAACATTCCACATCCACGATCTCGTGTGTATCACTATCAATGACCAATCCAATAAAAAAGCAGTTAAACTGCTGAGTAATCGGATTATTGGACGCCGCCTTTGACTCGCCCACTATGTACACTGTATTTTTCTGAAACATCCTTAGTGGCCTCCTGTCATTACAGACATCCAACAGGTATATATGGAGATATCTAAATTCCAACCAAATGATTACATATATACTAATATGTTCATTATGAATCTGTCAATATATTTCGCATATTACGACAAATCCCCACTTTTCAAGTAAGCCAGCAGGAAAATACTCTATCATCCTTTGGACTACCTTGTTCTCTCTTTATATAGTTTGTCCATAATCCCCTCTGAAAATTAGTTACAATACCCAATGACAATTATCAGAATATTTATTATGATGATATTAATCATAACAAGTATGCGTTATATTATATGACATTTTTTCAAGAAGGGAGTTTTACTTATATGAATGAAAAAGTTGGCAAGTCCAAGGTTTTCTCCTTAGGCCTACAGCATGTCCTCGCCATGTATGCAGGGGCAATCCTGGTGCCCATCATCGTCGGAGGCGCCTTAGGCTTCACTCCTCAACAGCTTGCTTACCTCATTGCCATTGACTTATTAACCTGTGGAATCGCGACGTTACTCCAAGCATGGAAAAACAAATTCTTCGGCATTGGGCTCCCGATTGTTTTAGGGACTTCCTTCGTAGCGGTCACTCCCATGATTTCCATAGGAAGTAACTATGGCATTTCCGCCATATATGGATCGATCATCGCAGCAGGTCTGTTCATCATTTTTTTCTCCAATATTTTTGGCAAGCTACTAAAGTTATTTCCTCCTGTCGTGACTGGGACAGTCGTCATCATCATTGGATTATCCTTAGTTCCCACCGGCATTAAAAACATGGCTGGCGGTGCAGGAAGCAAAGACTTTGGTTCAGCTGAAAACCTCATGCTCTCATTCGGTGTCCTTTCCATCATTTTACTGATGAATCGGTATTTCACTGGATTCATCCGTGCCATTTCCGTATTGGTCGGCATCATCGCAGGAACGGTCGTTTCCGCATTTACAGGAAAAATGGATTTTTCCACCGTCATGGAAGCCTCGTGGTTTCATGTCCCAGCTCCATTCTACTTCGGCATACCCACCTTTGAAATCGCGCCTATCCTGACGATGATGCTAGTCGGAACGGTCATCCTAATCGAATCGACCGGTGCCTTCCTTGCCCTTGGAAAAATAACCGGGCGTGACTTAAAGGAACGGGATATTGTACGGGGCTATCGTGCAGAAGGGCTTGCCTTCACTTTAGGAGGAATCTTCAACGCCTTTCCCTATAGCACATTCGCACAAAATGTCGGACTGGTTCAATTGTCCGGCGTGAAAAAACGATCCATCACCATCGCGGCAGGTTTCATTTTAATCGGGCTTGGACTGGTTCCAAAAATTGCAGCACTCGCTACATTGATCCCTACAGCCGTTCTTGGTGGAGCCACTGTCGTCATGTTCGGGATGGTTGTATCCTCAGGAATCAAGATGTTAGGCGATGTAGACTTTTCCGATAACTCGAATTTATTGGTCATCGCATGTTCGGTATCATTGGGTCTCGGCGCAACGGTCGTTCCCGAATTGTTCTCGAGCCTGCCGGAAGCGATTCGTATTGTTGTCGGCGATGGAATCATTACCGGTAGCCTGACAGCCATCATCCTGAACTTAATTTTAACTCCCCGGAATAAAAAATCAGATCCTAGAGTGGTGCCTGAAACGGACCAACTCTTAGCCAAAAGCGTATAAAAGGAGTCTAGAACATGATCACATTGGAGATGTTACAGAAAAAAAGCCATAAGGAATTCACGGAGATTCTCGGGGATATTTTCGAGGACTCGCCTTGGATTCCAGAGCAAGCCTCAGCGTCCAGGCCGTTTTCTTCCTTATTAAGCCTTCATCAATGCATGGTCGATATCGTGAACCACGCACCTAAGGAAATGCAAATGGATTTAATAAGGAAGCACCCAAACCTGGGTGACAAAGTCGAAATGACAGCTGACTCGACCAAGGAACAACGAGGAGCGGGATTAAAGGACCTTACCGTTTTGGAATACGAAAATTTCCTTTCATTAAATAGGCGTTATCAAAAAAAGTTTAACTTCCCCTTCATCCTCGCAGTACGCGGCAAGGATAAGCATGACATATATGAAGCAATGGAATTGAGGATTCACCATACAGAAGAAACCGAGTTTGAAACGGCCTTAGCAGAGATTTATCAAATAGCGTTCTTTCGTTTACAGGAAAAAATCAAAAGCTAAATAGTCTCGGCCTTGGCCGAAGAATGCAAGGGATAAGGAGACATATATGTCTGGTTTAACAACGCATATCTTGGACTTAACACACGGGAAACCCGCTGCAAACGTCACGATTGAATTATATTACTCCGAATCATCATCCTCTACCTGGCAGCTACTCCAAACAGCTGTCACGAACGCGGATGGGCGGCTCGATGCCCCTCTCCTCACCGGGGAAGAGGCAAAAACCGGACAGTACGAAATCGTCTTTCATATCGGCGATTACTTCCGCGGTCAATCAATTGAGCTACCTGACCCTCCCTTTTTGGACCAAGTTCCTATCCGCTTCGGTCTAGCGTCCCCCGCTTCCCACTATCATGTGCCTTTACTCGTCTCCCCATGGGGCTATCAGGTATACCGGGGAAGTTAATGAATTTAGGAATACTACAAACAAACCCCCGGCAAAGAGGCATATACATTGTCCCTTTGCCGGGGGTTTCCTGCTTATTGATTCATTAGTCTTTTTAAGCCCATACACCATCACACTATTTTTTTCTTGGGTGTTAGTTTTTCAGTTGATTCCATTTCTCTTAATCCTTGATAGATACAAAAACCTGAGTAAGCTAAGAGCAATAAACCCGGACCAATCAGTAAGAGAGCAGCACCTTCTTTTGATTGGGTGAAATCGATGAAATATCCTACATAAGGAATAGTGAATCCAGAGTATAGAGCTACAATATTATCGGATAGAACCGGATCGGCATCTATCATTTTATTATTATCACCTTTCGTATCGTAAAGAACGTGCTCTCCGCTACTGTTCACCTTGGCAATCCTATGCGTTATGAGTATTTCCTCACTTGTTTGGAATGTGATGATGTCCCCTTTTTTAAGGGCTAGTTTCTCGTCTGAACTTAGCGGCTTGACAGCAATAACTGACCCGGTTTGAAAGGTAGGTTCCATCGATCCGGACAAAACAGTTTTAAGCTGATACCCCAAAACCTGGGGTTCCCCCCCAGACGCTTTTGAAGATATGATAAGAAATACCATTACCATTAAGTTCAGAAATAGTACCAGTGTAATCAAATTACTTATTATTTTCAGCGTTCTTTTCAAACTCTTCGCCTCCTGACTTATTATCTCCCTTACCCTCCGTGTTCTCATCCTTTGTACTAGAATCCTTTTCAATCGGTAACTCACTTTCTTCTTTTTCTTGTTCTTTATCGATAGCCTTATTTTCTTCAGGCATATTTTCAATTTCGTCTTTAGTGGAATCATCTACTTTTTCATCAGAGTCCTTTGCTTCTTCATTCTCTTCAGTTTCAGGCTCATCACTCTCATTCTCCTGATTTTCATTTGGATCTGGCTCATCTTCGATTGGTTCCTTCTTTTCTTCACATTCTTCATGATCTTCATTCTTTTTCGCGTTAGAACAATCCATGTCCTCCATGTCCTCGGCTATCTCCCAAATCCCAATTTGAATCTCTTGGTTTACTAGTTCAATGTCTGTGTAATAGGCATTCGTTTGACCCGTAACAACCACCACTGTTCCTAAAAATAAATACCATATAGCCACAAGCTTGGTTAATGTCCATAATCGTTTTTTTCTCTTCTCATTTCCCTTTTTATTTAGTATTGGAAACCCCTTCTCCCTAGGCTTCATTCTTTATAGTGCTTGCTGCCTTACAGATTAACGATTCTTAGACTTATATTCTCTTGGAACTCTTATGTATAGAATTTATTTCAAGAGATATTCGATATAAAAGAAGTGCCCAAAAGAACACTTTTGGGACACCTCCACTTCTTAAACTCTTAGTTCACACCAACAGCGATATATGCAGCTTTTACAGCTCTTACTTCTTTTGAGCTAGCTCCATATAAATCCGTTGCAGCCTGAATGGCCGCTTCTTTCATCATTGTAAAGTTTGAACTGGCTGTCAGGTATTTTGAAAGGGCGCGGTAATAAATTTGTTCCGTCGCTTCACGTCCAACCCCACTCACGGTAACTCCATAATGAGTTCCACCCTCTGAGATCAGGTAAGCGGCCTTGTTATTGATACTACTGTTGATATGAACGCCACCACTATCTAAAGAACCTGTATACCTTTTACTCCAATGATCTGGAGAATAGCCACTATCCGTTCTGACGTCAACGATTTCTGCCGGATTACTCATCGAACGCAAACCCTTTCTTCCATCTTTAACGATCATTTCTCCAATTAGCCATTCTTCATCACTTCTGTCTACCATGGCAGCAAATATATCGGACATGGATTCGTTTAAAGCCCCGGATTCATTTCGATAGATTAGATTTGCCGTATGTTGAGTCACACCATGAGCCATCTCATGCGCAGCAACATCCAAACCTCCAGCGAAATTATGATAGGCGATGCCATCACCATCACCATATGACATCGTTCTTCCATTCCAGGATGCGTTATTCCAATTATTATTCACATGGACCGAAGAAATTAACTGTTGGCCATTATCATCCACCGAATTACGGCCAAATGTGCCTTTGAAATAATCATAGGTCTTTTGTGCATTTGCATGTGCATCTACAGCAGCACCGTCTTTAAACATTTTAATAAGACTTGTGACTAGTTGATTGCCGTTCTTTGCATCATTGGTGACTACACCTTTTCCTCGCGTCACATCAGTGAGTCCATACACCCCGTTAGCATATTGCGCTTCAAACATCTGCTTGTTATTAAATACGCCATTACCAAATGCCGTAACTTCATGGGAAGCATTATAGTTATCTACAACTTTTCCATTGGTAGAATCAATGAAATAATGCCAGTATCCAACCTCGGGTTCAATAGTAGAGGCTTTAACTAGAAAAGTATTATGGAATGCTCCATCGAATTCATAAATATACTGTTCAACAGCAATGTCACCATCGTACTGATCTACCTTGCCAATTTTCTTTTCAAGATCCTGTTTGGCTACTTCAATCGCCTCTGTTTCAGAAATGGCAACCTCTGTCTTGATATTTTCGTTCTCTAGATCGGGTACTACTTCACCGAAGAACGACGTAACATTATTATCCTCGTCAATCGCTATCGTCGAATCCGATCCGAATATAGGAACTCCTTTATACTGTTCAACCAGTCTAAAGTGATGGGTTCCGACCTCTTTATCAGCTTGTTCGTCTATTACTTTAAAGTTTTTTTTCATATCACCTTTTAATTTAAACTTCTTACTATTCTCGTTAAGGAAAGAATAGGCGATTTCCTTCTTGCTTAAGCCACTTTTCCCTTTTGGGGACCAAGTTTCCCCGATAAAAGAAGGAGTTTTATATTCATCATTATATTTAATAGTGTCCTGAGCACCTACAAGTGATCCAGCTGTACCGAACGTCCCTAAAAAAACGGATAGAGCTAAAGTAGAAGAAATCATTTTCTTATTTACTTTCAATTATCTCATCTCCCTGATAAATAGTTTTCAAATTAATTCTCATAGGTATATGAAAAATTTTACTTAGCTTCACCATCCGCTTGATTGGCGATAAATGTCCAGTCAAGTTTAAGTTGATCTCCTTGTAATACATTTTGATCCTCACCATTATCGATAAATTCAAACTGTACCCAAAGATCATTTTCAGCACCCGGCTCAAGTCCTCCATTTTTCGCAAAGAAAGGATCGAAAACATTTTTTTCAACAACGTCTGGATCCATATTTTTTAATTCTAGTAGAGTTGTTTCAAAAATAGGTTCATTCTCTTTGTCCCAGTTCCATAAGAAATTCACCCGGATATGCTTCCCGAAGTCTTCAGAACCATTGTCACCCTTAGCATCTATGACTGTATAGGCCGATTTAAGATTGACGTTTTTTATTTTCAACGAACCATTATTCGCTAATTTAAATTCAGTTGTTTTCGAGTCACCGGGTTTCATATTCTCAAGATTGACGATTGTTTGTGGATTAATGGACAAATCCAATGTACCGGCTGCGAACGTATTATTCGTCACTTCTTGATCGCTGAAATAAGCATATGTACCCCCACCAATCAGTGATAGTCCTAATGCTGCTGATGCAATGCCTAAACCTAATTTTTTCTTAATACCCACTTCATTTCCCCCCGCATCTCTATTTTTTAAAATACCATGAAACTTGCTGAGCTACTTCCCAGCGTTCTTTACTCTTTTAAATGGTTACAAATTAAATTTAATTGACTAAATATTAAGTAAATTAAAAATAATCTCCTCTCTTTTTATTTCACATACAGATGGAACCTCATGAGGCTACCACTCCAAAACTATATTAGTAGAACTTTAGACCCACTGTATTCTTTATTAAGATTGGTAAGTTCTCTATAAAGAATGCGTTGACATAATCATACCTACATTTACATATTATTGTAAATAGTCATATAGGTTTATACTCAAATGAAAACTAGTTCTATATAATCGGTCATTTTATCTTATTTTTCCTACCTTTTCGCGTATATAATCCTAAATTACAGTTGACAAATACTTAAAGTTTATTTTTAATTGACGACTTAAAATGACATGAGAAGGCGAGTGAAATTCTGGATTTCTTCGAAACTTTCGTATCACAGGTGTGACATTCTCTATATTAAAATAACTTATTGGACCACAATAGTATTTCCAGAGATTCGAGATATACGCCGTTCGTATGAACAAAATTGGTGACCATCAAAGGTAATAGTAAAAAACGTAGGGCCCCGGCTTAAAATCCTGGGCCCTACGTTTTTTATGAAATAAAATCAGGTTATATCGAGGTTACGTTCGTACTCTTTCAAGATCCGACGGCTGCACCGTCTCCCCGTGGGTCGACTCCACCTTTAAGGAATCCATGCTCATCGATCCGGATGGCCTGCGCATGTCCCATCGCTCCATCAAACTCCTTCACGACTTCGACAAGATGCCCTTTTTCTTGAAGTTCCTTAATGGCGTCTTGCTCGACACGACTTTCGATGCGTAACGCCTCACTAGATTCTCCCCAGGTCCTGCCCCAGACAAAACGAGGCTCATTGATGGCCGTTTGGGGATCCATCCCATAATCGATCATCCGGGTAATGATCGCGGTTTGCGTCTGCGGTTGACCTTCCCCACCTTGCGTTCCGTAAATAATGCTAGGTTTTCCATCCTTACAGGCCATTGCCGGCATCAGGGTATGGAAGGAACGCTTGTTAGGTTCCAAAGTATTGACATGGTTGGAATCTAGCGAGAAAAAGGACCCCCGGTTTTGAAGAATCACTCCTGTATCCCCGGCAACGACACCCGATCCGAACTCGAAGTACAGGCTCTGAATGAATGATACGGAATTCCCATCCTTATCTACAACGGCGGCATAAGCGGTGTCACTGCCCATCGGCGGGCTAGCCACCTTTTCTGCCTTCGTTCGTTGAATGGCTGCCCCGATCTTGGCAGCATATCGCTTATCAAGGAGCTTACCCAGGGGAATCTCAAAGAATTCAGGATCCGTTAATACCTCGTTTCTATCACGAAACCCTGCTTTTAACGCCTCCGCCAATAGATGATAATAATCGGCAGATCCATGCTCCATGTTTTCCAAGTCAAAGTTCTCTAGAATATTCAACGCCAGCAAACCGACGAACCCTTGAGAGTTGGGTGGGACTTGATAAATGGTATAGTCGCGGTAGGTAGTGGATATAGGTTCGACCCAGTTACCTTCATGGTTGGCAAAGTCAGCAGCGGTTAACAGTCCACCCTGTTCCTGCAAATAAGTAACGATGGATTGACCAAGTTCGCCATGATAAAAAACATCCCTCCCCCGTTCAGCAATCAAGGTTAAACTACGGGCCAAGTCTTTTTGAAAAAAACGTTCCCCCACTTCCGGAATTCTTCCTCCTGGCGCATAAATATCGGCTGTGATCGGCATCTTTGAAAGCCAGTCCCAGTTCTGCTTTGTATAGTCCACTTGGTTCTTCGTAATGGGAAAACCATTTTCCGCATACTCGATTGCCGGTACAAGAACTTCAGCCAATGATAAGGTACCTAATTCTTTTAATATAGCATCCCAGCTATCTACCATTCCCGGAACGGTGATGGCACTCCTTATGCCACGAAAGGGAATGGCCGCTTCCCCTGCATACGTTTCACGGCTGACATTTGCCCCAGATCGTCCGCTACCATTATAAACACTTATTTTCCCGTCACTGTTTTCATAATTCAGCCAGAACATATCACCGCCAAGTCCCGTCATATGCGGATAAACAACACCCAGGCAGGCGCTGACAGCCACCGCTGCATCAAAAGCATTGCCTCCTTTTTCGAGAATATGATTTCCCGCCATCGATGCTAAATAGTGGGGGCTCACTACCATGCTCTTCGTTCCGATAATCGATTGTGTCATACAGTTGCTCCTTTCATTTATTTTATTTTTTCTGAAAATTAACTATATTTGTATTATAAACCATTAACTCACAATACGTAATCCACTTTTTTGTTTTTATTAACAAATAGAAATCATTTTCATCTTTAAATCATCTATTGAACTAATAAGTTATATAATTACATACAATTCGATACTTTTATTAAAATTTTATGAGCATTTCGAAACCTATTTTGTTATGATTAATAGATAATCATGGAAATTATTATTCGAACAGGAGGAACCAATATGAACAATCCATATGGCGAATTAACCGTGGGAATGATGCGGACGGGGATTTTAGGGTTCGGTGGTGGTCCCTCGGTCATTCCACTCATCCGGCATGAAGCAGTTTCCCGTTATCATTGGCTAGATGATGACGAATTCGGTGATACATTGGCCATTGCCAATACACTCCCTGGTCCGATTGCCACAAAGATGGCCGCCTATCTGGGGTACAAACTGAAAGGATGGCCTGGTGCCATCGTAAGTGTGGCGGCGCATATCTTACCATCTGCCTTTGCCATGGTATTCTTGATCGCCTTCATAAACGTCCTCAGTAATTCGGCGATGATTACCAATATGATTGCTGCCGTGATGCCAGTCGTTGCTGTCATGCTTGGACAAATGGCATATGAGTTTGGTGAAAAGGCCGTTAAAGGGTTAGGGAAAGTGCTTGGCATCTTATTTTTTTCCATCTCCTTCTTACTTCTTCAGGTCGTTTCCCTGCATCCTGGTATCGTCATCATGATTTTCCTTTTATATGGTGCCTTTCATTTTAAATTGAAGAACAGATTGAAAAATAAGAAACAGGATAAGAAGGAGGAATCAGCATAATGGGTGCCATTTTCATCCCGATTGGTGTAGCTGTGTTCTTGGCATTTTTCATAGCGAATATCCTTGGCTATGGAGGAGGTCCAGCTTCGATTCCGCTTATGTACGACCAAATTGTCACCCGCTATGGTTGGCTTTCTAATACGGAATTCTCACAAATGCTTGCGCTTGGAAACTCCCTCCCAGGACCGATTGCCACAAAAATCGCCGCCTATGTCGGTTACGATGTTTACGGATGGCCCGGGTTCTTCGTCGCTTTGGCGGGGACGATCATTCCTTCTGCCGTGGCCTTGATTTATTTATTGAAAATCTTGCGAAAATACAAGCAGTCGCCCATCGTAAAAGGCATGTCCTTACTCGTTCAGCCCGTGATCGCCATCATGATGCTATTGCTTACATGGCAGATGGCTGCTGACGCTGTCGGCTCCATTGGATATATTCATTCCTTAATCATTGCCGGAATTGCCTTCCTAGCATTGGGGAGATTCAAGATTCACCCTGCCTTCGTCATCATTTTTGCCTTTGCCTATGGAGGGTTCATCCTCCCGATCACATAAAAAAACCACCTTAAAGGTGGTTTTTTTATTAGGGTAGCAAGAAAACTATTTGAAAAGGATACTATAACTAAACGGCTAAATTAATTAATTTTTGATATGATTATACCCTCTATCGTTTCATTAAAAGAAAATTCCATATTAACCTTTTGGTTTTTATCAAAGTACCCCATTATTTTCGCACCAGAATCATCTCTTTCGTAGTAATTTTCTCCATATTCTTGTATAACATCTTCCTTTGAACTGCCCTTTGTTATTTTCTTTGATGTTTTATATGTATTGTTTGAAAAAAAATAACTAGCAACTTGCCCATTAACTATTTGAAATTCTATATCACTATTATCTCTATCTTTCCCATATATTAAATAGGTAGATTTTGATTTTTCTACCTCTTCAACAAAGTCTGGTTCTCCTAAAACTTCTTTAATCTTATCTTCTGTTGAATTTAAAGAAATTGTATTTACTTCCTCTGACAAACTTGTGCTATCAGTATTTTCATAGAAATCCATTTTATTAGTGGTTCCACAACCACTTAATACAATAATTGATAATAGTAAAATTGATAATGTAAATCGATACATACGGAAAAATCCAAACATTAAATTGTCTCCTTATAAATTAGTTGATAGCCATTGAAGTACTCTCAAAAATTAAAATAAATTATTACTTTTACATAAAAAAACAAAACACCACTTTAATCTATTTAATGTAGTGTTTTGCTTTTCAAATGGAATAAGCTGTTATCTTTTCTTAACTTAAGATAAATAGAAATTAATTATGAGATCATTTAAGGGGAAAATAGTCGTACTTATTTGATACAATAATTTTTACTATAAATAGTCGTACTGAATAATCAAAATACAACTTTTATTTTCTATCTGGATCTAAATATTTTTGTAAATCTTTTTTGACCTTTTTTGTATTATAATTTTCTTTTTTGTCCTTATAATTCTGGATTAATAAGGCTGTGTATCCTGTTGTATATGCTGTTGAAAATGATACACCTGTATCTATAGTCATTTTATTATTTAAATACAATGAAATAATATCTTCGCCAGGAGCATATACATCAACTTTCTTTTCTTTGAATTCCTGACTATATATTTCTCCCTCTGTATTCAAAATACCAACATTAATAACTTCAGAATAAGCACCTGGATAAGACAAATCGGTATCATCCGGGAATTTTATATTGCCTGATGATGATATAACAACTATATCGTTTTTATAAGCTTTTTTGATAGCTTGATGTAATTCTTTAGTACCTTTAGGAAGTTCTAAACTAATATTTATTACATCAACGCCCTCTTCAACAGCCCAATTTATACCCTTTATGAGATTTCCAACCCTTACATTCCCGTTTTCATCAGCAACTTTAGAAATATAAAGATCAGAATTTGGTGATATACCTAATAGATTGTAATTATTTTTACGTGCTCCAATAATCCCTGATATTTTAGTACCATGTCCATTGTTATCACCAAAGTCTTCTTTGTTTTTACCAACAAAATTTATACCTTTAGTATAAGTTAAATCTTTATTATCTTTATCAATTCCTGTATCTAGTACTGCAATTTTCACATTTTCCCCTTTAATATTTTTATTATGCCAATAACTAATAGAATTTGAAAACTCTTGTTGCTTAACCTCTTCTTGATCTTTTGTATTTGGAAGAGGTTTATCCTCCATATCAGAATGGTCCATATTAGAATGGTCCATTTCAGAACTACTAGCTTTAGAACACCCTATTAATAAAAATAAAGAAAATATAATTACAATTGAAATTAATATACTATTTCGCATTTTTACCAGCCTCATGGAATTTTTTGATACCAAGCATGAGTATGATTATATTTACTATGACCAATTAAGGGAGAACAGTTTTTTGAATAAGCTTTACAATATCTTAAATTACTGTCCATTTTACCTAATGTTGAATCTGAAGCACATACTAGATAACCGATAATAGCTTTATAACAATCTGAAGTTATAAAATTCTGATAGCCATATCCATTATCATCTAAACAATATGGCCAACCCCCTCCAGAAATCTTACCGTCTTGACTATCTACAGAATGATCAATATAAATCTCCGATTTTGGGACTTTTTTTTGGGATTCTTTTTTTATATTTTTTGCAATAGGATGATTTTTTTGACCTAAGTTTTCAAATGCCAATAATAAATTTTCAAAATCAGTTTTTTCAGCTAATACAAGTTCTTTTATTTTTTTCATATCCTCTTCACTAATTCCAAAATCTTTTGCACTAGCTTTTAAAATTTGATCTGAAGAATAAAATTTCTCTCTTTTTTTCTCTGCAGCTTTAAATCTTTTATCCAACTCTTCTTTTGCGTTCTCTTGCATTACAACCATTTCATTCACAAAACGATTATCTTGATCTGCTTGTTCAGTTTTGATTTCATTAATAGTTTCATAGTTAGAAATCATTTCTTTAGCAATCTCATTATAATCTACAACTTCTTCTGCAAAAGTCTGTGACCCTTGGAAAAGAACCGTTATTAATAAAAGACTAGCAAATAAAAATTTAATTGTTTTCATCATTTATCCCCTCCCGTAATTCTTACCAAATTAAATTATGTAATATTGTGAAAATACCAACAATTAAAACACAATATTCATATTAATGAAATTTCAGGATAATATCAATGAATCCTTGGACCTATAATGGCCGTTCCCTTCCCCGCTCCTTCATGCAAAGTGGGTTGCAGGTGTTGGGGATATTTCTAAGACAAGAATGTTTTCAAAAAAATAAAAATTCCCATTTATCACAATATTTTATTTATAATAGTTATTAAGCCATTAAACTAATAATCAAATTGAGTTTACTTGGATTTTCATTTATCGAGGAGGAATTTTGTATGCAAAGATTACAAGAAATTTTAGAGACCAGAGATTTTATTATGAGTAAAACGGACAATCAGCCAACAATCGGTATGATTTTAGGATCGGGGTTAGGATCTCTTGCTGATGAAATTGAGAACCCATTCAAAATTCCATATAGTGAAATTCCTCACTTTGCAAAATCCGAAGCAATCGGACACGCAAACGAACTAGTAATCGGGCAATTGAAAGGTAAGACTGTAGTGGCTATGAAAGGACGCTTTCATTATTATGAAGGATATACACTAGATGAAGTGACATTTCCCGTACGTGTCATGAAGGCATTAGGGGTGGAGCAATTGATCATTACCAATGCTTGTGGCGCAGTTAATACAGACTTTAATCCAGGTGATTTAATGCTCATTACCGACCATATCAATTTAGTTGGTACAAATCCTCTCATAGGACCTAATAATGATGAATTGGGTACTCGCTTCCCTGACCTTTCCCAAACTTATCATCCTGACTTGCGAAACATTGCGTCCAAAGTAGCTAAGGAAAAGAACATTTCCTTGCAACAGGGCGTCTATGCTTGGTGGAGTGGTCCCGCATATGAAACACCAGCGGAAATTCGAATGATTCGTACGCTGGGGGCAGACGCTGTAGGGATGTCAACCGTTCCGGAAGCCATTGTAGCCGTCCATGGCAAGATGAAAGTGCTAGGGATTTCCTGCTTAACGAATATGGCTTGCGGGATTTTAGATCAACCATTAAGTCATGATGAAGTGATTGAAGTTGCAAGTAAAGTTAGAACGCAATTCGTTGGATTGGTCAAAGGAATTGTGGAAGAAATGGAATAGTAATAGAATTGTAGGCATTTTGCCGACAAAAAAAGATTGCCGAGATAACTATATCTTCTCGACAATCTTTTTTTATCTCTACATGGAGCTTTTCCTAGAGCTTCATTCCCATCCGGCTCTTATAGCGTTTAATAAGGAGTTGGCAATCGACGCTGACAACCCCGACGACCGGATATAACTTTTCATTAAGGAAGCGTTCCATCTCCTGATTATCCGTGAAGATTCCATGCATATGCAGCTTACTAGGCCCCGTCATATGATACAAACTCGTTACTGCAGGCTCATCCTCCAGTTGTTGTGCCACCGATTCCAAATATTTAGGCTCCACCTCGACATTGAAAAATGCAGAAACATGAATGCCTATCTTAGCCGGATTGATGACAGCGGTAAAACGTTCAATCACCCCTTTTTCCACTAAATGATTGATTCTCGTTTGAACCGCCACTCTCGACAGTTCCACTTGCTTTGCTAAATCCGTATACGAAATCCGCGCATCTTCATGCAAGATCGAAATGATTTTCTTATCGATTTCATCCACCTTGGTGCTTGGAATGCTAAAGTCCTCTGCCATCTATGTAACTCCTTTTCGAATCATTTATTCTATTATCTCAAAGGATAGGGCCCTTCACCAATTATTTTCATGCAAAAGAAAAACTGCCAGAAAACCGGCAGTTTCGTTAATGAAGAATCAATAGCCAAATATATAGTCCAAACAGAGTGATGAATAGTGTTGGAACAGTCAGGATGATTCCTACTTTAAAATAATATCCCCATGTGATCCGGACACCTTTTAGCTTTAATACATGGAGCCATAAAAGTGTGGCCAAAGAGCCGATTGGCGTGATCTTTGGTCCTAAATCGGAACCGATGACGTTGGCATAAATCAGAGCATCCTTAATAGGCGCCGTTGTTTGAACTTCCGCAATGGCCAAGGCATTAATCATGACCGTTGGCAGATTATTCATGAATGAAGATAGAATAGCCGCAATGAATCCCATGATAATCGTCGCCGAAAACAAACCTTGATTGGCCGTTGCCTTAATGACGTCAGCTAACAAACTAGTCAGTCCTACATTTCGCAGTCCATATACGACCACATACATCCCAATCGAGAAGAATACGATATTCCATGGGGCACCGTTTAGGACGGTACGGATTTTCACGGCTGGACTTCTTCTTGCCAAAATCAAAAGGACAATGGCGATTGCACCAGCCACAAACGAAACGGGTACACCTACAAACTCACTTGAAAAATAGCCGACTAGAAGAATAGCCAGGACGAACCAGGAAATCTTGAACATACGTGGATCCTTTACCGCTTCGGCAGGACGCTTCAAATGAGAGGAATCATAGGTTACAGGTAGATCCTTTTTGAAAAACAAATACAATACGAGAATGCTAGCTCCTAAACTGAATAAAGTCGGAACGATCATCCGGCTGGCATATTCACCAAAACCGATCCCGAAAAAGTCCGCAGACACGATATTCACCAGATTACTGATGACGAATGGCAGGGAAGTCGTATCGGCAATGAATCCGCTCGCCATGATGAATGGGAGCACCATCTTATCGTCGAACTTCAATGCTCGCACCATCGCTAGCACAATCGGCGTCAAGATCAATGCCGCCCCATCGTTTGCAAAAAGCGCCGAAACGATGGCTCCTAGAATCATCACCAAAATGAAGAGACGGAAGCCTTTACCATCTGCATATCGGGCCATGTGAAGCGCAGCCCATTCAAAAAATCCAATTTCATCTAAAATTAACGAAATGATAATCAGGGCCACGAACGTCAATGTCGCATTCCAAACAATCTGCGTCACATCACTTACATCCTGGAATGAAACAACACCGAACAAAAGAGCGATGATCGCCCCTCCGCAGGCACTCCAGCCAATTCCCAGACCCTTTGGCTGCCAGATGACCAACACTAATGTAATCATAAAAATAAGTAGAGCTAAAAACGTCGAACTCATGATGCCAGCACCTCTAAGCCACTCCTTCTATAAAACTTTCTTCCCTTAACTATATAAGAATACTAGTTTTTACACAACGCACAAAGGCCACCAATTTCTTGGCAGCCCCCTGTTAATATGAGCCTTCCAATTCATCATCTACCAAATCCATTAGATAAGGCACATCCACATAATCATTCCCTGTTGAATACCCGATTCCATCGGTAGGCACCGTCGGAAAAACTTCCTTGCCGTCCTTGTCATAGAATCTATTACCTATTTTAAATGTTTGTCTATCCTCAAAGAATTCATCAAAATTGGATTCTTTCTGTACTTCTGCATACTGATCCATAAGAGTCCGCCAGCTATCCGGATATTTTTCCACTCCATATGATTTATCCTCAACCGTGATGCTGTGCATCACTTCTAAACCGGGTTCATAGGTCGCCTCATCCCCTGATACACTGAAATTCCTATCTTTTTTCATAAACGCCTTAATTTCAGACACTTCGTCCTTTGGATTTAGATTCCACATAAAAAATGAATCTCCTTCTCCATTCCAGGCCTTTGGCTCACCCCCATTATCTACGGAAGCCGCTCTCCATTTTTTGTCCTTCCATACCCAGAAACTCATCCCATATTCTTTGCTTTCATTGATGAAAGGGACAAAAACATGGGTTTCATCTAAATAAAGAACGTCTTGAATAACCTTGGGTTCTGCTTCAGGAAAAAAAGAATTGATTCGTTTAATCACTTGTTTATCCGTAAGAAATGCTTCAGGTTCTCTAGGAGCTCGAATGATAAAAAGGACACCCACTATAAGGAAAATCACGATCAATAAAATGATGGTTTTCGTTTTTTTATTCATTTCTTTCAGCACCTCCGATCAACACAGATTCTTCAGACCGGAAGTAAACCTGGCCTCCATTATTCGGTGTAATGAGGAAACCCTTTCCATCATCTTCTACATAAATGACTGTTTTAAGTCCGCTTCCCTTTTCAGGAACCGTTCCTATCAAAAGATAAGGGAACTGTTCTTTATACCCGTTCTTTTCATTAATTTTATAATACCAAGATTCACTTTTGATTTGATTTTGTTTCATCTTGTCCACCTGTACTTGCAACACTTCATTATTCAATGTGACATCCTTGCTAGCTGGGTGAGTGATAATCAGGGAAGCTTTTTCAACGTCCTGCATATAGGTCGAGGGTTGATCTTTTGGGAACATTAAATGTTCAAGCGGCGAGTTTAAGAATGAAGAAGCCAAAAAAATGAAGTTCACCCAAAACCCTAACCAAGCATAACGACGGTACCGCGACCAACGCTCTGTATTTCCCTTTCTTCTCAAAAACCAATATAAAAAGACGACTCCTAATGGCAATATTGGTATCTTTGCCACTTCACTTGATAAATTAAAATGAATACTAAAAGAAAAAATCCCGATGAACATAACTAGGAGCCCTTTCCATACCTTTGGCGGATTCTGTTGTTTTTTGTAAACAACAAAGAATAGTAGGGCAATAAGTAAATAACTGAAGACTAATAGAATAAAAGAGGGCATATGTACAAACACGTTCTGCTTCATTTTCAACTCATCCTCCCACCACTAAACGGATATTTACCTATTAAATGTAATATAGTCACTCTATCATATCGCATCTCTTTTGTAACCGCAGCCTCCCCCACCTTACTTAGTAATAAAGATGGGGTCTTACCTTTTATTGAAAACCGCGGTTATAGGTATCCACAGCTTAATCCTTCGATTGAACAGTATTCATTATATTTTTATATTCCTTATCATTGATGATTCCCAACTTCTTGAACAAGGTGGAATATCCAATGATTTTCTTTTGGGTACGGTTCGTAAAATTCATATGAATCCTCTCCTTTTTTATAATCTATGCAATTCCGACAAAATGTTTCCTTAAGGCAAAATAATTTGTACAAACTAAAATAAAAAACATGTCCTCCATTAGCAGGACATGTTTTTTAGAGGTCATGAATGACTATATGAACTCAATGCCAAAAAGACCTTATCGATAAAGGGATAAGGTCTTTTGACAGCTCATCATCATTATTTAGATGATAGTTCACTTTCTGTTACCCATTGATGATTTTTCACTTCAATCCCACCATCGGTAGGTTTGTAATCAACCATATAAACGGTAGTGGTATCGGCTTCCTCAATGACACCTTTTGCGCCTTCCATACCCTCCATATGATCGGTATCAAGAGTCACTTCAGTACCTGGTTCTAACGGAACTTCCCCAGCATCCTCGATTTCTTCATGGATCACCCATTTATGATTTTCAACTTTTTTATCCTCTGTTGTAGGTGTATACGTAACGGAATAAGCTGTCGTATCATAGGCTCCGACAATTGTTGCTTCGGCTCCATCCATGCCTTCCATATGATCTGATTTAATCGTTGCTTTACTTCCCACTTCATACTTTGGATTCTCTGCAGCTTTCAAACCATCAGGAACCTCTGCCTCATTGGAAGTATCTTTAGCATGGTCCATATGATTCGTTTCCTCTTTAGTCGTATCTGTATCCGTACTTTGTTCCGTTTTCGGTGTTTGATCCGTGCTTTTCTCCTCATTATCATCATTACATGCGGATAATGCGAAAGCTGATGCCAAAGAAACCAAACCAATTGCTAATTTTTTGCTTTTCATAGTTGTAGTCACTCCTAATAGATTATTTAATAAGTCGAAACAGAATGCTAGCCTAAAATATATGTATGTACTCTGCTCACCCTTACTACATGTGTAAGTATCCTGTCTCTCTTATATTTTTACCCCATTAGAATCACCATAAACATGGATTATATGACATGATGAACAACACTATCTCTTTATATTGATTCCTTAACCCGATTGTTCGGACTAAAATTGATTCGTTTGTTTAAGCAATCTCAATAGTTTCCAGCCCCTATTCCGAGATGGTTAGAGTCTGCTGAATTCTTGAAAGGGAAAGTTCATATGGGAAAATCGGAAGCGTTTGCAGTTAATATATAATAGAAGAAAGTCGTCCATGAGGAGAGATTTGAAATAAGTGTTTTTAGGGGATCTGCATTCAAAAAAACTAAAAGCAGAACAATTTCAGTAATGGTTCTGCCACATGATTCAAAGAGTATTCAGCTAGCTAGGTATTGTTTCTAGTCGATCAACTTGATCAACCCATTGTATCGTTAATAAATTCGGCAGAGTCGACAGTTCATGATGAATCTGAATATATTTTTTGCACTTCACTGTCGCAACACACTCAATAATAGAATGTTGATCTTCTATCAATACTTTATAGCTACCTACATTCGGTAACGAATAATTAGGTAGTAGACCATTTTTCTGACAATATTTCGTTTTATAAAAGCGTCCCAATAGCCTCGGTAATTCACTAAGCTTTCGTTCTGATAAATACCTCCGAATCAAGGTCGAACTGATTTTTTGATCATTCCACTTTAGCTCTTCGACAACTGAGAGGCCTACTTGCTGGATTGCTGCATAAGTTGCCAGGGTATGAACAGTTCCACTCGCTTTTGCCCCATATGTGTAATCGAAACCGCAAATGATTTCCTTAGCATTCAACCCAATAATATAATCATCTAAAAAATCGTTCGCTTCTACTTTAGCTAATTCCTTTGTGAATTCCACGATATAAAAAATATCCACTTCAAGCCTTTCTAGTTTCTCAACCTTTTGTTCTAGCGGCTCAAGATAGGAAACTTCTTTATCCGAAAATAGCACACTTTTAGGATGCGGAAAAAAAGAGAGAACCGCTAGTGATAAGTTTTGTGCTTTTGCTTTTTCTTTAGCGGTTCGAATAACTTTTTGGTGCCCTAAATGCACACCATCAAAATAACCAAGGGCCATCGCTACATGGGGAGCGGTTTGCTTAATCTCTTGTAAATTATTCGCATTCACATAGATTACCTTCATTGCGATTCTCTCCTTTTTCTTTATCTTGCTAGATTTTGTGCCACTTCATAAATTAAATCTTCTTGCCCACCAACCGCTTTCATTTGGCCGATTTTCATTAAAAGGTCCCGTTCGTCGACACCAAATTGTTTTGCAGCCTTTTGTGCATGCAATAAGAAGCTTGAGTACACGCCAGCATACCCTAAGGTTAAGCTACCGCCAGTTATTTCTTGTGATTGTTGCATGATGGGCGCAATTACATCATTCGCCGTGTCCATTAATGTATATAAATCGATGCCCGTTTCAAAACCTAGTTTTTCTAAAACAGCGACCATTACTTCTGTTTGTGTATTACCGGCCCCTGCACCTAATGCACGCATGCTTCCATCAATATAAGTGGCTCCAGCCTCCACCGCTGCAACTGTATTAGCCATGGCCATCGATAAATTGTTATGGGCATGAAAACCAATATCACATTGTAAAGTTTGTTTAAGCGCTGTAATCCGCTCGGTTACATCTTTTGGTAACATGGCTCCAGCCGAATCTGTTACATATACGATCTCTGCTCCGTAACTTTCAAATAATTTTGCCTGCTCCACGATTTTTTCAACAGGCGCCATATGGCTCATCATTAAGAATCCAGCTGTTTTCAAGTCGAGTTTGCGTGCTAATTCAATATGTTGGGCTGCTACATCGGCTTCTGTTACGTGCGTTGCTACACGAACCATTTTCGCCCCTAAGTTCGCTGCATTTTCCAAGTCATGTTTTGTACCGATTCCAGGAATCAATAATACAGCGACTTCTGAAGTCGTACATTCTGATACAGCCACTTCAATCAGTTTCAGTTCATCGGTTGCTGACAAACCATATTGTAAGGAAGAACCACCCAAGCCATCTCCATGTGATACTTCAAAATAGCGAACACCCGCCGCATTTAAACCTTTTGCTGCAGCACGTACTTGTTCCTCTGTAAACATATGGCGGACGGAGTGACTTCCATCACGTAACGATACATCTAAAATATTTAATGTCATGAGATGACCTCCTCCTTCCCTCTTTGTAAATGACGTGCCATTTCATTGCCGACTTGCACGGCAGCTGCCGTCATAATATCCAAGTTACCAGCGTAAGCCGGTAGATAGTCTGCTGCCCCATTCACTTCGACAAATACGGATACTTTCCTACCTTCAAAAATCGGCGACACTTTTAATGTATAACCTGGTACGTAAGCTTGCACTTCCGCTACCATGTCGTGAATCGACTTGGTGATCGCTTCTTCATGACCTTCTTCTTCGACCAAAGCATGGATGGTATCACGCATAATAACTGGTGGGTCCGCAGGATTCAAAATGATAATGGCTTTCCCTTTTTTCGCACCTCCTACCACTTCGATCGCTTTAGAAGTTGTACTTGTGAATTCATCGATATTTGCGCGTGTACCAGGACCGGCAGAAAGGCTTGAAATGGTTGCGACAATTTCAGCATACTCTACGGACACAATCCGATTTATGGCATGAATGATGGGAATTGTCGCCTGACCGCCACACGTAACCATATTCACATTCGGTTTATCGATATGCTCTTTTAAATTTACTGGTGGAACTGTAAATGGTCCGATTGCAGCTGGTGTTAAATCAATTACTTTTTTATTGGCAGCCGTTAATCGATCGCTATTATGCTTATGTGCATACGCACTTGTCGCGTCATAAACGATATCCACTAAATCAACACGTTCCATGAGTCCGTCAATCCCATTTGAAATTATTTCATATCCGCGCTTCTTTGCACGTTTTAAACCATCGGAATTCGGGTCGATGCCTACCATCACACTCATTTCCAATACGGGGCTGCGCTCGATTTTGTACATTAAGTCGGTTCCTATATTTCCTGACCCGATGATTCCCACTTTAAGCTTCGTCATTTTTTCACCACTTCCTTAGAAATGTTAACGCTTACTTTTCCGAGCTGACCGAAGTCCACTTCGAATTTATCGCCTGTTTCAAAGGTCACGGCTTTTGATAGGGCTCCTGATAAAACAAACATGCCAGGCTCGATGGAGATCCCATATGTACTCACTTCATTTGCTAACCAGACCACCGCTTGGAGCGGGTTGCCTAACACGGCCGCGCTCGTTGCTTCATCTAAGAATTCACCATTTTTATGCACGGTCATTGGTATATTCGTGATGTCTTCAATCTCTTCAAGCAGGGTCCGCTTTTCTCCTAAAATGGCACCTGCCGAAGAGCCATTGTCCGCCACTGTATCCTCGAACTTTATTTCCCAATTCACAATCCGGCTATCGATCACTTCCACTGCTGGCACAACATATGCCGTGGCATCGATTACATCCTGCACCGTCACGTCAGGTCCTTTTAACTCTTTATTGAAAACAAATGCGATTTCAAATTCCACCTTTGGTTGAATGAAGGACTCAGTCCTTAAACCATCAGCCTCGTCGTAAACCATCGTATCTAAAATGAAGCCGTAATCCGGTGTATAGACATTCAACATTTCTTGCATCGCTTTACTCGTCAACCCAATTTTCAGCCCTTTTACAGACGCCCCGTTGTCCGTCTTTTGATGAATTTGCGCCAATTGCACGGCATAGGCATCAGCAGGGGTAATCTTTTCATAAGTTTCAGTTAATGGTGCAATGGGCTGTTTCGTACGTTCCGCTTCAAGCAATACTTCCGCCATTATTTGTGTATTCATAGACCATTCTCCTTTTATGAATTGACTGTTTCTACCGCATTCAACTGATGATATTTACCACTGAAGAACAATAACGGATTTTTATCTTCAAGATGTAAGTCGATTACTTTACCAATGAATAATGTATGGTCACCTTCTACATGTTCCGATACGACTTCACATGCAATTTGGGCGATGGCCCCTCTTAATACAGGTTGTTCAGCCAATGCTTCGAATTCTACTGCATCACCAGGTCTCCCAGCGAAATGACGTGAATAATGCTCTTGGTCTTCGGCTAAAATATTAACTGTGTATTTTTTGGATTGTGAAACTTTCTCTAAGAATTTTGCTTTATGTCCAACGGAAATTAAGACAAGCTTAGGATCCAATGATATTGACACGAAACCATTTGCCGTCATTCCATGTGTTTCACCTTCGTTTTCTGTTAAAAGAACGGTTACACCTGTCGCAAACTTTCCCATTGCATCTCTAAATAAACGATCATCCATCCTAATTCCTCCATTCGTAACTGAATAATTCAATCATAAATCAGTCCATTTAAAATTATCATTGTATTTTTTATTGAAAATTCAGATAAAAACAATAAAATTGCACATGAAAATAAATTTGAATTCTTTGTGAATTATTTTTACAAAAAATCAGCTGTATCATATATCCTTCCATTATAAATTCCACATTGTAAATCGGAAATTTTTCTTTTTCATTTTTGTTCTCTTTCAAAACACAAATTAGTATCCTTATTTTTTTGCTTGTAAATCTCTTTTTTTTCAAATAGAATTCTGTTCATGGAAGAAAAATTTCCGAATTTTCCCACCATTCACTATTATTCTTGTAGAGAAAAGTGAAAATAATGGTGAAATGTGTGCCTTTACTTACAATAATGGAGGTGTTTGATGATTCCAATACCGAATTGAAAGCGCTATCACTACTTTTCAGAAAAAGACAGAAGTATCAGACCACCAATACTTTTTTGAAAAACAATTGTGGATGGGGAAAATACGGTAATACAAGGGGGATTTTCATGCGTTGGGTTGTATTAGCTTTTCTATTCTTACTATCTGTTTTAAATTATACGGATAAATCGGTTTTAGGATTAGCCGCAGAACCAATCATGACTGAACTGAATCTATCTTATGATCAGTTCGGTTTAGTAGGAAGTAGTTTCTTCGCTGCTTACGCTGTCGGAAGTATCGTTTTAGGTACCTTAACGTATCGCTTCAACACAAAATACTTATTAATGATGATTGCTACTGGATGGACCATTTCATTAGCAAGCGCTTATTTTGTAGAAACCTTAACACACTTAATTTTACTGCGTGTTGTCTTAGGTTTCTTCGAAGGTGGTACGCTCGGTCTGTGCATCGTGCACTTAGCACGATGGTTCACTAGCTCACAACGTGGTGTCGCTGCAGCTATCATGACTTCTGGTACAACAGTTGGAACGTACTTGGCTGCACCACTTTTAGTTAAAGGCATCACGAATTTTGGTTGGCAGCACACTTTCGCATTATTAGGGATAGCAAGCTTTGCATGGGCGATCCTCTTCTTCTTCATGAGAGACGAGCCAAAGCAACCCCTCATCGAAGACGTAAAAAGTTTAGCGTCCAACAAAGAAGTACCGTTCAAACATATCTTTAAAGTATTCATCAACCCTTATGTATTATCGATTTTAGTTGTAGGTTTCGTATCCATGTGGATTACAACTTGGGTCCTTACATGGGCACCAACTTACCTAACACAAATCGTGGGTCTTGAGCCACAGCGTATGGGCTTAATCTTCGCTGCAATGGGCATTTCAGGAACAGTGTTCGCAATTTGTATAGGTAAATTCACAGACTACTTATTCAAGAAAAATAAAA
Organism: Peribacillus sp. NPDC097224; assembly: GCF_044761985.1. Taxonomy (NCBI): domain Bacteria; kingdom Bacillati; phylum Bacillota; class Bacilli; order Caryophanales; family Bacillaceae; genus Peribacillus; species Peribacillus sp. NPDC097224. The sequence continues at coordinate 114,853 of NZ_JBIWDK010000003.1, read as the reverse complement.
GCCTTATCAAATCTTATGATCGTGTATTAATTACAGTATTGCTGGTCGGCGCTGCTTCTTATGCGATGACCACGATTGTCGCTTCACCGGTTCTAGCCTGTTTGTTCCTAGGGATGGGCTTAATCATAAACACTTGCTTATTACCGTTAAATACAGCGATTAAAACATTGATCATTCCGAAAAATCTAGTAGGTAGCGTAACGGGTGTCTCATTATCCATTTCAAGTATGGCTGGAGTAATCGGGCCATGGATTACCGGGTACTTGATTACACAAGCAGGCGATAACGTGCGGTCAGGCTTCAACTTAGGTGTGTTGGTCATCGTTAGTTTATATGTTGTTACGGCCATCGTGTTAGTAGCCACACGTAAATTGAAAATCACCGCAACTGAAAAAGAAGATGCTCGTCGTGCTACAGAAGAAGAGCAGATAAACCTTGACATCGCCCCAGGGCGATAATACTCAACCATGGGTTCATCACATGTAAACAGACTGAAGACAAACTCAAAGAATGAGTTTGTCTTCAGTCTGTTTTGTTTATAAAAGCGGTTTACGTAACTCTTCCATCCATCTCGAGCCTAATGGTTGATAGACTCCGCTCTTATCTTGCAAATTCCTCGAAGCTTAAGCTATCCGACAAGATCAGTACCTGAATGACTAATAAGGTATACGCTGCAGTCGATGCGTCTTTCAGTGAAATTTGTAGTTGCTCTTCGATTTGCTTGATACGATATTGGATACCGCCGATAGATAACGTCAACTCGTCCATCGTTTCCTTCAAGCGCTGACTATTTAATAAATAGACGTAAAGCGTATGCAATAATTCCTTTTTACGGGGATCATCAAAATTGTATAAGTCTTTTAACGTCTTCTTCGCCATTTCGTGAAGATGCTCCATGCTCATGTTCTTTACGATATCCCCAAGCATTCCTAAATCTTCGTAATCCGTTAGCAGCTTATCGTTGGGAAAGCGCTGTGCAACACGAGCCTCTTGTAGCGAACGCTCGAAATCTTTGAAGTTACTAAATGTTCCGCTAAGCCCGATTGAATATTTATAATTGGCATTTTGCTTCTCCATCTTTTGAAAAATTTTCGTGATTTTCTTATTCCAGCCTTGCTTATCACTATTTAGCGAATTGAGGAGCGCAATTTCCTCACCAAGCACTGCAAAAATACAAGGCAAATCCCACTCTTTTGCCAACTTGGACAGCTGTGTCAACTGGTCATGAATGTCGATGATTTCTTTATTTTTCTTTTTCTTTTTGACACTGATAATACCTGTAGAGAACGGCGGCTGAAATTTAAATGGTAAAAATTTATAGTAAGATTCGATATCTTTAATTTTCCGATTATGAATTAAGCGCTCCAATAGTGAGCTACGCATCCTTTGTTGCTCTTCAAACTGCGCCTCCTCATATAAAATACATAAGGCCACGACCGTAGAAATCCGCTCTAAAAATAAGTGGTCGTTTTCATCCATATCCTTTTCATCAAAGTAGAAAAATGAACAAGTGGCATAATTCCTTTTGTTAATAAGAACAGGTGCCGTCAACTTCCTGAATGTTTCGCCTTTGTAATGCGAAACGTTATGCGTATCGTCGAAATGCGATAATTTCACCTTATCTTTTTTTATTGCTAGTTGCTGTTCTTCCGTTAAACCAAAATGGCTTAACGCATTGCCATGGATATCCTCAATCAAAATCGAGATGTTCAACAGCTCGGACGCAACCTGAACAATTTCATCCATCGAATGTTTATCTGTTACTTTTTGTGTGAGCTGACTATTAAACAATGAAATTTTCTCGAGCACTTGCTTATGGTGTAAAAGTGCATCATAAGTCATTTCAAGTTCAGATAAAATGTTGTCGTTTTGATAAAGGTGGATAAGCTCTTCCTCATCTTCGAGCCAATCGCTCTCCAAGCGCACTTTAAACTCACAGCACGGATCACCTTTTGCGACGCACTTGTACTCAACGGCAATAATGGATTCACCATACTCATAGGTCAATGCACCACTTGCAAACCCACATAACATATGACAAACACATTCGTTTGCTACACCATAATTTTTTAGGTGTAACGCGGCTTCGAATGATTCTACCCATTGTCCCCACGTATCGATGCATTCAACCGTGCCATCTGGATGTCGCACAATTTCCCCCATGAAAATTACATCCTTCACGTGACCTAAGCGTGAATGTCTCTTACCGACTGGATCTATCGAGTCTTTATTTTGAAGCATCTTTCTTGCTGATTCCATCCCGAACTCTTTCCCAAATCGAAATAAAAAGCCTTTTGTTTTATGAGAACCAATGTTGTTAAACAAGCTGTTCTTTAATGTATGGAAGGCATTTGCCGACATTAAAATATTTTTCGTTTCGCTGGAATCAAATGCAATTTCGCTCATTAAAATCACATCCCCTTTGACTATCTATTCCTCATATTACAAAAGCGAAATTGATTTTTCAATAAATTTTAAAGATTAACACTATTCTTTCAATAAAAATCAGTATAACGTTTGAAATTATTAACAGGTATACTCAAAACAGAAAATAAAAGCACATCAGTATGAGGAGGCAAAGCGATGACAATTCTTGAAGGGTTTCATAATAGTTACATATTGGCAAACGGTGTACGTACACATTATTCCTGGGCTGGAACAGAAGGACCAGCTGTAATTTTACTGCACGGTGCAGGACCTGGAGCATGCGGCGCAGCAGGTTGGCGTTTTATGTTACCTGCATTAGCTAAAGCTGGCTTCCGAGCATATGCAGTAGACCAACTTTCAATGGGCTTTACCGACGCCCGCCCTCACGCATGGCCTGTAAATGGTCATCAAAGCCTAGTGGATCATGTACATGATTTCATTGAAGCATTATGCCTCGACGAAGTATCACTTGTCGGCAATTCACAAGGTGCTTACGTTGCAGCTAAATATGCCATAGACCACCCAGAAAAAGTAAATAAAATTGTTTACATCGGTAGTAATACCATCTATCAAGCGATGCATGAAGTACCTGAGAGAAAGCTGCGGTCATTCTTAGAAGTGATTGGTTATGACTATACAGAAGAATCCTTACGTAAATTCATGTACCGTAATTCAAGCGAAGACACGGTCATTCCTGAAGAACTGATTCAACTACGTCATCAAGCGGCAACCCGCCCAGGCGTTAAAGAATCCAATCAGGCGTTCGATGCCTACTTAGCGAGAATGAACGAAGAGCCTAAGCTTTGGGATCGTTACTGCATGAAAGATACCTTACCAAAATTGAAAATTCCAGGCCTATTCATTTGGGGTAAGCAAGACGCCGTTGCACCAGTGGAGACAGGTTATAAACTCGAGAAACTATTACCGAACATATCATTTGAATATATAGAAAACTGCGGTCATCAAGCTCAAACGGACCAACCGGAAATCGTGAACAAACTTGTCATTGACTTTTTGGCAGTGGAAAAAGATCAAGCCGTTACAGCACAATAAACTATTTTTGAAAGGAATGATCAAATGGTAACAGTAGTTGAAAGTAAAGGGCTGTATGAAGAAATTATGCAAAAGGCAAAGCGCATCGGTGAAGCCGCAGAGTTAGAAGCAATCGAAGCTGATCGAAATTCGACCGTGTCCCCACGCATCGCGGAAATTATTCGTGAGGAAGGCATTCACCGTTTGATTTTACCGAAAGAGTTTGGTTATCCACAACTCGATTGGCATACATTCGTTGATATGGTAAGCACAGTTGGTTACCATAACTTATCAGCTTCATGGTTAACCTACTTCTTCTCCGTGCATAACTCTTGGGTTTGCTACTATCCTAAGCACATTCGTGATGAAGTCATTAACCAAGGTGGCTTTGTAGCTGACGTATTTGCTCCCATCGGTAAAGTGGAACCAGTTGAAGATGGCTATGTCGTTTCCGGAAAGTACAATTTTGTAAGCGGTATCAATTACTGTGATTGGGTTGGCGTTGGCGCCATGATGAAATTCGAAGACAATGACAAGCCCGAACGTGTCGGCATTTTATTGAAGGTTTCTGACTTGGAAGTGGTAAAAACTTGGGATTCCCTTGGTCTTCGTGGATCAGGCAGTAATACATTGATCATTGATAATGTTTTCGTTAAGCCTGATGCCATTTTACGCTTCAGCAAAATAATCGAAAAGAGCCAACCGCCATATGAAGATTTCGATCAAGACTATTTATATTACAATACACCATTCTATCCTGGCTTCTATGTAGGGTTCGCCGCAATGGCTGTTGGTGGTGCAGAACGTGTAGTTGACGAGTTCGAAAAGCATACAGCCGGCCGCGTCCGCTTCTCTGGCATAAACGAAAAGGATTCTCCCACAAGCCAACGCGTGCTTTCGGAGTTAAAGCTAGAAATGATTTCTGCAAAAAGCTTATTGAACGAATACATCCGGATGATGGAAGAAGATAAAGGTGGTCCATACGAAGGAGCAAAATATAAAGCGATTCGTGCAAAAATCATCGATAAGTGTACACAAATCGGTGTTAAGGCCCTACTGACTTTAGGTGGGCACGCATTATTAAAAGGTCATCCGGTAGAAATGCACACTCGTGACCTGATGGCAATCGCCACACACATTACTTCTTTATATGAAGACGGCATATTAGGATACGGTAGAAATTTATTCGGCGTTCAAACAAACATTCAAGGGTAATTTCAGCATCGGAAAGTATGATGGATAAAGATTGAAATCATATTTTCCTTGTCCTCTTATTAAAAAAACATGACTATGAGGTGAATATAAATGGAAAAATTTCTTTACGCACCGGAAATTGCAAAATTAGGACACGTAGCTTTAGTATCAGCAGATCTTGAAAAATCTTTATGGTTCTTCCGCGACACAATCGGGTTAGAAGAAACCGAAGTGATAGATGGTGTACATTACTTGCGCGCTTGGGGCGATTTCGAACACCATACATTATCCATTACAGCTGGTGAAACTTCTTACATCGATCACATTGGCTGGCGTACAAAACGTCGTGAGGACGTAGCAACTTTCGCTAAATTATTAGAAGATGCTGGTACAGAAGTACGTTGGATAGAAGCAGGCGAAGAAGTAGCCCAAGGGGAAGCAGTCCGCTTCGAATTACCAAGTGGTCACCGCTTTGAACTGTATTACGATATGGAAAAAACACCTGCTGATGAATCTCGTAAATCAGTGCTTAAAAACCAAACGTATAAATCTTGGGCCAAAGGTGTATCACCACGTCGCATCGACCATGTTAACTTACAAACTTCACAAGATAACGCTGTGATCGTAAATTACTTACAACAAGCATTAGGCTTCAAGCTACGTGAATATTTCGTAAATCCAGACGATGTACAAGTCGCAAGCTGGTTATCCGTAACAAACTTAGTTCATGACGTGGCAATCATGTCTACATCCCGTTCAAAAGAACCAAACGAAATGCATCATATCGCTTATTGGTTAGACAACTCCCAAGACTTACTACGTGCTGCTGATATTTTATGCGAAGCTGATGTACAATTCGTAGGCCCTGGTAAACACGGTATTTCTCAAGCCATGTACATTTACGTAAAAGATCCAGGAAGTGGCTTACGTCTTGAGATCTTTACAAACAGCTATTTAATCTTCGAGCCAGACTGGGAGCCAGTGAAATGGACGTATGAAGAATACTTGAAAAACGGATCTGCCTACTGGGGCGACCGTCGCCGCGATGACGTAGATCGTGAAGCACAAGTTAAGGAATTAGCGAATTCATAATAAATTGACCACCAGCCATTCATGATGAAGGATGCTGGTGGTTCTTATGCGATGAATATTATATAGGAAGGGGTGTCTCTATTGAAGGCAATGTTAAAAGTGTTAATCTTATCTTTCATTGGCGGTTATATTTTTAGCTTGCTGCACATCCCTATTCCCTGGATGCTTGGCCCAATTGTTGTCGTCATGTTAGCTCAATTTGTTTATAAAGGACCGCTTAGATGGTCCAGCCAAATGCGTGATTTAGGTGTCGTCATGGTCGGGACCGCGATTGGTGTACAATTCAACACCGATTTATTCGGCATGATGAGCTCCATTTTACTTTACATGATAACCCTAAACGTCATTTTGATCGGCGGTTCAATCGGCATCGCCTACTTAACGAGCAAATGGACAAAAATCCCGGTGAAAGCTGCCATATTAGGCGCCATCCCAGGCGGTTTAGGACAAATTGTCGTCTTTGCCGAGGAAGAAAAAGTTAAAGAAATCGGCGTTATTTCTTATTTTCAAGTAATTCGACTTTTACTGGTCGTTGTTTTCGTACCATTTATCGTCGCTGGCCAAGTAATGAGCAAGCCACCAACTGACGCTAAGCTAACAATCAGTTTAGTACTACTAATTGCACTTGCTTGGGGTTGCTCTCATTTAATGAAACGCATCCATTTGCCGGTCGCATTTTTCATTACACCCATTCTTTTATTCATTACATTGCAACTCACAACACCACTGGCAATGCCTCAAATACCTGGTATAATCATGGATGTTGCTCAGTTACTAATCGGTGCCCATATCGGACTCATGCTCAAGCCGCATATGATCAAACTGCCGGTACGCATACTTGTAGGGGGCATTTTCAGTGCCTTCGCACTGATTGCGCTAACATTAGGATCAAGCTTCTTCATGTCCTTTGCATTGGATACAACCTTCGCTACAAGTTTCCTAAGCACCGCCCCAGGGGGCTTAGATCAAATGGTGTTATTAGCGAATGCAGTGCATGCAGATGTCTCGCTTGTTTCAATGTTCCAAACGTTCAGGCTCCTGTTCATTTTTATTTTAATTATGCCTTTGATGAAAATGTATTATCGTTGGCAAGGAAAAAAGAAATTGCCTAGCATCAAAAGAGCCATGTAGTAAAGTACCGATCATGGTTCATGTTAAAATCTATATACCTATGGATAAGACGCTCCGATGATTGAAATTCATTCAGTGGGGCGTTTTTCGAATCTGATGAATGGGTGAAATCAATTACCATATAATAGTAGAAACACGTTCAAAAAAACCAAGTATCTTCATTGAAGTCTGTGGGCTAGATTGCTACAAATGCGATGAGGTTACGGATATTAGAGATTCAAATAGATAGAATACCATTTCTTGAACGAACCGGGAAAAATAAAAGGCATGAGCCCGGTACAATACCGAACTCATGCCCAAGGAACTGCATATCAGTTCCTTCCTCGACAATAATAGACTATATGCAGTTGGTCATGTTCTTCTTAACTGCTTACATATAACTAACTTCTAGTATTCAGCCACTCTACTTCTCCGCCTGGATAATTGCTGAGACAATATATTCTTCTACCTTATGTTCCGGTGCCCATTCCTTGATGAATTCTTTGGATTCATCTTTAGGGATAATGGAGATGTTCTTAAATCCAGCTTGTTTCATCGTCTCGGACAATTCTTCAATTGAAGATGCCCCGGCGATGCATCCGGAGTAGAGGTTCATATCCGTTTGCAATGCTTCAGGCAGATTCGTAGTCAACACGATATCGGAAATCGCTAATCTCCCGCCCTTTTTCAGAACACGATACGCTTCCTGAAAGACTCTTCTTTTATCCGGGGATAGGTTGATGACGCAATTCGACATGATTACATCAACGAATTGATCGGCAATAGGCAGATGTTCGATTTCCCCTAAACGAAATTCGACATTTACGAATTGATTTTTTTCGGCATTGCTCCGAGCTTTGCTAATCATTTCAGGTGTCATGTCAACGCCTATGACTTTTCCTTTTTCCCCCACTTTAGGAGAAGCCAAGAAAGCATCGAACCCTCCCCCGCTCCCAAGGTCAAGGACGGTCTCCCCCTCTTTTAAGTCCGCGATCGCCTGAGGGTTTCCACAGCCTAATCCCATGTTTGCGCCATTCGGGATATTTTGAAGCTCTGCTGTGGTATATCCCATCTTTTTAGAAATCTCTTCGACGGAAATATTTTGGTTTTCTTCGGGTGTACAGCAGCTTGGCGCACAACAGCTGTCAGAGTTCACGACTTTAAGGGCGATTTTTTTATAATTGCTTCGTACGCTTTCACGAATTTCATCTTTTTTCATTTCACTCATTCTCTCCATATCCTTCCTATTCATATTTAGCAGCAAGAGTTTTCATTATATCCTGTAAGCACTATGCCCATTTCACCATTTTCCTCTTCTACATCTATGGTTACATCTGATAACTGTTCCTTCATCTCAGATTGAATGGCAATGTTCACCCCATTCACTTCTACCACCATATCATTTGTTTCTGCTTCTTGTAAGGCAACGCCAAGGTTCATTCCGCAACACCCTGCAATTCCATAAAATCGTAGAGTGGATACGTCATTTGCCTTCATCGCTTCTTGTAAATACTCTTTTGCTTGATTGGTCATTTTCATGTTCTATTCCTCCAATAGGTTTCGCATGTCATTTTTACATGTCCAGAATTTGATGCAATTGCTTGATTCCCTTTGGCTCTTCCCGGCTCCAAGGGAGAATGACAGTTTGGTTGCCGGATAGCTCTTTCACTTTCTCAATCCATTTCTTCTCTCCCTTTGCTTTCCTGGTAAGCATCGGTTCCATTGTATCCGTGACGAAAAAACTTTGGTTGATGAGCCACCAATGGATGGATATATTCGCCCGTTTCAAATCTGCTGCCAATCGTTTTGCTTCCAAAACAGGTGTCATCTCAGGAAGTGTCGTAATGATGATGCTCGTATAGGACCCGTCTCTTAATTTTGGCAACAAATCGCGTACCGGCTCTGGTATATCACCAGAAGAACGGGAAATTTCTTTATGATAGGCTTCAGATGCATCCAATAATAGAAGGGTATGACCTGTTGGTGCCGTATCAATTACGACCATGCTATCTTTGGACTGCGCCACAACATTGGCGAGTGCCCGGAAAACGGCGATTTCCTCGGTACAAGGAGATTCCAAGTCTTCTTTTATGAAGGCCAAGCCTTCTTCATCCATCGTTTCACTTGCTTTGGAAAGCACTTCATCTTTATACTCTTCCACGACTTTCTTCGGATCGATGCTGCTTATCGTTAGATTGTCATATAAGGTGTTATCATCAAAAGTCCAAGCAATGTGAGCGGCTGGATCCGTGGTCGTTAAGTGGACCTTTTTCCCTTTTTCGGCGAGTCCCAAGGCGACAAGTGACGCTACTGTCGTTTTTCCTACCCCGCCTTTTCCCATCGTAAGGATGACCCGATGGGAGTTTGATTCATAATAATCCACCAAATCTTTAATAGAGTGATGAGAGATCGTTTCTATTTCATCTAATAAGTTTTCAGACTCCCCATATGTTTGAGTGAACCATTTCTCCATGTGATTGATTCCTGTGATGGCAAATGAAACAAGAGGCAAATAAAAAGTCGGATGTTTTTTCAATGGATTCGGAATGTCTTCCAATGCCCGCTGTTGTCGGTCATGCAAGGCATTTGCATAACGATCACCTCGATCCGTCTGTTCGAAGACACCGTTCACGATCAAGAGTTGATTGGCAATCCCGATTTCCTTCAACTCATCCGACGCACGTGCCGCTTCCCTCAATGGTCCCTCTTCAGGTCGGCTCACAAGGACTAGTGTAGTCTGCCCTTTGTCCGCCAACACCTTGACGGCCTTCTGATACATCTGCTTCTGACTTTCCAATCCCGCTAACGGACCCAGGCAAGATGCCCCGTTTGTATTTACATCTAAAAAACCGGACCATGCAGTTGGTAGTTGCAATAACCTCAGCGTATGACCAGTTGGTGCGGTATCAAATACAATCCGGTCATATTCCTCCGTAATTGTTGAATCCGTCAAAAGGGTCGAGAATTGGTTGAATGCCGCAATTTCTACGGTGCAAGCCCCTGACATTTGCTCTTCCATCGTGGCAAGCACCGCATCTGGTAACTTTCCTCTATACGGGGCAACCATCCGTTCCTTGTATTCGGTTGCCGCTTGGACAGGGTCCAAGTTCAGGGCATACAGGTTCGATGTGCCCTTGATCAATTGGGGATGATTGGTTAACGGTTGCCCGAATACATCTTGTAAGTTCGAAGCGGGATCTGTACTGATCAACAGAACTTTTTGTCCTTGCTTCGATAAAGAAAGGGAAAGCGAACTTGCCACGGATGTTTTCCCCACTCCACCTTTGCCTGTGAAAAATATAAATCGCGTTTGTGGGAAGAATTCATCAGTGAATAACTTCATGTCAGCTCTCCCCATCTTTTTGCGTCTTCAGTGACAATCGCACTTTCGGCTTTTGGATCAGTTCCTCAACAGAGAACCCCGTCCACCTTCCCAACTCCTCATTACTTGGATAGCTCCCTGTTCGTACCACGTTTCCATCAACGAAAACAATCGGTAAGACATCCGGACCCTTTTCGTTCAATAACGCACTCACTTGTTCATGTTGCATGAACTGTTCGGTATCATTGGTTAAATTATATCGTTCGATCGGATAATCCTTTTTCTTCAGATTACTTGTCACAAAAGACATCCTTAATAGCTCAGGGTCGATGGAAGGACCGCATACACCTGTAGGGCAACACATGGCAGGGTCAAAAATCTGTATTTCTTTCATTGAAGTCACTCCTTTTATATAAATAAGCAGATGCCTCTATTATGGATAAATCAATAGCCAAGTAATTTGCCTTGGCTATTTGCGGGCTCATTCTCCCATTTCAGCGAATTCTTCGATCCGTTCGCCAATTTCATCACGCACGCGTTGGAAGAAGGACCACTTTTCCTCATCGGTTCCTTCCGCTTTGGCTGGATCATCAAAACCCCAGTGGACTCGCTTTACTTGTGGAGGCGTGATTGGGCAATGCTCGTCTGCATGCCCACACAATGTAACCACTAAATCTGCATGATTCAAGGTTTCCCTATCAATCACATCCGATGTATGATTGGAAATATCAATGTTTACTGCCCTCATCGCCTTAACAGCATTGGGATTCAATCCGTGAGCTTCCAGGCCTGCACTTTTCACAGTCCAATCCGGTAAGAACTTTTTCGCCCAGCCTTCCGCCATTTGGCTGCGGCATGAATTGCCTGTGCATAAGAAGTAGATGGTTTTTCTATGTGTCATGAAGGTTTCCTCCTGTATTGAAAACAAGCAGTTATAATTTAATTGTCCGGAAATATTTCTTTTCCCAACGTAGAGCGACATGGACGAGAGCGATCAGTACCGGCACTTCCACGAGTGGTCCAATGACCGCCGCAAACGCCGCGCCGCTATTGATTCCGAATACGGAAACGGCCACCGCAATCGCCAGTTCAAAGTTATTGCTTGCTGCCGTAAAGGAAAGGGAAGCCGTAACCGGATAGGATGCTCCCGCCTTTCTTGATGCAAAAAACGCTACGACAAACATGATTAAGAAGTAGATGAAAAGCGGTATCGCAATCCGCACTGCATCAAGCGGCAAGGCAATGATGGTGTCCCCTTTTAAAGAGAACATCATGACGATCGTAAACAATAAAGCAAACAATGTTAATGGGGAGATCTTGGGTAGGAACTTATTTTCATACCACTCATTCCCCTTAACTTTCAAGCCAATTAATCGGGTCAACATCCCTGCTAAGAATGGAATGCCAAGATATATCATGACGCTTTTCGTGATTTCCCACATCGATATCACGACAGATAGGTTCTCCATGCCGAATACGCCAGGTAACACATTCAAGAAAAAGTAGGAGAATACGGAATAGAATAGGATTTGGAATATCGAGTTGAACGCCACGAGTCCCGCGACATACTCCCTATCTCCCCGCGCCAGATCATTCCAGACAATGACCATCGCAATGCAACGGGCCAGGCCAATCATGATCAATCCGGCCATGTACTCTGGATAATCGCGTAAAAAGAGAATCGCAAGGAAAAACATCAAGACCGGCCCTAACAGCCAGTTTTGAAACAAGGAGAGCAGAAGCACTTTCCAATCCTTGAACACGCGCCACATTTCTTCGTACTTCACTTTTGCAAGCGGTGGATACATCATGACGATTAACCCAATTGCGATTGGTATAGAAGTAGTTCCTACCGAAAAGGTATCTAATACACTTTTGAAATCGGGTACCCATACTGCAATCATGACTCCGACGAACATCGCCACAAATATCCATAGAGTAAGATAGCGATCCAAGAAGGATAATCGCTTTGTTACACTTTTATTTTCCATCCTTTTCTCCCCTAACATGATGAAGAATTAGCATTCCGTTGAACAACATGGAGCCTGGACAGGTTCTAAAGAATCGATGATGGCTTGAATATAGGGCTGTTGAACATCATTCAATCGGAAATGTTTCCATGTTCCCTTTTTTCTTTCTAAAATGATTCCTGCGTCTTTTAATTTTTTCACTTGTTGACTGACTGCTGGCTGGGAAATCTGCAGGATATTCACAAAATCACATACACAAACTTCACCTTGTTTCAGACATGCCAGCAACTTTAACCGGTTCGGGTCACTCACGGCTTTTAACAGACGAGACATCTCCTCGATTTGGTTCATCTAGTGTCCTCCCACTATACATAATTAAATGCTTATATAATATAATGCTTATGTTATCACGATAGGTTTGACCGTTGCAAGGGTTTTGGCTTGGAGAGATTTTATCAGAGTACTTCTCGAATTGCCTTCATGAAAAAAAACTGCCGATCTCCCGGCAGCCTCCATTCCTTATAAATACTTGCGGTGAATCCCTTTTCCGTCGTAGGAAAACATGACTTCTTTCCCCTCCATGACCGATTCCATGTGCACGGGACGTCCCCAGAGCTGGTGGATATAGGGCATGACTTTTTCAAGGTATTTCAGGTCTAGTTCAATGTCCTCGTACCAATGTTTCAAATACAGCTCGCCATTTCGCATATAGTCGCCGTCATTGACCGTGATATACGGAAAGCCGCCATTCACCCGCATGCTGACGAGCTGATCGCGCACCTGTTCCCATGCCTTATCAACGATTTTGTAGTCTTTGCCTTGCTTCTGAAATAAGTACATATCCTCACGCATGACAAGATCTTTGGTCAAATAGTTGCGGATGAAGGAGATATCCGATTCGATTTCCCTGACTTCAAACATCTTTTCCCGGCCGGTTCCTGGCTTGATGCCGAGCTTGAGCATTTCCTCTGTCGGGTTATCATAGCGTTCTTCGATATCTTCAAACACCTTCAGCCCTAGATAATAAGGATTGATGCTCGTTCGTGATGGCTGCACGACTCCGGCATTCAGTTTCGCAAATTCAATCGATTCGCCAGAGGTCAAATCCAGTTCACGCATGATGCGCTGATGCCAGTACGATGCCCAGCCTTCGTTCATGATTTTCGTTTCGAGCTGCGGCCAGAAATAGAGCATTTCCTCTCGGATCATGGTCATGATATCTCTTTGCCAATCGGTTAAATCCCTGCTGTATTGTTCAATGAATAGCATGATATCTTTTTCAGGACGTGGCGGGAACTTCTTACGCCTTTTAGCGGTCGGATGCTTCTTCACATCTCTGTCTTCGAGATTCCATAAATCATCATACTCCGTCGCTGCCGGCTTGATTTCCTCCTCCTCTTCCTCATCCTCCATCGTCCAGGCAAGCTTCGGCCTCATCAGTGATGGGTCGATATGTTCCTCGATGGCAAGAAGGGCATCAAGGAATGTTTCCACTTCCCGCTTGCCATGCAACACTTCGTATTCCCGGATTCTTTCTGCCGTGGCCGACATGCTTTCTACCATATCCCTCTTGGTGTTCCGGAAACGGACATTATTCTTGAAGAAATCACAATGCGCCAAAACATGCGCCACAATCAATTTGTTTTGCACAAGTGAATTGGAATCCAGCAAGAACGCATAACATGGGTCAGAGTTAATGACCAATTCATAGATTTTGCTTAATCCGAAATCATATTGCAGCTTCATTTTATGAAATTGTTTCCCGAAGCTCCAATGTGAAAAGCGGGTCGGCATTCCATACGCACCAAATGTATAAATGATTTCCGATGGACAAATTTCATAACGCATCGGGTAAAAATCCAATCCGAATCCAGTGGCTATTTCTGTGATTTCACTGATGGCATATTCCAGAGCCTTCTGCTCCGATCCATTCATCTTATATCCCCCTAGTCTTTTGTCTTTAGTCTAATGTATGAAAAAAGGGCGGAAAAATGCTTTGTTCCTTCTTAAAGGGCAATCGTACATAGAAAAAAGACATCCTCCAAAAGGGAAGATGTCAGGAATCAGTAGAACAGGCACTCTTTCTTACTATTACTTGGCTATTTCTGCATGTAATGCCCGTTTTTTCGTTTTTGAGCGAACCCACGAAATGATAAGAGCTGCAATGATGACAAAACCTAAATATCCTGTAAGAGGATATACCGTACCAACCAATTTAATGAAGCCAACAAAGCTGGCAAGGAAAGCTAACATCCCTACGACGATGACCGAGATTTTAAAATTCTTTGTTTCGGAAGGTACAAGTCTAGCAGTAAATGCGTACAGCATACCAACTGACGTATTATAAATCATGCCTAACAGCACTACGGACAGAATATTTCCCAACCAAGGCGAGATTTCATTTGCTAAATAAAGAGTGGGCATGCTTACTCCCTCAATCGATTTAAGGTCGGACATCATCCCCATATTGATTAGAAGTAATAAAACCCCTAAACCTATCCCGCCTAAAATGCCTCCCATTCCTGCTTCTTTCTTGCTTTTCATTGTACCTCCCATTACGGCCAGCATCGCGATTCCAGCCGTCATATTATAAGAAACATATAGCAATGAACCCATTAGCCAATTTCCCGTTGCGGCCGTTTCTTTACTGGATGAGGCAATGATTTCACTGAAGCTAAGATTTGATGTAAAGAATGAATAACCCGCAATGACAATCATGATGATGAATAAGAATGGCGTTACGGCACTAATGATCGACATGATTTTATCGACTTTAAGCAAAAGCGTTCCAATGGTGAGGATCGTCATGATCGCGGCACCCACGATACTTGGAATGCCAAATTGTTCTTCGAAAATGGATCCGGAACCTGCAATCATGATCACCGTTACGCCGAATAAGAAAAAGGTAATGATCACATCGACAACCCTGCCTAGATGACGACCACAAAGGTGATCGATTATGCTTTTATGTGAGCGTGTTTGAAGCGAGCTCCCTAACTCCGTAACTTGCATTCCAAGGAAAGCGAATAATGCAGTCGCCACGACAATTCCCAATACACTGTAGATTCCAAAGCTCGTGAAAAACTGCAATACTTCTTGTCCTGAAGCAAAACCTGCCCCTATGATGATTCCGATATATGCACCTGCTAGATTGATACTGTTCTTCATGGAAATCCACCCCATTTTAAAGATAATTCTGACAATTTTGTGCATGGGTAGCTTTTGGCTACCTCACGTTTAAAGCTCCGCCAATCTTCAGTAAGAAAATACCAAAGCTTGGCGGACTCAACCTGCTCAATTTTTGTATCGTTTACTATAGGAGGTAAATTCATCGACAATGGTCGTATCTACTTCGTATCCAATACCTGCCGTCTTTGGCACGGTGATGACCCCATCTTCCACCGTCACTTCCGGCTTAATGATGTCTTTATGCCAATAATTCGCAGAAGCGGCCGTATCGCCAGGCAATGTAAAATTATCAAGTGTGGTCAATGCGATATTATGTGCACGACCGACCCCAGATTCCAACATGCCACCGCACCATACTGGCACGTTTCGCTCTTTACATAAATCATGAATTTTCTTAGCTTCCGTTAAGCCACCCACTCTACCAATCTTGATATTGATGATTTTACAGCTTCCCAAATCCAGCGCCTTTCTGGCATCTTCGACGGAATGTATGCTTTCATCCAAGCAAATCGGTGTTGTGATGCTCGCTTGCAATGTCGCATGATCGACAATATCATCCGATGACAAAGGCTGCTCGATCATCATTAAATCGAATTGATCCAGCTGTTTCAATAATTCGATATCCTTCAAACGGTAAGCCGAGTTTGCATCCGCCATGATCGGTACATCCGGATAATGATTACGTACTTCCCTGATAACATCGACGTCCCAGCCCGGCTGAATCTTTATCTTGATTCGTTTATAACCATCTTTCAGTCCATTCTCGATTTTTTTCAATAAATCTGGAACGGTTTTTTGGATACCGATACTGATGCCGACATCGATTTTATCCAGCTCTCCACCTAGTGCCGTGCTCAGTGGAATGTTCTTTTCTTTCGCGTACAGATCCCAAATAGCTCCTTCGATTGCCGATTTCGCCATATTATTTTTCCGAATATGAGCGAACAGTTCCGCTACTTCACCTGGGTGCTCTATTTCTTTATCAAGCACGAGCGGAATCAGGAAATCCTCCAGCATCGTCCAGTTCGTTTTGATGGTTTCTTCGTTATACCATGGCGCGGCAAAAGCTACAGATTCAGCCCATCCTGATAATCCCGCTTCATTTTTCACCTCTACTAAAATAAACTCTTTATCCACGAATGTACCAAAGCTAGTTGTGAATGGAGCAATCAAATCCATATTCAGATGACGTAAACGCACTTCTTTTATTTTCATGTTTAATTCCCCCACTTATTTCTGTTTTTGTAAGATGTAATGTTGTATGTTGTCCTCTTTGATCCGTTCAATTCCCACTACAGCATATCCCTGGGCAAAGAGGTTTTTGAATATCTCTCTTGTTTTCGAACGCCAATCAATCGCCAACGAAAGATTTTCCTTCTTCATTTTTTGTATCTCCGTTGGTATCGGAATGGCAATGACGTCTGCTTGTGTATCCAGCCTATATTCCGTGATGACTGGAAAACCTTGTTCATCCTTTTCTATCGTCACTAATTGTGACGCTTCACTAGGGAGATTCGCATCCGACTGCAAATCTTGATTGATCGTCCATTCCACCATGAAGCGGTCCGTCGACAGCCCTTCATTAAGTGAGCCTTCAAGCTTTCCGTAACAATCTTCCATATAGGTACGGCAAACTGCTTTAAGTTTTCCGATATTTAAATTCGCATTCACGCTTTCCAACGGATCGTATGTCCAGCAAATCAAGTCGTAGCCCTTTTTCAGTGCTTCTTCTTTTTGTGCCAATTTAAGCAATCTTCCGTACCCCTTCTTTTGATGTTCCGGATGGATCGCCAACAAGTGTGAGCAAAGAAAGACCTTTCCATCCTTAAAACCAGGGAAGCTGTATTGAAAGCCCACTAACTGCTCATCGAGGTAACCGCCTATGACAAGCCCCCCGTTTTTAACTGCCGTCAGCGTCTGGTGGGTTGGTATGGAATTCATCCCCCATACAAGCGTCTCCAATTGTTGCACCTCTTGTAACTCTTCTAATGTCGATAATGATTTGATGTGTAATTCATGAGTCATGGCGATCCCCTTCTCCATATTTATCGAAAGTAAGAAGGATGGCTTTCGTCAGAATCTCGATCCCCGAAAGCAGCGCTTCTTTATTAAAGGTCATAAGTGGATGATGCAGGCCTGGCGTTAAGCCACAACCCAATCCAAGCATCGTCGCTTTAATGGTCGGTTTCTTCAACGTATAAAAATGAAAATCCTCTCCACCAGTCGTAATGACGGGAGGCACCAAATTTTCTTTACCGAGTGTATCTGTTATGGCTTCTGCCATGATGGCTTGGGCTTGTTCGTCAACATGTGCAGCGGCTACATATGCACTTGGTTCAAGGGTAATTTCAACGCCATTGGCAATGGCCAGAGCTTGTGCGATTTTCTTCACCTTCATGGTCAATTCCTTCATGACATCATTATCCTGGGCGCGCAAGTCCAGCGAAAAAGTAGCCTTCCCTGGAATGATATTCGAACTTTCCCCGCCTGCAGAAAACTGCGTCATTTTCACGGAATAAGGGATGGAAGGATTAAGATGGATGCTGTTCAACAATGTGATGAAAGAGGCCCCGATCTCGATTGCATTTTGACCTTGATGGGGCCTTGCACCATGTGCATCCGTTCCTAGGATTTCGCCCTTTATGAACTGTGCTGAACCATGAACGATGGCTGGTGCCGCCTGGCCATCGCTCACTTCCTCCGCAGGCCTTACATGCACGCCATACAGAAAATCTATATCATCGACGACTTTTTCCTCAATCATCTTCAAGGCACCCGTTCCTTTTTCTTCTGCAGGCTGAAAAAGGAATTTGAGTTTCCCTTTTGGTTGAAAGTTCATTTCCTTCAATACAAGGAAAACGCCAAGAGCCAGAGTCATATGCCCATCGTGGCCACATGAATGGTTGGCCTGGAATGTGTCATTCACTTCTTGCCATAATGCATCGATATCCGATCGTAGGCCCACCGTGAACCGGCCTTCCCCCATCTCACCAATCACGCCGGTACAGTCGGCAAATCTTGTCACGGTACATTGGTTTTCCGTTAAAATGTCCGCAATGAAGTCTGTTGTCTTCACTTCATTCCAACTCGTTTCTGGATGAGCGTGCAGATGGTCAAATATCTCGATGATCCGTGGTCTTAACTTTACAAGTGATTGTGTTATATCCATTTCCAACTCCCCTTCAGAAGAAAAAATCATCCTGTTTAAATGTGTCGTATTTACACTTTCTATCTTTGAATCCTTGTTCGTCTTTTATTGAGACACCCGCTACTAAACTATTCAATAAGGAAAATAAAACAGGTGCTGTATCGATGGTCGAAGTCTTCGGCGTTGATACCGGTAATAAGACATCCGCGAAATCTGCAAGAGGGGCAAGTTCGGAGTCGGTAATCCCGATCACAAAGGCCCCAGCCTGTTTAGCCATCTCCGTAATTTTCACCGTTTCTTTCACATAACGGTGAAAGGATATCGCTATGAAAACGGAACGTTCCGTCATTTTATCCAATTGTAAAAAGATATCGTCTGTATCCGGCCGGTATAAATGAACATCCTCCTTCACAAGCCTTAGTGTGAACGTCAGCCAATGTGCGGCCGAAAAGGATAAACGATGTCCGGAGATTAAAATACTATCGGCTGACGTAATTTTGTCCACCGCTTTTGTAAAATCCTCATTTGATAGATTATGTATGGTCTTTTTGATGCTCTCGATATCTTGTTCCATCACTTGTGCCATGAAGTTTGGCTCGTTTGCGACTTCGAGTTTAGAAGTATGGTATTCATTCAAGCTACTGCTCTCGAAAATCAGCTGATTGCGAATCAGTTTTTGAAGTTCAGCAAAACCACTTAGCCCTAGAGAATAACAAAAGCGAATGATCGTGGTCTCACTCACGCCAATTTCTTTCCCTAACGCTTGAGCTGGACTGACGGCAAATGTATGGGCATGAGTCAACAAGTATTTGGCCACTTTTTTTTGCCCAGTCGTTAATGCCGGGAATATCTCTTTTGCTTTTTGCTGAACATCCATAAAATCCTTCCCTTCAGTAACAAAAATGAATCGTATACTTTTTTTAAATATATTTGAAGTTATAACTTCACCGATAATAGAGAACATTCTAACACCCACCTTTCCATAAATCAATAATATTCTGAATATTTTAATAAAATATTCAGAATGAATTCGAAAAAACCCACGAAGAGTATCTCCGTGGGTTACATCCATCTTTTATTTTTTGTGGCGCTTTGCGTAGCCACATCGTTTACAGAGTTCTTCAACGGCGCATCTTCTCGAGAAGCCATCATACATATTCTTCGCCCGTTCGCCATCCAGGATTTCTTCTAGGGATGAATCGAATATATTCCCAAGTGGTATCTTTCCTTCACTATCCAAGCAACAAGGAACCACCGTACCATCCACCAAGATTCCTAGTTGATCTCTCAATGCATAGCAGAAAATATTTTCATCAATGATATCGCGGTCAAGTTCCGGCCACTCGAATTTTTCCGCCATATTGATATAAACCCGATCCTTCAGTTTGATATTATTCTTTTCCTGAAGGGCTTCACTTAAACGAATGTCCAGTGAAAGCTTCTCTTCCAACATCGAAAGAATATCATCATTCAACCCATTACTCGCTTTAAGTTCATCTGAATCCATATTCCATAGTCGTATGGCACAGATCACTTCACTCGTTGCATTTGCCTCATTAATGAAATCCGTTATATTACTTACGTAACTTTCCAGGCTATTGCTCGTATCATTCGCTTCAAAACTATGAAGGGAAATATTCACCTGACGAAGCGCTTTTTTGGACAGAAGCTTATCCTTCACCTTTTGGATCAGTGTGCCGTTTGTCGTAATATTCACTTTCAAATCATTCTCGGCGCTAATATCCAGGAACGTGCCCAAATCTTTATTCAAAAATGGTTCACCCATTAGATGGAAATATATATGGTCCGTATGTGGTTTTATCTTTTCAATCACGTGCGTAAAACCTTCTGGATTCATAAATTTCAATGTCCTTTGCAAGCTAGAACTCGGACAAAAATTACACTTCAGATTACATATGTTCGTTATTTCGACATATACTTTTTTAAACTTTCTCATTATAATTCCCCTAAAATCTTGCTGTATTTAATCTGTTATTAACTATACTTGTTCCTTCCTTATAAATGCAATGGAAAAATGGATTTCCGAACAAAATGAAGGGAACTTCCACATTTAGAAGTTCCCTTCTTTCTTCCCTTAAGTCCCTTTAGAGGATCAGCATTTATGTCCATTCCTTCCTATGCTCAGAAATGAATGTCATATCGTTTCGGTAATGTTGAAGATGACCTTGCTCCACCATCTTTTGAAAGGCAAGATCACCTTCACTCGCTCTTCTTGTGATTGTCTTACATAATCCTTCTAAACGTAACAGGATCATCTCGATATAATTCTCCGCAATTCCTTCACCGTAAGCATCAAAAAATGATCTAACCCTGTTTTTTATGCGGGAAGCATCGTGAACTGAATGATAATGGACCGTCTCACCCGTCTCAGTAAGATACAATCTGCTTAATGGAACACAAGTGTAAAGCGTATACGCGATGTCCCAAAGTCGTGGACCAGGTCCAGCCACATCAAAATCAATAATGCCAATCGGTCGTTCATTTTGAAAAATGATGTTGTACATGGCAAAGTCATTATGGCATAACACCTCCGCTTGCTGTGGGGTATTATCGATTGCTTGCCAATGATCATCCAATGAAAAGTCGCTTACAGCATCATGATAAAGACGGAGCATCTTAGCGATTTCCCGTAAGACATCTTCTGACCACATGTATGTTTGTAGAGGATAATTCCCCGCTTCTCCTTCAATGAAAGATAGAATTTCTCTGCCCTTATCATCGATACCAAGGAATTTAGGGGCATATTCGTAACCTTTTCCCTCCAGGTGCTTTAATAACGCATGAATCCTTTGGCTATTTGGCTTCATTTCCCGTCTGACGGTATCACCTGAACGATATACTTTCGAAACGTTCCCACCTGTTAACTCTTCCTCATTGGAAAGATTGGGCATAGATACACCTCCACTGATCATGCAACTATTCACAGGAAAACCATGTTAATTCTAGTGTATCATAGGTCAGAACCAAAACAATCTAGATATGGATGCAGATGCAACTACGGACATAGAAAAAAGCACCTTCGATAAAAAGAAGGTGCTGATTCCTTTGCATTCATTTTCTTTTCTGTTCCATGACCTTCAAGCTCAAAAGCTTTTTATTCTCCAGATCATGCTGGACGGTAACGATGACGTTGAATTCCTTGCCATTTTCCACCACTACGAATACAAAGTCGTCTTCCACTTGTTTATTGCCCAAATTTTTACGGCCTTTATATTGATAGTCGGTCACATCGTCTCCAGGATAATCGGCCTGAACGACAGTGATGGCAATCTTCCCGTATTTCTCGTAATCCGGGGTTGCAGCAATTGGTGCACTTGGAGCCATTTGCGTTAGTATCATGAGCCCCATGACCAGCATCAGAAGTTTTTTCATCCCTTTACCTCCCAACATTTCTCACTTATTAGTCTTATTATGTATAACATCTCAATAGTTATTCAATCGATTCGCTTCTTGGACAAGCATCATCCCCACTTGACGGTTCCGGTCCCATTCTTCGGGAAATACGGACAAGGGTGGATTCGTTTCCTCCACTAAATAACTAAGTTCAATGGTCAGCGCCGGCCGCTCGAATTCGGTAATGAACCAATCCGTAAATCCACTGCCTATTGCTTCCTTTTCCGGGATGGTCAGTTCATAACCGGTTAGCTCTGCCGTTTTCTTCGCTATGCCGTAATCCCTTGCCATGTTCTTAGGTTTATTGTGATAGTGCCAAAATATTTCCCGTCCAGACGTATGGTAGGAAACAGCAATAAGGGGGTCGAGCTTCTTCGTGAAGGACACAAGTGCTTTTGCCTCCGATGCCATCAGTGGACGTTTTCCTTTATAAAACTGATACGTGGGTTGTTTCGCTTCATTGATTATGTCATCCCAACCACTTGGATATTGCCTGTTTAAATCGATGCCATTCGCATTGGCTTTCCACCGGGACCACTCTGTGCTATAGTCGTTCATTTTCCAGACCGCCACTCGCTCCCATACATTTAAGTGAGAGAAATCACCCTGCTGGATCCTGACCCCGTCAGGATTTAACATCGGGATGAACCAGATGCTGACCTCATCCAATAAATCCGAGGGGATTCCACCGATTGGCTCACATGTTTGATAGGCGGAGGCATAATCTTGTAGCATCTTCATCAGAATCATCGTACTAAGCCATTCCCGTCCATGATGGGCACCGACCATTAAAATCGACTTCTGGCCCCTACCAAGTTTAACGGCCTTTATCGGTTTTCCTTTTTCAGTTTCACCGATTGTTACCGTTTTTAGTTGATACTTTTTTTCCATTTCCAGAAGATCTTTTTCCATTGTTTCGGGTGAATATAGCTGTTCAGAGAATGCGTATGAAGGATATAGCAGAAAACAGATCCACCAAAGCAAAATGATTTTTTTCATGAACTCACCTTTGATTATTATTCAGGTAAAAAACAACAAACGCGGTTTTTCTATATCGCCACTTATTGTAAGGAGAGCTTCTGCCCATTCTGTACAAAATACAAATAGCTCCTTAGTAAGGAGGAGAATGATATGAGGATAGCGGATTATGATCAGGCGTTGTTTCACACACACCGATCGGATTGGGACAGCCTTTTAGTTTTGATGGTACGAACGAAAGATCACATTCTTTCGAAGAAAATTGAGCATTTTTTACACGCATATCGGTTTGAGCATGATTACCAAATCGTTCAATCTCAGCTGTATGCCCTATTTCGTTATCTCGATCATGCTGCTGAACAGACGAGTGAATATGAATATGTAACGGAAGTTCAACAATAGTTTGTACAAAATGGGAAATATTATGCAAGTTGCTTATCAGGGATTAAACTATGGCTGGTGAAACCCTAATGGAAACAAGGAAGGGGTCAGGTATTTTCATACCTGACCCCTTTTTCCATTATTTCTTTATTGTCGCATATGCACTTGCATACATTTTCAATTCATCCATCAAAGCGTCGACAAGCAATGCGGATTCTTCATTCAATCCGTCATTTTCGTAATCGAAGCAGTGCGGATCAAGTACTAGTTGTTTTGGAATCACGTTCGCATAAAGGCTGCGGCCTACCGTTCTCACGGAATTCAACGCGTTGATTCCACCTTTACCTCCGCCTGAAACGGCAAGAAGCGCGACTGGTTTATGTGTGAATTGATCGCTGCTTAGGAAATCCAACGCATTTTTCAAAGCACCACTCATAGAACCATGATATTCCGGCGTCGTTAAAATGACACCATCCGCTTCTTCGATGCTTGTGCGAAGATCTTGAATCACTTTCAATTGGTATTGCTCGCCTTCCCCGGTATATAAAGGGATTTCACTATTGCTTAAATCGATTAATTCTGCTCCGTATTGTTTAGATATGAAGCGTGAAGCAATCCCTGTACGTCCTTGTTTACGTGGTGAACCATTAATGATGACTAATTTCATGGATATTCCCCTCCTTGGTAAGTTTGAAATGATAGGTCTGAAATATATTTCATCAAAATATCCCATTATCCTCAATCAGTATACCAAAGTCCATGCGTAATTTCCTTGAATTTGAGACATTCCATTTCTATCCTATTTCGGAACAAAGAACGAAGAACTTGCCTTCGCTCTCCCTTTATTTATTACACCAAAGCTTCTATTTCACTCATGAAATCGTTAATGACGGCGGAAAGCTTATCTTCCGATTCCTGCAGGGAACTTCCTTGGACCCCGAAATAGAATTTAATTTTCGGTTCGGTACCTGAAGGACGGAGGCATACCCACGTTCCATCATCGAGGAAATATTTTAAAACGTTGGATGTCGGAAGTTCAATCACTTCCTCAACAGTCGTTCTCAAATCGTACTTTTTACCGTTCTGATAATCTTCGGCGATGACTACGGGGATACCCCCTATTTGGGTAGGTGGGTTTTGCCTGAATCGATCCAATATTCCTTGGATCTGTTTTGCCCCTTCCATTCCTTTTAGGGTTAATGAACGTAGCCCTTCCAAATAGAATCCGTATTTTTCAAAGACATTCATCAAGCCTTGGTAAAGGGTCAAGCCCTGCTTTTTGTAATAAGCACATACTTCAACAGCAAGAACCGCTGCTTGGATGGCATCTTTATCACGGGCGAAATCCTTGATTAGATAGCCGTAACTTTCTTCATACCCGAAAACGAAGCTATGTGCCCCGGTTTTCTGATACTCATTTATTTTCTCGGCAATGAACTTGAAGCCAGTCAGAACATCCACCGTCTCCAACCCGTAGGACTTTGCAATCGTCCTCCCGATTTCCGAAGTCACAATTGTTTTCAAGACCACTCCATTCTGAGGAATCGTCCCTTTTTCCTTTTGCTGACTCAATAAGTAATCCAAGAACAAGGCTCCCGTTTGATTACCAGTTAAAACGACATATTGATTCGCTTCGTTTTTCACGGCAATCCCTAACCGGTCGGCATCAGGGTCCGTTGCAATCAATAGATCGGCTTCCACCTGATTGCCAAGTTCGATGGCCATTTCAAATGCGGCTGACTCCTCAGGATTAGGAGATTTCACCGTCGAAAAGTCCGGATCGGGCAATTCCTGTTCCTTGACGACATGGACATTGTGATACCCCAGGTCCTTAAGTGCGCGCCTAACCGATTTATTGGCTGTCCCATGAAGAGGGGTGAAGACAAGTGACACATCCATTTCTTCGGCTAAATGCGGATTCTCAGGAACCGTCAAAAGCTGTTGATTATAAGCGATATCCAACTCTTCCCCAATGATCTCGATAAGCCCCTTCTCTTTTAACGCTTCCACTTCTTTAATTTGTATATCAAGTTCACTTTCAATGGCATTCACGTACTGAATGACCTGGTCCGCGGCTATTGGAGGCAACTGTGCACCATCCGGTCCGTAAACTTTGTATCCGTTATATTCAGGAGGGTTATGGCTTGCTGTAATCACGATTCCAGCAAAGGCATTCAGCTCCCGGACGGCAAACGATAATTCAGGCGTTGGTCGCAGCTCATCGAATAAGTAGGCTTTCACACCGAAAGTCGCCAATGTTTTAGCCGCTTCCAGTGCGAATTCCGGTGACTTGTGCCTCGAATCATAGGCGATGACCGTCCCTCTACTTTTTGCCTCTTCCCCGAATGATGAAATATATTGTGCCAGTCCCACCGTTGCCTTTCGAACCGTATATAGGTTCATCCGGTTCGTTCCAGCTCCAATTTCCCCACGCATGCCACCTGTCCCAAATTCCAAGTTCTTATAAAAGGCATCTTCGAGTTTTGCTTCATCCCGTTGCATTTCCTCGAGCAGGACACGTAATTCCCCATTTAAATTCTGGTAACCTGCCCAAGCGGTGTAGAAAGATTTCCATTCCATCTCCAACATCTCCTCTCAACGCCCATATTTTGAATTTTATGTATTAACCCTATTATAAAATTAACATATTTTTCCCCATAAATGAAGTAAAGGCTCGTGACGAAAAAGCAACTGTTGCTTTTTCGTCACGAGCACATGTAAATCCTTATTTATCTCCTTTTTGGTATTGCAATTTGTAAATGTCATGGCGACGATCTTTTAATTGTCTTACCGTACCGGATTGACGCTCCCGTCGTAAGATTTCCAGATCAACATCGCCGATAAGCACCATCTCAAGGTTAGGGCTCGTTTCCCCTACGATACCATCACGGGCAAACTCGAAGTCTGAAGGGGCAAAAATTCCAGACTGTGCATATTGGATATCCATGTTTTCCGTTTGTGGCAAGTTCCCGACAGTTCCGGAGATGACTGTGTAGACCTGATTCTCCACAGCACGTGCCTGGGCACAATAGCGAACCCTCAGATAACCTTGTCGGTCTTCCGTACAGAAAGGTGTGAAAATGATCTTGGCACCCATATCTGTCGCTATACGAGCAAGTTCCGGGAATTCGATGTCATAACAAATTTGAATCGCGATCTTTCCGCAATCCGTATCAAAGACACGTACGCGGTCTCCCGCATTAATCCCCCACCACTTTCTTTCATTTGGTGTAATATGGATTTTATATTGTTTCTCAATGGTTCCGTCGCGACGGAACAAGTAGGCAATATTATAAATATTGTCATCTTCCTCTTTAACGAAATGAGAACCACCGATGATATTGACGTTATATCTTACTGCAAGCTTCGTGAACAATTCAATGTACTGCTCCGTGAATTCCGAAAGCTTCCTGACTGCCAGACTTGGAGACCGTTCATTTAAGAACGACATCAACTGGGTTGTGAACAGCTCTGGGAATACAGCGAAATCAGCATTGGCGTCGGACGCTACATCCGTGAAATACTCCACTTGGTTCGCGAAATCTTCAAATGATTCGATACGACGGAGCATGTATTGCACGACGCATATCCGAACAGGTTCGGACGTCTTGTAATAACGCTTCGATTTCGGTTGGTAATCCCAATTATTCCATTCCATGAGTGTCGCGTATTTATTGGAAGCCAGATCATCAGGCAAATAGTTGGGATTGATCCTCATAAGGGTGAACCCATTTAAAAGCTGGAACGATAAGACTGGATCATATATTTTATGCAGTTGCACTTCCTTGACGTATTCTCTCGGTAGCAATTCATCCGCATACTTATGGTAGTTTGGAATTCTGCCGCCGATAATGATACTTTTCAGGTTCATTTGTGCAGCTAGTTCTTTTCTTGAATCATATAGTCGTTGTCCTATTTTCATCCTGCGGAATTTTGGATGAACCATGACTTCAATTCCATATAGATTATAACCGTCTGGATTGTGATTCGTGATGTAGCCATTATCCGTTACATCATCCCAAGTATGGCGATCATCATATTCGTCAAAATTGATAATGAGGCTTGAACAAGAACCAATCACTCTGCCATCGTACTCAGCTACGAATTGGCCCTCCGGAAAGATTTCCAAATGGCTCTCGAGCTGATCTCGTTTCCATGGATCCATCCCTGGAAAACAAGACGCTTGCATAGCAATGATTTCGTCTATGTCCCCTAGCTTCATATTTCGTATTTCCATGATTTTCTCAAATTTATGCAGGTCTAAATTAGGCATTTTTCTCAGGCTCCTTTATTCTCTTCATCGAAGATTATACCCCTAATTTTAAAAATATAACACTTGAAACTCCTAATTCCCTTGTTATGTACCTGGAAAAAACCCCGTCTGAAGCATATTTTAAGAACATATATTTTACAGACGCCATCGATACAGACTATACTTTTATTAAAGAAAAAGAAGGTGGAGTAGGGAAGCGATGAACAAGACAAAAGACAGTAAAGAAAACTGGCTATTTATTGCATGGGCTGCTTCCATCATTGCCATGTTTGGAAGCTTATATTTTTCTGAAATTAAGCAATACGAACCTTGTACCCTTTGCTGGTATCAACGGATCATCATGTATCCTTTTACAGTCATTTTAGGTATAGCCATCATTCGTAAGGACCATTGGATCAGCTTTTATACCATGATATTGTCCGGTATCGGTGCACTCATTTCAACCTATCACTATTTGATTCAAAAGGTTTCATTATTTTCCGACCATTCCCTTGCGTGCGGAAGGGTCCCATGTACAGGTCAATATATTAACTGGTTTGGATTTATTACGATCCCTGCCTTAGCTCTCGTTGCATTCATCATTATATTCCTATGCAGCTACATCGTATGGACAAGATCCAAGGAGGCTTCAGCTTAATGAAAAAGATTGCGATATTCTTAGTAATAATCGTCGCCCTATTTATCGTATTGGGCGTTGTGACCAATATGAAAAAAGAAGAAAAGGCAAAGGGCAATCCTTACGGAAAAGATAGTCTTAAATCCGCCACCGTCGATCAATTGGATGATCCCAATTATCAAAATCTGATTCTCCCCGCCGAGTTAGAGAATGACCTGCAGGAAAAAGAAGCAGTGACGGTTTACTATTATAGCCCTACATGCGTGCATTGCCAAAAAACCACCCCAGTCGTCGCACCCCTGGCCGAAGAGATGGGCATTGACCTTGTTCAATACAATTTATTGGAATTCGAGCAAGGATGGAGCGATTATGGGATAGAGAGCACGCCGACCATTGTCCATTATGTTGATGGAAAAGAAAAAGCCCGGTTAGTTGGCTACCATGAAAAGTCAGACTTTAAAGAATGGTTCGAGGAAAACGACATCAATTAATAAAAAGAACCGGCTATAACGGGAACAGTCCGTTATAGCCGGTTCTTTTTATTTGCCTTATACTAAGTATGAATTCGCCACTTGAACATTGTACATGGACAAACCTTCCATTCCCACATGTTCGCTCATTCGGTTAAAATGATTAGAATCGAAGGGGAAGAATATCCCGCATTCATTCAAAAGTGTAATGTTGCGCTTGAACAATTCATCTGATTTACGTTCAGTTGCCTTTGAATCCACCTTCTCCTCCTTGTCCATAATGGTTAGGAGGACTTGAAGGCATGTCATCACCTGATACGCTTCCCTAAGTGTACCATTGTAGGTGAAACGGTCTTTATTAGGCTGTAAAACGCCTATTTCTTTAAAATGAAGGATTTCATCTTTTGTGAAGTAACTCGGAAATACAGATTCGTAGAAACGTTCAACAAGATCAGCAATTTCTTGCTCTTGTTCTTCCGTTGATGGAGAGACAACCTTCACAACAAAACCACCTTTTTCAAATACTTTGGTCCTATCTTTGTTTGCTTA
This sequence comes from Peribacillus sp. NPDC097224, assembly GCF_044761985.1. NCBI lineage: Bacteria > Bacillati > Bacillota > Bacilli > Caryophanales > Bacillaceae > Peribacillus > Peribacillus sp. NPDC097224. The sequence goes on along the minus strand of NZ_JBIWDK010000003.1, from coordinate 85,688 downwards.
ATCTTAGAGGATCATCCTTTTTTTTATAGAATAACATAAAAACTGTAAAAATAATGTGGTAATTTAACCCACCGACTCATTTTCAATAGGTCTAATGATTCTTTTTTCACAGTTCATTGTAATTATTATATATTTTTTTCTTAAAAATACAATCTAATCCAACGAAAGTAGGAATAAATTTGAAACATTTCACAGTAAAAAACGATGAATTATTCATCACTGTACATAAACAATTGGATGGTTTTACATTAGAAGGTCTTTTTAGAGACCATTGGAAGGCTCCAAAGAAACTTGTTCATGAATGGAGAATGAGTAAGGAAGTAAAAGTGAATGATGTCATCACTCCTTGGACAAGTCAAATTTCTGAAGGGGATACGATCCGGATTCCGTTGCTTCACGTTGATGATGATCGAGTACCCGCTACAGATTTGGGAATCACCATCTTATATGAAGATGATTTGTTATTGATCGCAAACAAACCGGCAGGAATGGATACCCACCCCTCTCATTCCGGTGATAGGAATTCGCTGATCAACGGGGTGGCCCACCACCTTCAGGTAACCGGCCAAACCTGCATGATAAAACATATTCATAGACTCGATAAAGATACCACCGGCGCCGTCCTTTTTGCTAAAGAGCGACTGACCGGCTCCATGCTCGATAGAATGCTTGAAGAACGGAACATCAAGAGAACCTATTATGCTTTAGTGGAAGGGATCCTTCAAAAAAACGCAGGAAAAATCGAAGAAAAGATTGGGCGGGACCGGCATCATGCGACGAGACGAAGAGTATCTCCATCCGGACAGACAGCCATCACTCATTATCAAGTCCTTGAACGGTACCCTAAAGAAAATCGGACACTTGTCAGCTGCACATTAGAAAGTGGCAGGACCCATCAAATCCGGGTGCACTTCAGCCACTTGAATCATCCATTGGCCGGGGATACTCTGTATGGCGGAAAGAGGTCCTTTCCACGTCAGGCCCTTCATGCCAGGAAAATAGAATTCATCCATCCTATCTCCGAAGAAAAAATCGCCATCGAAGCGCCTTTCCTGGATAAGCCCAGTATCTTTGATACGTTATAAACCATAAAAAAGCTGGCTCATCGTCTTTGAGCCAGCTTTTTTTGATTATGATCCTTTTTTTAATGTAGCGGCCGCCCAATTCCCAAAAGATTGGATTAGCTGAACGAGGCAGATCAATAGGAGGACCGTCAGGAACATGACAGGAAGATCCCATTGTTGGTACCCATACCGTAGTGCCAGATCACCGAGTCCCCCCGCTCCCACAGCCCCGGCCATTGCCGTTGCTCCGATCAACCCTATCGTTGCAATCGTCAAACAAAGGACGATCCCTGGTCTAGCTTCGCGTAACATGATTCGAAAGATGATTTGTGTCCGTGTCGCTCCCATGGCCAAGTAGGCTTCAATGATGCCGCGGTCCACTTCAAGCAAAGCCGTTTCTATCAATCGTGCGATATACGGGGCGGTAAATACGATCAGCGGGACAATCGCACCCTTAACGCCTATCGCCGTGCCTGCCACCCATTCAGTGAAAGGGATGATGGCCACGATCAAGATGATGAACGGCACGGACCGGATGATGTTAACAAGTATATTCAATATAAGAAAGACCATTTTACTAGGTGCAAGATGATCTTTTCTTGTTATCACCAATAACACCCCAAGCGGAATGCCAATGATGGTGGCAACGAAAAGAGCGACCCCAACCATCATTAATGTTTCGTAAAGCGACTGTGTAAATAACGGCGACATCTCTACCAATCTCTCCATCATGACATCATCACCTCGGGATCCTGTTTTATTTCCACATGATGAACCGCCTGTTTGAGAAAATCGATGGCCTGTAAAATCGATTCTTCCTTACCTGAAATATGTAGCACCATCATCCCAAGTGGCATTCCTTTCACTGAAATCATCGAACCGCTTAGCACATTGGTGACCACGGAAAACCGTATGGCAAGGGAATGTAGCACAGGATTAAGTGCATCGTCTCCCCTGAATGAGATCCTGACAACTTTATAGGACGAACTTCCCTGCATTTTATTCAACAAGTCTTTTGGAACCGTATCATCAAAAACGGTTCGGATGAAGTTTTTCGTCGTCGGGGCTTGAGGTGTACTGAAAATATCATGAACTGACCCCTGTTCGATGATTTCCCCCTGCTCCATGACAGCCACCCGATCACAGATTTTTTTAATGACATCCATCTCATGGGTGATCAGCATGATCGTCAACCCCATCTTTTCATTAATATCAAGCAAAAGTTCAAGAATGGATTCCGTGGTTTGTGGATCTAACGCGGAGGTGGCCTCATCACATAAAAGAAGTTCGGGGTCCATCGCCAAGGCTCGAGCGATCCCCACCCTTTGCTTTTGTCCTCCTGACAGCTGAGCAGGATATTCCCCCGCTTTATCCTGCAAGCCCACTAACGAAAGCAAACCGTCAACTTTTTGCTTGATTTCTCGTTTGGACATCTTATTCATTCTTAAGATTTCTGCGACATTATCAAACACATTATAGGAATCCAGCAAATTAAAATGCTGAAAGATCATCCCTATTTTCTTTCGGGATGACCGCAATTCCCGTTCACTCAATTGCAGTAAATCGACTCCATTCACCATGACTTTTCCGCTAGTCGGCTTTTCCAGTAGATTGACCGTACGAAGCAACGTACTCTTTCCGGCTCCGCTAAAACCAATCACACCGAAAATCTCTCCCCTATTCACGGAAAGGGATACACCCTTTAAGGCATGAATGCTTTTTTTTCCCTCTACATATGTTTTGTGTATATCAGTCAGCTGGATCATTCTAGCCCCCCTACTTATCCTTCATTTCCAGGTTTGGACCAGCAAAGAGCCTTCTTTACTGTGCCTTTCTCTCCTTTTATTCAAAAGGATGATCGACCGTTTTGAACACACCATCGTACTTTTCTTTAATGAATGCTTTCACTTCTTTGGAACTATATAATTCAGTTAATTTTTTATAGTCTTCATTATCTTTATTTTCTTCTGCGGTTGCCAAGTAAATCGGGAACTTGTCCCCTTGTTCGATATATAATGGATCTTCCTTCGGGTCGTATCCATTCTGGATTGCAAAATTACTAGGGATAATCGCTACGTCCAGGCTATTCATCGCTGGAGCAAGCATGCCGCCTTCTAACTCCTTGAATTTCAATTTTTTTGGATTTTCTGCGATGTCCTGGATGGTTGCGTAGTTTTCAAGACCCGGCTTCAATTTAATTAAACCCGCTTCTTCATATAACAAAAGACCACGCCACAGATTAAGAGGATCATTCATGATTCCTAGAGTGGCCCCTTCAGGAATTTCCTCGATCGTTTTGTATTTTTTCGAATAAAAAGCCATATTCGTGGTGAAAACCTTCCCCACAGTTGCGATATTGGCTTTGTGATTCTCGTTATATTGTTCTAAATATGGTTTGGTTTGGAATACATTTACATCCAAGTCCCCATTTTCAAGAGCGCGGTTAGGCGTGACGAAATCATTGAATGGGACAATCTCCATTTTGATTCCCTCTTCCTTGGCCACCTCTTTCACCTTTTTGGCCACCTCTTCAAAAGGGCCCGCGGAAACGCCCACTTTAATCGTCTGTTCTTGAACTTTCTCTTCACTACCGCAGCCAGCCACTAATAATAAGCCCGTGACTGCAAGAAGCATCCCCATCATTTTCATCATTCTCATTCTCCCTCCCCATTTTTCAGTATACAATTATTATTATTTTAAAAACATCATAATTTTACATTCATCCTATATATTGATTATTTATCCTTTTTCTTAAGTAAATGACAATAATTTTTATATATTTAAATAGCAAATATTACTTTTTTCCATACTAATTAACGGAAATAAGGCAACTGCTAAAAGCGATTGCCTTGAAATTCCCCCAAAAAAATAAGCTGGCCGTTTAGGCCAGCTACATTTTCTTTATTTATGAAGCTTTTCTTGTTCCTCTTAAGATTAAGCTTAAGATGAAGACAAATACGATAGCACCGATTAATGCTGGAATGATAGCGAAATCTGCTACTGAAGGTCCCCAAGTTCCAAGAATTAATGAACCTAACCATGCACCAACAAAACCTGCAATGATGTTACCAACGATACCGAATGGTACGTCACGTCCGATAATCATACCTGCTAACCAACCGATAATACCACCGATAATTAATGACCATAAGAATCCCATAATATATTTCCTCCTTGAGTAAATGAATTTTATTCAACAGACTTGAAGAAATACTCATCACTTTCATTATTCGTGTCCGATCAACACCATAACCTTTACACTCAAAAGGTATAATGCCTGGTACGCATATCTTAATAATGCGAATGTTTTTGGTTATTTAAAAAGGTAATTGTCATTTTAAAATGAAGTTGATTGGACACCGCTTAATGTCTGTGTGTGTTTTCTTCTTGTTTGCTGTTGTACTAAGTATTTTCCCCTTATTCTAAATCTAAAACCTTATTTTATTTTAATTTTTTTGGAACCGAAAAAGAGATTATCGATGTAGAGAAAGGGGTATATACTATTTTTCATTTCGTCTTCCACTGTTAGTATAGACAGTTTCCATCTATAATATGTTAAAAAAAAGAGTGTCCAGAATTTCTCTGGGCACTCTTTTTAGGGTTCGTGAAACTGGTTAAAAAATCAGTTCATCCGGGTTGCTACCGAATCGTTCATTTTTATTCAAGGCGTCGATTTGGTTCATCTCATTAAGGCTCAATGAAAAGTCGAACACTTGAGCATTTTCTACGATACGCGAAGGTGTAATCGACTTTGGAATAACTACGATATCATGTTGTAGGTGCCATCTGATCAATACCTGTGCAGCGCTTTTCCCATGCTTTTTCGCAATATGGTTGATTGTAGGTTCATCGATTAAATGCCCGCGTCCAAGCGGACTCCACGCCTCTACCTTGATATCATGTTTTTTGCAGTAATCACGAATTTCGGTTTGAGTTAACAATGGATGTAATTCAATTTGATTGACGACAGGCTTAACCTCACTGTTTGCCAATAAGTTTTCCAGATGGTGAACATGGAAATTACTTACGCCGATCGCTTTCACTTTTCCATCATGATAAAGTTTCTCAAGTGCCTTCCATGTTTCCAGGTATTTATCCTGACCTGGCCAATGGATCAAATATAAGTCCAAATACTCCAAACCTAGACGTTCCATGCTATCCTCGAAAGCTTGAAGGGTCGTTTCATATCCTTGTTCCGTATTCCATACTTTCGACGTAATGAACAGTTCTTCACGTGGGATGCCACTTTCCCGAATCGCCTGCCCCACACCTTCTTCATTTTCGTAGATGGCGGCCGTATCGATTGCACGGTAACCTACCTCAATCGCCTTCTTGACTGATTCAACCGTTTCCTCACCGTTTTTCACCTTAAAGACACCGAAGCCCAGCTGCGGCATTTGCACTCCATTATGTAAAGTTATCTTCTCACCAACACTTGAAATCACGTGACATTCCCCCTTAGTTTTATTTTCCAATTATAGCATCAGATACCTTGCATTTCTAACCATTCACCTCGGAATTTTCAGCTTTCAATCCACCAAATCCTTTGGTAAACTATCCATTATTATTTAAAAAAAGAATGAATAGGTAATTTTTCATCGAATGAATAAAATATTTTGTAAAAAAATGACGAAACATCTATCCTTATAGATAAGAAATTCGTTACAATTGAATAGTTGGGCAAAAAAATGTTAAAAGTAGGTGCCACCTTTTCAAAAGAATAATCAATCGATATAACTCCCATTCTAAATAGTAGGAGTTTCAAGACTAATCTCTCGTCCACTTTGTATCCGCAAACTAGGTTTTATATTTACATACTTGAACATTAAGGGAGTCTTACATGCATGAGTAGTCTATTCATTTTAACAGCTGCAATTATCTTCTTTGCTTTAGTTTTTGACTTTATCAATGGGTTCCATGATACGGCCAATGCAATCGCTACCGCTGTTTCAACTAAGGCACTACAACCTCGGCACGCCATCATCATGGCTGCGATCATGAACTTATTGGGAGCATTGACCTTTACAGGGGTAGCCCAAACCATAACAAAGGACATTGTTGATCCATTTACCTTAAATAATGGTTCTTATGTCATTCTTGCTGCCCTACTATCTGCAATCATTTGGAATTTGGTCACCTGGTACGTTGGCATTCCAAGCAGTTCTTCCCATGCCATCATCGGATCCATTGCTGGAGCTGCCATAATATCAGGTGGTTTCGATTCCATCAAGTGGAGTGGGTTTTCTAAGATCGTCCAAGCCTTGATCTTATCTCCTATCATTGCATTTGCAGTCGGTTTTATCGTGTATAGCATCTTCAAGATCATCTTTAAAAATAATAACTTAGGCAAGACCAATAAACGTTTCCGGAGGATTCAAATTCTTACGGCTGCGATTCAATCCTATACACACGGAACAAATGATGCGCAAAAGTCGATGGGGATCATCACATTGGCTTTAATGGCTAATGGATTTGCTCATAGCTCCGACATCCCATTCTGGGTACAACTTTCCTGTGCGATTGCCATGGCCTTAGGTACTTCAATCGGCGGATGGAAAATCATCAAGACGGTCGGTGGGAAAATCATGAAGATCCGCCCGATAAACGGAGTGGCCGCTGATATGTCGGGGGCCGCCATCATCTTAGGGGCTACCTTCATTCATATGCCTGTAAGTACAACCCATGTCATCTCCTCTTCAATACTTGGTGTAGGCTCAGCTCACCGAATCAAAGGGGTAAAATGGACAACCGCCAAAAGCATGCTGGTGACATGGTTCATCACGTTACCAATTTCCGCAGGATTGGCTGCAACCATATACTATATTATTTCATTATTTTTATAATCCAACACTTGAACCTTTCCAATCCGGAAAGGTTTTTTTCTTCTCTTTTCTCTCTTCATCATTGTAGATATTCCCAAATTTCACTTTTCCTTTATCTTTTTGTAAAGTTTTATTAAGATTTTGTAAATTTTCGTCGAAAAACCTTCCCTATTGCTAGATGAATTCGTTACAATCAAGTTGTTAATACTAAAGCGTACACATGTATACGTAAAATTACGCTTGACTAATTGGGAGGCATTAACCATGGCTTTTAAATCTAAAAAAGACAAATTTGCAGTGATGTTATTAAATATTGCTCAAAACATCAAAGAAAGTGCGGACTATTTCGCAGATTATAAGCTTAAAAATATCAGCGACTTAAAAGTTTTTTCAGATACGATGAAAGATTATGAGCACAAGGGCGATGAAATGGTTCACACCATCATTAAAGAATTAAACAACGCCTTCATTACTCCTATAGAGCGTGAAGATATTCTTGAATTAACCATGAGAATGGATGATGTCATAGACGGTTTGGAGCATTGTTCCGCTCTATTCGAAATGTATTCTATCGTTAATGCCGATGAGTACATGCTTAAATTCGTCGATGCCATTAAAGAATGCACCTATGAAATCGAAACAGCTGTCGATACGCTATCTACTAAAAAATTACCAATGATCCGTGAAAACGCGATTAAGATTAAAGAACTTGAATCTGTTTGTGATGGCATCCAACGCCAATCCATCAAAAACCTGTTTACGGTTGAGAAAGATCCAATCAGAATCATCCAATATAAAGAGATTTACGAGAGCCTTGAAGAAATTGCCGACAACTGTCAAGCCGTTGCCAATACACTTGAAACAATCATAATGAAAAACGCCTAAGGAGTACCCCCAAAAATGGATACTTTATTGATTTTAACGATTATCATTGTTTTCCTAGCACTTGCATTCGACTTCATCAATGGTTTCCATGATACAGCGAATGCCATTGCTACATCTGTTTCAACAAAAGCGTTAAAACCAAGGCATGCTATCATCTTAGCAGCTATCATGAATTTTGTTGGAGCCATGACTTTCACAGGCGTGGCGAAGACGATCACGAAGGATATTGTGGATCCGTTCACCCTCCCGAATGGTTCTTATGTAATCATGGCTGCCCTACTTTCGGCCATCATATGGAATCTTCTTACTTGGTATTACGGAATACCAAGTAGTTCCTCCCATGCATTGATAGGTTCGATTGCAGGTGCCGCAATTGCAGCAGCCGGATTCTCCTCCATTAAGTGGGAAGGGTTCTTGAAAATTCTCGAAGCGTTGATTTTCTCTCCTATCATCGCTTTCGTGATAGGGTATATCGTTTACAGCATCTTTAAAGTTGTTTTCAAAAACAACAACCTGACGAAAACGAATCAAAGGTTCCGTACGATCCAGATTGCTACAGCAGCCCTTCAATCGTATACACATGGAACGAATGATGCTCAAAAGGCGATGGGGATCATTACACTGGCCCTGATCGCCAATGGATATGCATCAAGCACGGATATCGCTTTATGGGTTCAATTCAGTTGTGCCTTGGCAATGGGTCTTGGAACATCGATTGGTGGATGGAAAATCATCAAGACCGTCGGTGGTAAGATCATGAAGATTCGCCCTATCAATGGGGTTGCCGCTGATTTAACGGGTGCCTTCATCATCTTCGGTGCCACTTTGATTCATATGCCAGTAAGTACGACTCATGTTATTTCATCTTCCATCCTAGGAGTCGGTGCATCCCACCGGGTTAAGGGTGTTAAATGGGGAACGGCAAAAAGAATGCTAATCACTTGGTTCATTACCTTGCCTATTTCTGCTACATTAGCAGGGTTGATTTACATGGTTATTAATTTCTTTTTCTAACGTTTCCAAAAACCTGCTGAATCAGCAGGTTTTTTCATTTTCTGGAATTCTTCTATCCTATCACTATGTTAAATAAGGATAATCGTTTAAAATTTGTATAAGAAGGAATTTTTTAAGCGAGGTGCCTTAGCAGTATGAAGGAATTTACGAAAAATAGAGATATTTTTAAAGACCTTTATGGGGATATGATGGAGTTTGCTGATAGAATCAGTTCCGTTTTAGGTTGTCCGATTACAATAGAAGACGGAAACCATCGTCTCCTTGCCTATAGTACCCATGATGATACAACAGACCAAGCCCGGATCATGACCATCATTGGCAGACGGGTACCCGAAAAAGTCATCAATAGCTTATGGAAAGACGGCATCATTCCTTCCTTGTTGAAAGATGGGATGCCGATAAAAATAGATGCCAGGCATGACGTCGGGCTTGGCAATCGGGCAGCGGTTTCCATCCGGAAAAACAATGAAGTCCTGGGCTTCATCTGGGCATTGGAAGTAAACGAACCTTTCTCTGAGGAGGATATGGAATTTCTCCACTTTTCTGCCAAGGAAGCCAAAAATCAACTACAACAACTGCAATTGAAAAAGAAAAGGAAAGAAGCGGGACACCAGGAGTTTCTTTGGCGCATGTTGACGGGACACTATCAGGAAGAATCGGAAATACTCGAGCATTTCACTAAGTTTTCCATCCATGTCCCAGTCGTCTTTTCCATATTGGTATTTGAATTCCCAAACGAAATCAACCGTGAAGTCGAACGTTTCATTTCCTATATGCTAACGACCACCCAAAAGATTCATAGTTTCCTTTTTGCCATAGACCAGAATAGGCTCATCCTTTTTACTGGATTCAATCAGGAGAATGAATCTGCCTTCTCCACTTATGAATTCATCCCTTACTTCATATTGGAAATGCAACGACGGTTTGGTGTGGAACATATCCTTGGAACATCCGGGAACATGTATAAAAACCTGACCGACGTGAAATCAAGTTATGAGGAAGCGCTATATACCCTGAAAATGAAGTCGATTTTTCCAAACGATATGAATCATATCCTGCATTATGAAGAGCTCGGCATGTTTCAAATGCTTGATGTCTTTGCAAACAACAAACAGCGAACGGTCCATCCTTCTGTTTTAAAGCTCAAAGCATACGATATGAAAAATCAGACCGAATTATTGCACACACTGACCGTCTATCTCGAAAAAGACGGCAATCCCAATGAAGCTTCAAGGACTCTCCATATCCATGTGAATACGTTGAACTACCGATTAAAACGGATAAGTGAAATCGGGAATATCCGCCTAAAGGACCCGATTCAAAAGATGTCCCTCTTTCTAGACATCAAGATCGAACAATATAAAGAATTTCTAAAAAAAGCACGATGAATCTTAGATTACGGGTAAAGATAGGAAGACGGAAAGGAGAATGACCACCATGAATCTGGAACCAAGAGAAGAACTTGAGAAAGAATTGCAAATCATAAATAAGTGGGAAAAGGAACAGAAAGGTCTATGGTTTTGGGACCGGATCGGTCGCCTCCCCTTTAAGATACTCGACAAAGTGACCCCGTCCTTCATTCAAAAAAGGTTGGGTGCCCTGCTCGATGAAATAGGTAGCTACATACAAACAGGCGGCAAATACCTAACGAAGGAATCGGCCATCATCAGGAAGGTGGAGGTTCATAGCCCAAATTTGAACATCACTACCATCGAAGATATCTCCAGGGATGTGCCACTCCAAGTGATGGACAAAGTTGGTCAAGATATTAAAAAATCGGGTAGTCATTTAGCGACGGTCCAGGGGGCCAGTACAGGAATAGGCGGAGTTTTCACTTTAGCCATCGATATCCCCCTCCTCCTTGGCATGTCCATTAAAACCCTGCAAGACATGGCCGTAGCCTATGGTTACAATCCACGGGACAAGCAGGAACGGGTTTTCATCGTCAAATGCCTACAGTTCACTACATCTGATGTCGTCGGGAAAAAGACGCTTTTAAAGGAAATGGAGAACATGGTCCTTCCTGGGTCCGAATCTAAAAGAGAAATTGCTTCCGAGCTTCAAGGCTGGCGGGAAGTGGTCTATACATATCGCGATCAATTCGGTTGGAAGAAACTTTTGCAGATGGTTCCCGTCGCAGGCATCATCTTTGGTGCATTCACCAATCGTTCCATGATCTCCGATATGGCCGATACAGGCATGATGCTTTATAAGAAAAGAAGAATTATAGAACGAATGAAGGAAATCGGTTCCACTGATTAGTTCCATGTCAGATTTTCTTACGTACACCTTGGTCATCCAGGCTCGTATCCAATAGTTACCCATACCTTTTGACTCTGCCTTTGTGGAATTCCACAAAGGCCTCTTTTCCACTTTTCTGATTTCCACATACTAACCTTTTCCAATCGCGTTTATACTTTAGGTAATACTTAAAAGAAACCATTGGAGGTATTTTAGATGAGAATAGGCATTCCGAAAGAAATCAAGAACAACGAAAACCGTGTAGCTATCACTCCCGCTGGTGTTATGGCATTAGCCAATGCCGGACATGAAGTTTTTATAGAAGTAAACGCAGGCTTAGGAAGCAGTTTCACCAATGAATCCTACCAGGAAGCCGGCGCCATCATGGTCGAAGATGCTGCAAGCGTTTGGGAAAGCACGGACATGATCATGAAGGTAAAAGAACCTATCCCATCTGAATATAAATATTTCCGTAAAGACTTGATTCTTTTCACATATCTTCACCTTGCCGCCGAACCGGAATTGGCAAAAGCATTAAAGGAAAATGGTGTATTGGCCATTGCCTATGAAACCGTTTCCGTAAATCGCACACTTCCATTATTAACGCCAATGAGCGAAGTCGCTGGACGCATGGCCTCACAAATCGGGGCTCAATTCCTTGAGAAAAACAACGGGGGTAAAGGTATCCTCCTAAGCGGTGTACCTGGTGTCAAACGCGGTAAAGTAGCGGTCATCGGGGGTGGTATGGTTGGAACGAATGCAGCCAAAATCGCCATCGGTCTGGGAGCGGATGTAACCATCCTTGACTTAAGTCCCGACCGTCTTCGCCAACTGGATGATATTTTTGGAAATCAGTTGACCACTCTCATTTCCAATCCATTCAATGTAGCGGAAGCCGTTAAAGATGCGGACCTAGTCATCGGGGCTGTCCTGATTCCAGGTGCAAAAGCTCCAAAACTTGTCACGGAAGAAATGGTCAAATCCATGTCGCCGGGATCAGTCATTGTCGATGTAGCCATTGACCAAGGCGGTATCTTTGAAACGGTTGACCATATCACAACACATGACAACCCTACTTACGTAAAACACGGAGTTGTCCACTATGCAGTGGCGAACATGCCTGGTGCGGTCCCTCAAACATCGACCACAGCGTTGACGAACGTAACCGTTCCTTACGCATTGCAAATTGCCAATAAGGGGGCTGTTAAAGCCATTCTTGAAAATGAAGCCCTTGCAAAAGGGGTAAACGTGGCCAACGGCGAAATCACGTTTGAGGCTGTTGCGACGGACCTTGGATATAATTACGTCAATGTAGTAAGTGCCTTGGATCAAAATAATATTAATGCCTAAAATGATAAGCTCCAGTGACGTTCATGACGTCCTGGAGCCTTTTCTGTATTTGTATTTTTCTACACGCACAAGAACATGATCATTTTCGACCCACCGTTATGTGTGATCAGTCTTCAAATACTTTGCCAGGATTCATGATGCCTTTCGGGTCCAAAGCCTGCTTGATCGTTTTCATCACTTCGTATGCAGTGCCATGCTCTCTCCGCTGATATTTTCTTTTCCCAAGTCCCACTCCATGTTCCCCCGTACACGTACCGCCTTTAGTTAGTGCGTATTCGACAATCTCCTCATTTATCCGCTTTGCTTCCACCACTTCCTCTGGGTTACTAAGATCCACCATGAACAAGACATGATAATTCCCATCACCCACGTGACCGACGATCGCACCTTCCACTTTCGATCGTTCGATCTTTTCCCTCGAATCCAAAATGGCATGAGACAATTCGTTCAAAGGCACGCTTACATCAGTCACCATCAATTTTTTGCCTGGTGCACTATGGATGAATGCATAAGCAAGATTATGGCGGGCTTCCCACAATTCGTTACGCGCTTTCGAATCCGTTTCAAACTGGATATCTTCACACCCTAAATCCCGGACAATTTCCTTTGCGAATGTCACATCCTGCTCAAGCCCGGCTGCATTCCCGTGAAACTCCAAGAATAATGTAGGTTTTACATCATAGGACTTATCCAAGAACTGATTTACCTTTTTCATAGATTCCGAGTCCACTAGCTCGATTCGTGCGATGGGAATGCCGGCAACCATGATGCCATTCACGGCTGCCACCGCAGCTTCGACGGTTGGAAATGTGGCCCTCCCCGCCATCGTCACTTCCGGGATCCCGTAGACCTTTAACGTTAATTCGGTAAATACCCCTAGCGTGCCTTCCGAACCGACAAATAAACCATTCAAGTGAATCCCGGATGAAGATTTTGCCGCTGAACTTCCAGTATGTATGATTTCCCCATTCGCAAGCACCACTTCCAAATCCCTAACCTGATCCCTCATGATCCCGTATTTAACAGAAGTCGTCCCACTTGCATTCGTTGCCGCCATCCCACCTAATGTTGCGTCGGCACCTGGGTCAACCGAGAAAAAGAGCCCGTATTTTTTCAGTTCTTTATTCAATTGTGTCCGTGTTACTCCCGGTTGGACCTTCACTAAAAAATCGCCTGCGCTGATTTCAAGCACCTTATTCATCAAGGATAAATCAAGTGAGATCCCTCCGTTTACAGGGACTACATGCCCTTCCAAACTCGACCCCAAACCAAAAGGAATGATTGGGATTCCTTGCTCATTGGCGTACCGTACGACAGCACTCGTTTCTAAGGCATTTCTCGGATAAACGACCACATCCGGTAACCTTGGCGCATGATACGATTCATCATGACTATGTTGTTCCAGTATCGTTTCATTCACGGATATTTGTCCTGCCGATAAAATGCTTCTTAATTGTTCAATATGTTCCTTCATGTCTTTTCCCCCTGTTTTTTAACTAAATATTCTGATTAAAGTTCCCAGGGAAGTTACCCATTTGTCAGGCAAATTCCCTTCTCTCAGTGATTGATTCCCTTTGTTTTATCCGTGCAGGCCTTCATCGCCTCCAAAACGCTTGCCCTGAACCGATTCTCTTCCAAAGTGGCAACGGCCGCAATCGTTGAACCACCCGGGGTACAGACATCATCCTTCAACGCTCCAGGATGCTTCTCCGTTTCAAGTACCATTTTAGCCGCGCCTAAAACAGCTTGGGCAGCCATCCGATAAGCTTGCTTCCTCGGGATACCATCACGTACACCGCCATCCGCGATGGCTTCGATGAACATGTACACATAGGCGGGTGAAGATCCACTGATTGCCGGCACCGCATCCATCAGGTGTTCTTGGATGAGCTCCGTTTTTCCAAAGCTGTTCAATAGTGTTGTGACTTCCCTTATGTCGGCAGTATCGATTTCATCATTCATGCTGATTACTGTCATGCCTTCCCCTACAAGTGATGGAGTGTTCGGCATCGTCCTTGCGACCTTCACCCGTTTTCCGATGCCCTCTTCGATTTGTGACGTGGTGATTCCAGCGGCCATCGTAACGATTACAACATCTTCTTTTATATAATCCTTCACTTCAGATAGCACCCGCTCGTGCATGGACGGTGGAATAGCAAGGAAAAGCATATCGGCAAATCCTGCCACTTCCTTATTGTCCAAACACCCTTGCACTCCATAATTTGAAGTGACTTTAGTCAAGGTCCCTACACTTGCCGTACTGACCATGATCATTTGTGAAGATACGACGCCCGAACGAAGCATGCCTCCCAGCATCGCCTCTCCCATTTTACCGCATCCAATGAATCCAATTTTTTTATTCATATTTCCCACTTCCAATCATAACTTCATTTAGTATCTTATTATAACGGATTCAGAAATGAGAAACATGCCCAAGACTTCCTAGTGTGTGTAAAAGAAAAATATCACGGGATCCATTCCTTTAAGATTCCATCCCAATCAAGTGATTTTTTTAGCGAAAAATATGGATTGACTATATAGTCAGAAAAAGTTTATAATTTTGGCCACTTAGTCAATATCTTACAATGGAGATTGAAATTTACAAGAAGGAGACGCGAAATGGACATGGAGAAAAAGTCAATCAATACCACGCTTATCTTGACCGGATTGATCATCGGGATGTTTTTCAGCTCATTGGAGCAAACAATTGTCGGTACAGCAATGCCGACGATCATCGGGGAATTGAATGGCTTCACCATCTTCGCTTGGGTGACGACCGCCTATTTAATTGCCTCCACCACCGTCGTTCCTATCGTCGGGAAATTATCGGATTTATATGGCAGGCGTTCCCTTTACCTGCTGGGAACTATCATCTTTACGATTGGCTCCTTTTTATGCGCCACCGCCACTTCAATGGAGCAGCTCATCATTTACCGTGGCCTTCAAGGAATCGGGGGCGGGATGATCATGCCCTTATCCCAGACCATTATCGGAGACATTTTCACAGCTGAACAGAGAGCTAAATGGCAAGGTGTTTTCGGGGCCATTTTTGGATTAAGCGCCGTTATCGGTCCATTTTTGGGTGGACTGATTGTAGACCATATTAGCTGGCATTGGATTTTCCTCATCAATGTACCAACCGGTTTATTATCAGCAGGAATGATTTACGTCGGATTAAAGCATGAAACCATCTTGAAAAAAGAGAACGTTCACATCGATTATCTAGGGATTTTCACCTTAATCCCTGGCATCGTGTTGCTTTTGTTGGGCTTGACCTTCGGAGGTGATAAGTTCGAGTGGATGTCGATCGACTCTATATCCATCTTTGGGAGCACCCTCGTTTTCCTTGCCCTTTTTGTGGTGTTTGAAAGAAGGGCCATTGAACCGATCCTGGATTTATCCCTATTTAAAAATAGGGTATTTGCCACCACGAACATTTTAGGGTTTCTACTGGGCCTTGGCATGTTCGGGGCCATCATGTTCGTTCCGCTTTTCATGCAGGGCGTGCTTGGCGTGTCACCGACTAAAGCGGGTTCGACCATGACCCCGATGATGATCGGCATGATTCTCGCCAGTATCGTCGGCGGCCGGCTGCTGTTAACCTTCCGCTTTCGTACGGTGCTTACCTCCGGAATGTTTTTTGCAACGCTTGGATTCATCCTCATGAGTACGATGGATGGTGAAACCAATATCCTGACCGCCTTTATTTTCATGGCAGTCCTTGGAGTGGGAATGGGGCTAGTCATGCCGACGTTGATGATTGCCGTTCAGAATGAATTCCCAAAGTCGCAGCTTGGTTCGGTCACCGCAGCCTCTACCTTCTTTCGTTCCATTGGCGGAACGATGGGGATTACGATCTTGAATGCCGTCATGAACCATCATCTTCAACAAAATATGGATGATGCCGTGCTGAGCGAAAAGAACCTTGTACTGCATGAAGCATTGAAGGGGCTAGCCAATCAGACAGATAAGCTATTCAATATCATGCTTTATCCTGAAAACCTGAAACTGCCGGAAGAAGCCCGCCAAGTCCTGATCAAGACGATTGAACATGCTTGGATCGATGCCTTTTCCAGTGTCTTCATTACCGGTGTCTTTTTTATTTTTGCCGGAATATTAGTCGCTCTTTCCGTGGGGCCGGGTAAAATCAAGCGGGATCAGGAAATGCAAAGCGATAGGAGCCTATAAGCTAATGGATCGGCTGCATGCGTAGTCGATTTTTTCATTTTGTATCCTGAGGTTTCTTTTTCTTCGATAAGGGAATTTTAACTGTAACCTACTTATTGGAGTGATACGATGCAAAAAGAACCTACCATCCCATCCATTTTGCCACCGGAATTTTACAACCAGCCGACGATTGAGCTGGCCCAATCCCTTTTGGGTTGCCTGCTTGTGAAAGAGACCCCGGAAGGAACGGCTGCTGGTTTTATCGTCGAAACCGAAGCCTATATGGGGGCCATAGACAGGGCAGCTCATAGCTTTGGCAATAGAAGGACGAAGCGGACGGAAGTTATGTTCGGTGAGTCCGGCATGATTTATACATATTCCATGCATACCCATACCCTTGTGAATGTCGTGAGTGGCGGTCCCGAAATTCCGGAAGCCATCTTGATTCGGGCAGTGGAGCCCTATGTGGGAGTGGAATTAATGCATGAAAGGCGTGGTCTTCCTGATGTCCGCAAACTGACGAACGGACCCGGGAAGTTATCCAAGGCACTTGGCATCACGATGTCAGATTACGGACATATGTTTACAGAACCCCCACTTTATCTTGCTTCCGGCAAACGACCCGATCACATTTCAAGCGGACCCCGTATCGGCATCGGGAACTCGGGTGAAGCAAAAGACTATCCTTGGCGCTTTTGGGTGACCGGCAGTCCTTTTATTTCACGCTAGCATGTCAAAAGCGAATGCAGAGAAATTGCGGGTGAAAGCTAAGCTTTTAAAAACTTGAAATGTCCCGATTAGCACAAAAAACGGTACGGCACACATTTCTTTTCGCCTGCTGGCTTCCCCACGCTTTTTTTGCCTCTCTTACCCATTAAATAGCAGTCATTCTTTATTGAAAGAGACATTCTCAAGCAAAGCCAGTGTCTACCTGCTAAAAGTACATTGGCTAATCCCTTCCTCTTCCCTCCTCCTTTACCATTTATATCCCCATCCACCCATTCACCTCCCTTTTTTATTCCCAATGCGTTCAATTGACCGGTTTTCACTGTCTCAAGGAAATGTTTGTAAGGCAACCAGTCTTTTAGACTAGCAATTCTTAAAATCCATGAAACTTTAGAACTCACAATTTAACATTTTTTTGAACAAAACCTCTTAAATATGTTATATTATGTCGAGACGTGCTTTAAATGGAAAAAATATCGGCTGAAATAAATGGAGGTGCCTTTCGAACAATCATAATCTTTGTTGCCATTTTTATAATAACGATCAATCCATAACTGACTGTTATTATTAGTCATTTTCTTTGTGCGTCCTTATAACTAAGGAGGTCACCCATTATGTTTAAAAAAATCCTACTACTTACAATGGCCGTATTCTTCATAACGACCACTTCACTCAGCCCTTCGCTTAAGGTCAATGCTGCAGAATCCAATGACACGGGAATAATCCATACAATAAAAAGTGCCAATGTCTATAAAGGGCCTGGTAAGGCTTATGGGACAACTGGCGGAAAAGTGCTAAAGGGTGAAATGGTTACCATCATAAAAACCTCAGGCGCCTGGACATACTTTCAAAGCAACGATGATTTTGGCTGGATTGCGTCCAAATATGTACAGTCTTCTTTTGGCGAAGCTGTTCTGACAAACGGAAAAGCGTCTTATAATCTATATAAAGGACCAGCCAAGAGCTATGGAAAAGGCGGTTCCGCTTTAGCGGGCACTACCGCGATCCTATTCGAGAAGTCCGGATCTTGGCGTCATATTTACGTTAATGGTCAGGAAGCATGGGTAGCTGAGAAATACATTCAGCCTACATACGGTGTAGGAAAGGTCAAAGCTAGTTATGTCAATCTATATAATGGAGCCGGCAAGAAATACGGTACCTCTGGAAAACTGAGCAACGGTAGTGTTGTCGCTTATGCAGAAGTGAAAAATAGTTGGCGTCATGTGTTTCTAAATGGAAAGAGCTATTGGATTTGGAACGCACATTTAACTAATACCGATTATGACACCGTTTCTCAACAAGGCGTCATTGCGAAAAGTTATGCCAACCTATACAAAGGACCAGCCAAAAGCTCTGGAGCTAAGGCAAAAATCAATAACGGCACATCTGTTGTTTCATTAGCGACAATGGGGAATTGGACATATGTACAGACGGTATCCAAGGAAGGATGGATATGGACCGACTTTCTCGTAGATACTACTTCCACTGCAAAAATCACTGGAATCAGTTCAACCAAAATCTATAAATCGGCTAACAAGAGCAGTGGTACAACTGGTTCAGCCCTTGCAAAAAATAAAATGGTAGCCATTTCAGAGCAGAATAATGGCTGGCGTTCCATACAAAGCAGCAGTACAACTGGTTGGATCGAAGAGAAATACCTGAATGAGACGATGAAAACCTCATCCAAATCAGAAGGCATTTCTCAAACAACATCTAAGGTAGATGTCTACATCTCTGCAACCACATCTTTGGGGTCGATTGGTTCCATCCCAAAAGGGTCGACTGTGACCTACTTTGGAAAGAAAAATGGCTGGACTTACATCCAGGCTGGTAATCTTCAAGGCTGGGTTGAGGATGAAGCCCTCTCCTCCATCTCCCAATTAGGTGGGCTTACCATCATTATCGATCCTGGTCATGGCGGTACGGACCCCGGTGCAGTGGGTAATGGTCTGAAAGAAGCCGAACTCACTCTAGATATAAGTGAGAGAGCTCAAAAATTATTTGATAAAACGCCCATCCAAACAATCATGACCAGAACTGCAAAGACAAGTAGCGTTACGGCAAATGACAACAAAATAACAACCAGCCAATCCCTGCAAAAACGCATGGACTTTGCTTCAGCGAACAAGAAATCAGATGATGATGTCTTTGTCAGCGTCCATATTAATGCCGGCGGCGGGACTGGCGGCGAAACGTACTATTATAGTTCGTATAGCAGGGCTACGGTCAATCCATACAATGCCGATAGCAAACTTCTAGCTCAAAAAATCCAGGCTAGATTAATAGATTATATGGACTTTAAAAATAGAGGGACAAAAGAAGCTAACTTCTATGTTCTAAAATACAATTCCATGCCAGCAACGCTTGTAGAAGCAGGTTTCATCGATAATGCAAGCGATGCAGCGAAACTGAAACAAACTTATTACAAACAACAGGCTGCCAAAGCGATCTATCAAGGTACACTTGATTATTACAAAGCA
The DNA here is from genome assembly GCF_044761985.1 of Peribacillus sp. NPDC097224. Classification (NCBI taxonomy): domain Bacteria; kingdom Bacillati; phylum Bacillota; class Bacilli; order Caryophanales; family Bacillaceae; genus Peribacillus; species Peribacillus sp. NPDC097224. The sequence continues at coordinate 65,939 of NZ_JBIWDK010000003.1, read as the reverse complement.
AAAGGTTTCAACGTCGACGCTTATAATCTGTAAATGATCAACCGGCCCGGACTCATGGACATTCACATGTTCATCGTCCGGGTTTCTTTCTATCCATTTTGTTTTCTTCCCCATCCTAAAGGAGGTGTTTCTATTAACAAAACGTTATGGCTCATTCCTTTATTCTTTCTCCTCCACAACTCGGAAGAATCATTAAGTATGACCGAATACTTAACAAAACACTTTCATATACCTTTTTCAGTCAATCTCAATTCATCCTTGCCGCTTCTATCTTGACTGTTCTAGTATTCCTCATCATTTGTCTTTATCAGATTCAGGTCTTATCATCCATTCATTGGGTCATCTTCACACAGGGTGCCATTTTCTTCAATGCGGTACAGCATCTTGCTTTATTCTTTTACTTTGGCTCGTATAATCCAGGAGCTATTACAGCCTTTTTCATCTGTCTCTTTTCTATGATTCTGCTTGCACACGTATTAAAAAATAAGGTAGGCCGAGTATGGAGTTTGTGCATAACGCTTACTGGAAGCCTACTTTCCTACCCCCTGATCATCTGGCTTATGCTTCGTTTAGCTGGATTTTTCACATGAAAAATAAGAGGCCCCCATCAAGAAGGCCTCTTTGTTTTCATTATTTATTGGATACCCCTGCTGATTCAAATGTTGCCATTTCTTTTACGACCAACGTCGCTGCCTGAAGAATGGGAAATGCAACCGCAGCACCGGTTCCTTCCCCAATTCTCATGTCCAATTGGAGAATCGGCTCTTTACCAAGCCATTCTATGGCCGTTCTGTGGCCGGGTTCTGCCGATTGATGGCCAACGAACATATAATCAGCGCAACGATTCGAAATCAAGTTTGCAATCACACCAGCCGTTGTCGTAATGAACCCATCAAGCAAAATCGGTATTCGTTTGTTGGCTGCTGCAAGCATCGCCCCTGCCATACCGGCAATCTCGAGTCCACCGATTTTCATTAAAATATCGATTGGATCTTTCGGATTAGGATTTCTTAACGAAATGGCCTCTTCAATGATTCTTTGTTTATGTATGATTCCTTCACTTTTCAGGCCGGTCCCCTGACCCACTAGCGATTCCACGCTTTTTCCACTAACGACCGAGATGATGGCAGAACTCGCTGTCGTATTGCCAATTCCCATTTCGCCAAGGATCAGACATTTCGCACCTTGCTCGATCATGGCCTCTGCCCGTTCATACCCTACTTCAAGCGCTTGGTTTACTTCTTCTAGCGTCATCGCGTCCTCTTTATAAAAGTTTCGAGTTCCGCGACGAACTTTCCTTGACGTCAATTCAGGGGCTTCAATATCCGCATCAATCCCGATATCAACAATGTCAAAGTAAGCGGATATCGCACGGCTGAATACATTGATTGCCGCTCCGTTATTAAGGAAATTGAGCGCCATTTGTTCGGTCACTTCTTTTGGATAAGCGGATACCCCTTCATCCGTAATCCCATGATCTGCCGCAAACACGATCACGCCAGGTTTAGACACCTCCGGAAAGGCCTCGCCTGTCATCTTCGCCAGTTCGATAACCAATTCCTCAAGCCTTCCCAAACTTCCCTGCGGAACAGTCAGCGAATCCACGTACCCTTTCACTTGCCTTCCCATCTCTTCATCCAACTCTGGGATGGATAGAGTGGCTAGCCCATTCTTCATCATTCAAAAAACCTCCACATATCAAATAAAAGACCTTACCCAATGGAAAAGCCCTTTACCTATCATCTTCTAAAAGTTCGAATTAGTCTATACTATCAATAGGATTCTTTTTAACCAACAAAATATCATGTCATTGAGGGGCACCCAGTTCATTCAAAGGGAAGAAACGAAACTCCACTTTCCCTACAAGTGAATCTTCGCGGATGACACCGAACCTTCTGCTATCCCAACTATGCCTGCGATTATCTCCCATTACGAATAAAGTCCCTTTTGGAACTTTCACGTCGAAATTCTCAGTCAAGTTTTCATCAGATTGGATTTCCTCTTTTTTTGATTCCACATATGGTTCCTTATATTGTTTCCCATTTATGTAAAGCACGTCATCCTTCATTTCCACACTATCGCCCGCAAGTCCGATGACTCTTTTAATATAATCTTTTTCTGCATCCGGAGCGTGAAATACAACCATATCAAAATGCTCGATGTTTCCGACTTTCGTAACGACAATCCGGTCATTATTTTCGTAAGTGGGCTCCATGGACTCACCTTTTACAGTCACTGGAACAAATAAAAACTGACGACAAATGAAAACGACGATTAATGCAATAAGTACCGATTTTACCCAAGAAAAAAGTTCTTTTTTCATGAAATCCCCTTTCTCTCCAAAATATTAGTCATTAAAAATATTTTACTAAACTGGTTTATTTTTGTATATACCAAGTGTGATAAGCTAAGGATTTTTGTTCCGATATTCATTGTTTGGAATATGGTACACTTAAAAACGAAGAAATTAAACGGTAGGAAGTGGATGGATGTCGCTGCAGTCAATCAATACATATTTAAATAGAGCCATGCCATTCATCACACCGATAAGCGTTGTCATCGGTGTCTTGTTGGCCGAACGGCTAACCGATTATACATTTTTGGTTCCATGGATTTTTGCTTTCATTACCTTTACAGGTAGCCTAGGCTCCAATTTCAAATCCTTGAAACGAGCAATCTATCATCCTTTACCCATTTTCATAGTATTAATGATCCTGCATATCCTCATGCCGATTTGGGCCTGGGCCCTCGGGCACCTGGTGTTTCAAGGGGACGCTTTCACGATTACCGGATTGGTCCTTGGTGTCGTCATTCCAACCGGAGTCACCAGCATCATCTGGATCACCATTTATAAAGGGAATGCCGCGCTTGCTTTGACGATTATCCTTATCGACACCCTTCTTTCCCCCTTCATTGTGCCTTATAGCGTTTCACTTTTTGGGGGAGGCACGATTGAAATGGAGATATGGCCCATGGTGAAAGGCCTGATCGGGATGATCGTTATACCTTCGATGCTTGCGATGTTCTTGAACCAGGCCACAAAAGGGAAAATAAAAGAGGGGCTTGCCCCCCGTCTGGCTCCTTTTTCCAAACTAAGCGTAGGGATTGTCGTAATCTTGAACAGTTCAAAAATCGCACCCTACCTGACCCATTTCAACGAGAAACTACTGGTCATGGCACTCTTGGTACTCTTCATCGCCGCTTCAGGCTATGCATTTTCCTGGTGGATTGGTAAACTACTACACTGGGAAAAAGAAGACGTCATTACCTTGACCTTTACCGGGGGGATGCGCAATATCAGTGCCGGTGCAGTCCTTGCCACCACCTATTTCCCTGCAGCCGTTGCCGTGCCCGTGATTCTCGGGATGCTCTTTCAACAAATGCTTGCATCCGTTTTCGGCTATTTCCTTGATAAGTATTACCATCGAAGGGTAAACGAGGCATAGATTTTTTATCTCTTGAATGGAGACATTCGAGCAAAGCATATGAGCGTCTCTTTTCCCTTTCAATAAAATAACAATTATACTATTAATGAAGAATCAGCTCGTGCAAATAAATAATAGGAGGTTTTATGATGAAAGTTGTTGCCATCGTTGGAAGCATTCGAAAGGAATCTTATAACCTGAAACTCGCTAAATACATTCAAAAGCGGTATCAAGATAAATTCGAACTTGAAATCTTGAACATTCGGGATCTACCATTTTTCGACCAGGATATCGAAAACGACCCGCCAGTCGTTGTGAAAGAGTTTAAAAACAAAGTGGCCCATGCGGATGCGGTCTTGTGGGTGACCCCTGAATACAACGGGACAGTGCCAGGCGTGTTAGTCAATGCGATTGATTGGATGTCTCGTGTGGATAAAGTCTTGATTGGTAAACCATCGTGGATCGTCGGGGCTTCCATGGGGAATTTGGGGACGGTTAAGGCCCAATTGCATTTACGGGATATCTTATTTGCCGCAGGCGTCTCGTCTCCGCTTCTTCCTGGAAATGAAGTGCATGTAGGGGCCGTGCATGAAAAAGTCGATCAAGAAGGCAACCTGACCCATGAACCGACTGTACAGTTTTTGGATATGGTCGTCGAAAATTTCATTACTTGGTTTAACCATCATAATCGGTAATACTCAGCCTGAAAATCCCAGTAGTCTTCATTTTACTGGGATTTTTTTGTATTTGTTATATATCACTCACTTCTTCATTCTGTACGATAAGGGAGCCTGGTACTCTTTTTTTTAGCTGAATTAACGCCACATCATCATTGATTCCTTTTAGAGAAGCCTTGAATGGAATTATCTCAAACCTTTCGAGCCCCATGATGATTGCTTGCATTTTTTCATTTTGAAGGGCATCCTCACTAAGCACTAAATCATGACCGGCGCTTTGACCTTGTACGCGTGCAGCCATATTCACAGTCCTTCCAAAGTAATCCAATCGATCATTCGAATTCACGGCAATCGCTGGGCCACTATATAAACCTAGTTTCAAGACAATGGGATCACCTACCGTGGCATTGAACTCTGACACATGTTCTTGTATTTGAATGGCGGCTTTCAGGGCATCCTCCGGCAGATGAAATACCGCCATCACGGCATCTCCGATTGTCTTGACGACACCCCCGGAATTCTTTGAAATCCAATGGCTCAGAAATTCGAAATGCCTGCGAACCTGCCCGTAGGCGTCTGCATCCCCTATGCTTTCGTATAAGGATGTCGATCCTTGAAGGTCGCTAAATAAAATGGTCACGCTCTCGATGCCAACCTGCTGCCCGGGGGATAATACTTCAGACGAAAACAGGTCCCGGAATTCCTGCAAAGAGGTGACCCAAGCAGCTGTTACGACTTCTTGGTTCCATTCGGCTTTTTCCATGACAACGACGATATCCGACGAACTTTCATTGGATATCATCATTTCATCGTTCTTTAGATTATATTGTTCTCCGCTTCTATGCCAACCGTTGTCCTCATATGTATAGGCCATCCCCTTAATATTTTCATCTTCCGGCCATTCATCGAATGTAACAATATGATTCGCCTGCAACACGCGTATCCTCATTTTCACAAAACCATCGGGAAGAGGGAAGGCAAAGGAATCCCCCTTTTGTATTACCCTTTGCATGTGTACATGCGGGGTGATCATCGGCCCGCCTACACAAAAAACCAGGTCATATGCTTTCCTTATGGATGGATGCACGGAAAAATTCAGTTCCACATATTTACCGAAGTCCGCGTTATAGTCAATTCCGCATAAATCACAATGAAATTGACCTTTCAGCTTTGATAAAGTCGTATATTCCACCTTGGAGACACGGCAATTCGGGCAAATCAGGTTCCAGCTTAAATTTAAGAGGCCCGCTTTTGTTGCGTAGAGAAAAAGACGCAAGACCTCTAGTGGCTCCGCTCCCCATTCGCTTGCAACTTTATAAGGATTCATCTTGACTACATCATTGCTTTCGCCATCCCTCAATAATCCATGCAACTTTATCCTATAATCCGGGTTAACAGGTGCTTCATCAAGCAGCGTTTCTAAGCGATTCAATTCCTCAAGATTTACTTGTCCTACTGATTTTTTCTGATAGTGGATTTTTTCAATGGTACCGTTGGCCACTAGCATCTGCTCGTCCACATACCGGATCGTGTTTTTCATTGATTTGATTCCTATGAGGGGGATCGCCGCCAAACCCAATAGATTACGAGGAGTAAATTCACTCTTGATTGAGACCTTGCATCCATTTTCGTATATCGTTGATTCCAAAAATTCAAAAGTGGTTACCAACTTAGTAAAAGGACCTTTTTCGTATATGCGTTCAAAGGTATATTGTTCATTTTTCACCCACTGAAAGGGATATTCCTTCCACAAGATATCGACGAATCCAGCTACCTTTGCTATTGCATCTCGATAAAAAATCCCACCTTGCTTGTTTTCCACTTTACCGAATTCGACAGGGAATAAACCAATGAACCGGTTTAAGCGATCATTGTCCCCCAACACCTTCCAAACGAAGGACCTAGATAAAGGAAAATCTTTTTCGATGCTATATTTTCTTATAAAACGTTCCATTCCCTGTTCCCCCTTTATGAAAGATAAATCGCTATGGCCAGTAGAATGATATGGAAGATTTCATCGACCATGATCGATAACCAACCCTGGATCTTCATCGGCCATTTGGATATTCCTCCCCCAGAAAGAGACGAAGGTTTGCCGATCCAATACGATATGTCCGAAATAGATGACTGTGAGCCCCCAAAGTAAGATTCCTCCTGCCAATAGACCGAATAAAAAAACGATGAAGTAAGACAGTCACATGCGTGAATAGAGGAATCCACTTTGTGGCTTTGTTGCTAGCCATCCACCGGGTCTGAAACAGAAAGTCCCCCCACGAAATGCCCAATCAGCATGAAATCAAATGGATTCATTTACCTTCCCTCCAATGCATGTCCCTCTTCTATCGTTATGTATTTCCGCTCTTCCAAGGCGGTCAGAAAAGCAATAACCAATGCTTCATCGAAATGTGTATCCTTGCATGTCATCAGCTCTTTTGCCGCTTCATGGTAACTAAGTCCCTTGTTATATGGTCGATCCGTCGTCATCGCATCGAATGTATCGGCAATTCCGACGATTTTCGCAAAGAGAGGGATTTCCTTTCCTGCCAATTGATCAGGGTATCCACTTCCATTCAGCCTTTCATGATGGTATCTTGCCGTTTCCACCGCATTCATGATTGTTCTTTTTGGCTCCATGGTCGACAAAATATCCGCGCCGATTTCAGGATGCTTTTTTATGATCTCGTATTCTTCATTCGAAAGTTTAGTAGGCTTTCGTAGAATTTCATCGGGGATACCGATTTTCCCAATGTCATGAAGCAAGGCCGCTTTATACAATTCCTCACATGTTTTGGTATCCAAGCCGATTTTTAGAGCCATCCATTTAGAATAAGTGGCCACCCTTTCCGAGTGACCGGCAGTATATGGGTCTCTCTTATCCAGGGTTTTGGCAAGCGTGCGGATCATGCTTAGATTAATATTTTGAATTTCCTCGAACATTTGGCTATTGTACAGTGCCAATGCTGACTGGTTGGCTAAGACGAGGGCCATTTGGGCATCTTTCCTAGTGAAATTTTGGCCGTTCTTTTTATTAAGAAGCTGCATGGCACCAATCGCTTTCCCTTTTGCAATTAACGGAACCGTAAGCATGGACTTGGTGGTAAAACCGCTATCCTTGTCCACTCTCGGTGCCCAAGCCGGATCTGTTGATACATCAGAAATCAACTGTAGTTTTCCTGAACAAATCACTTTTCCGACGATTCCCTCATCCATTTTCAATTCTACTTTGAGAATGTTAGAGGAAGTCGGCCCATATACGGCAGTGGCTTTTATCACATCACGATCGGGATCTGTCACCCATAACGTACCTGCTTCTGCATCCAAAAGCTTGGCCATCTGGAGAATGATATTCTGAAAGACAACCTTCACATCTAAATCTGAATTCAACTCCTTGAAAGCATCTAAAAGATTTAATAATTCATTTTCCATATACCTAGTTTCTTCACTCATTTTTGATCCTTTCATCTGGCCGAATTTTCATTACATATATTAAAAGAGTGGATTTCACCTCTATATCTATGATTCTTCCCCTGATTTTCTCGATGACATTCTTCCTCCCAACGTCCATTCATTATCAATTTATTCCATGATATCGGCTGTTTATTGTTTTTATTTATCTATTCCCTGCCGAGCTTCGTACTTGAAAACAAACCGCTAATAGAAATGCCATCCCTATGAAGTGTAGGGATGGCGGAGCTGGACGTTTTTATAGTTTGAACGTTCCTAATAGTTCCTGTAAATCACTGGCCATCCTCGAAAGATTATTGGAGGCAGAAGCTATTTCTTCCATGGATGCCAATTGTTCTTCCGTGGCAGCTGCAACGTTTTGACTATGACCTGTTGCATTTCTTGCAATGGTCGTGATGCTCGTTAAATTTGTTAAAACCTCTTGAGCGCTATCTGACATTTGCTCGGAAGTTGCGACCATTTCTTCGATTTGATCACTCGAATCCCTAATCGAACCCAAGATGACTTTGAAACTTTCCTCTGTTTTCGAGACGATACCAAGCCCCTCTTTCACGTCCAATTTGACTTGGTTGATGGATTGATTGGATTTCATCATGTCTTCTTGAATTTCTTTAATAAGTTCAGCGATTTGAGTCGAAGAGTGCTGAGACTGTTCAGCCAGCTTACGGACCTCATCAGCGACCACGGCAAACCCTTTCCCATGTTCTCCTGCCCTAGCTGCTTCGATGGCCGCATTCAATGCTAACAGGTTCGTCTGATTCGCTATCTCTGTAATCGCTTTTGTTATTTCGCCTATTTCCTGAGACCTTTTATCCAGTGATTGAATCGCTTCTCCACTTTTATCAACTGATTGGGAAATCGTCTGAATCTGTAGCGCCGTTTTATCAACGAATTCGCCACCCAATTTCGCCTGCTCAGCGACATGTAATCCAGACTTCGCAATGGCATGGGAACTTTCTGCCATATGATGAATGGAAAGCGATACTTCCCCTAACTCCGTCGAACTCTCCTCAAGGCTTGCTGCAGAGCTGCCGGCTCCATCCGCTATCATTTGGATGGCACTGGAGATATCCGCCGTTGCCTTACTTGTTTGTTCAGCACTTGCTGTCAGCTCTTCTGACGAGGCAGCCACCTGATCGGATGTTTGGAATGCCCCCTTCATCATATTTCTAAGATTGCTTACCATTTCATTCATCGATTTGGCAAGAACCCCCACTTCATCTTTCGTATCAATATCCGATGTTTGGGTTAAATCTCCTTTTGAGATATCCACGACCAATTGCATGACCTTATTCAACGGTTTCGATATCACCTGAGAAATAAAATAGCCTAAAGCAATACTAAGCAATACTGAAAAAATGATAAGGATATATGTTGTGCTCTTAGTATGGGTGAAGGAATCATTGGCGCTTTTATAAGCATCACGGGCCAATTCATCCGTCATGATATTTAGCTCCTCAATCTTTATTTCCAATTGGTCGCCCTTCCCTTTGTTTTCTTTTAATGTTCGGAGGAATCCTTCTATATCATTCGCCTTCCCTAATGCCATATTCTTTTCCGTCAGGACATAAAAATCCGCCAGGGCTATCTTGTATTCTTCAACAAGGCTTCTTTCAGAAGCATTCATATTACTGCTTTCAAATTTCTTCGTTAATGCATCAATTTCGTCCATCTTTTCAAGGATTACCTGCTCACCCGCTTCTTTTTCTGCAGGCGTTTTTGCGACAAATGCCAAATTACGGACACCGATTCGAATATCTTGATACGCAACCTCAATTTCATTAAGATATTGCTGGGGCACAAGCTGGTCATGATACATGGATTCAAGATCATCGTTAGAATGACTTAGATTCGTTAATCCGTATATTCCGACAGCTCCTAGAATCATGCTCATTAACAAAAATGCCACAATCAATTTTACTTTTATCTTCAAGTTCCTATACATCTTCACTTTATTTCCCTCCGTATACTATTTTTATTCTTAAAACTCTTCCCTTTTAGGTATAAAGTCCTTCATTCTCTTCTTATATCGGCACTTCAAGAAATTAGTTAATGCAACCAGCACACTCACATTATAATTTTATTTATAACTGCTCCTAGGAAAAGACCATTACCCATCATTTCTTAGGAGAGTTTGTGAACGCTCACACAATAAACTTTGATGATTCAAAGCACTTTATAATATTTTCCTTATTATAAGCGGATTTAACTCCTTTACAACTTAGAATATTTAAAGTATTATTGACTTTATCGCTTTTAAGGAGTTGTGTTTTTTTGGAGGAGAATAAAGGGATTACAGTCGACATGTTAATAAGTGTTTATAATGATTTGGCCAAGAAAATGGCAAATAATCGGTTAAAGGCATTCGCCAGCCATTTGAGGAAACAAGAGTTGACGCTCAATCAATATTCCATATTAAGCTATATCGAACGGAAGAACGCTTGCTTATCGATTCAATTGGCACAGCATTTAAACTTAAAAGCAGCATCGATCACTTATTTAGTCGATTCTCTTGAGAAAAAAGAATTGGTTATACGGGTGGAAAACCCTTTGGATAAAAGGAGTCAACTCATCCAATTAACGGATGCTGGATATAGCGTCGTTTCTTACTCTGTAGATAACTCCCATGCTTCTAAGATATTTGAGGAAATGGATCAGGAAGACAGGGAAGTGCTGTACTTAATGGTAAAAATCATGAATAAAAAGGTATTTTCAAAGGCAGAATCAAATGACCGACTTGATGACTGACCCGTTTCACTAGTTTGAGGAGAATGATTGATTTGAAGAAATTATTAAAAATTAAAATGACCTGGTTTCCCATCTGGGCGGTACCCTTGCTAATGCTAAGCATGATTTGCATCTATTTGCCCGTATTCAGTGGAGCCGATCCAAAATTGTCCAACTTTCCGTTAATCATCGTGAATGAAGATGAACAGTTCACCTCTTCAGAATTCGGTAAAAGTCTGCTAAGTAACCTTTCCAAAGAAGTAGACGGGCATTCCTTACAATGGTCTGTGGTGACAAGCAAAGAAAAAGCAATCGATCAAATTAAGGATGATAATGCTTATGGAGCCATCGTTATACCTGAAAACTTCTCAGCTTCCATTAACGAATTGAAGGGTGGCTTCATTTCAGGGGAGACGGATGGAAAAGCGGCCGAAGTGGAAATCTTGATCAATGAAGCTGGTGGTCAGATGGCTACTGCAGTTGCTTCTAATGTGCTACAAACGATGGCATCATCAGCATCCGATGGCCTAAGCGGCCAAATTAAATCCGCATTGGTTTCAAAAAATATGCAAGTATCTCCACTTTCAACTTCTGTATTAGATCAACCCATCCACTATACATCAACCAATGTCCTTGGATTGCCAGCCAATTTAAATAAAGGGATGACCCCCTTCATGATTGTGCTGATTACATCAATAACAGGACTGCTGGGTGTACAAATGATAAATGGCTATATTAATAAAATCAGTGAAACTCTTAACTCAAAGGGACACACGATCAGCAACACAAAGATTCTCATTACAGAATTGCTCTTCGGTTTAATCGTAACACTACTGGTTTCAGCCATGCTTCAACTCGCGGTGTTCGGATTTTTCGGGAGTGTGCATTCCATTGGCATATGGCCAATATTCTGGTTTACCTTGTTAAGCAGTATGACGATGTTCCTCATGTTTAAAGTAATCAGCCTATTCTTCGGCAAATGGGGAATGCTTATAATGTTCCCGCTCAACATCATGGGTATTTTCGGCAGTGGTGGGGCGGTTCCTATCGCAAACCTACCGGATTTCCACCGTATCGCAAGCATCTTCCTTCCAACAAGGTACATGGTCGATGGAATGAGGTCGTTGCTTTACTATGGTGGTAATATGCAAGCCAGCCTTGGTACGGCATTATGGGTCATCTCCAGCTTGTTTGTTGTATTCCTAGGCATTTGTTTAGTTGTAACACTTACCACCCATAAGAAAGATTCTTCAAAAGCTAAACTGGAACCCTCTCTCGTAGAGGCCTAAAGCCAACAAAGAAAAAGAAGCCATCACAGGCTTCTTTTTCTTTGTTTTATGCGTATTTCTTACTTTCTTCTTCCTTGAAAAAGCTCTTCATCGCATGGAATACATCGGCCTTTTGCTTAAGGATATAATGCCTGAATTTTTCATTGTCAATGTTCTTATAGGCAGTCATGAGGGTGGAATGGCGGTTATACTGGTTGACTTCGCCGTAACCGAACATATTGGAGACCTTCATGAGTTCTTCCACGAGCTTGACGCACCTGGCATTATCGGATGTGAGGTTGTCACCATCGGAAAAATGGAACGGGTAGATATTGAATTTCACAGGGTCATATTTATGATCGATAAGTTCTAATGCTTTACGGTAGACGGATGAACAAATCGTTCCACCGCTTTCCCCTTTTGAAAAGAAATCCTCCTCAGGCACAACTTTCGCTTCAGTGTGATGGGCAATGAATTCTATCTCGACGGTTTCATATTTTGTCCGTAAAAAGCGGTTCATCCAAAAGAAAAAGCTCCTTGCCATATATTTTTCCCACAGACCCATGCTTCCTGATGTATCCATCATCGCCAGCACGACTGCTTTGGAATCCGGCTTTTCGACCTCATTCCATGTCTTGAATTTGAAGTCTTCCTTATAAATGGGATGAAAGCCTGGATCGCCGCTTAAGGCATTCCTTTTGAAGGCCGATATCATCGTTTTCTTTTTGTCGATATTCCCCATCAAGCCGGTTTTCCGGATATCATTGAATTCAATATGCTCAAGCGTATGCTCCGCATGTTCCTTTTTCTGAAGGTTCGGCAGCTCCAATTGGCTAAACAATGCTTCCTCCAACTCCATCATCGACACTTCGGCTTCATAATAATCCTCGCCCGCCTTGTCCCCAGCACCTTGCCCTTTTCCGGAACCGGCATTCGATGGCGATCCATCTCTTGCAATGACATCCCCGACTTTACTATCCCCGTCCCCTTGACCGACATGTTTGTTTTTATCATAGTTATAGCGGATTTTATATTCATCCAAGGAGCGAATCGGGATTTTGATAACATCCTTACCATTGGACATCACGATGCTTTCTTCAGAAATCAAATCAGGCAGATTATTCTTGATAGCCTCTTGCACCTTTTCCTGATGGCGTTGTTGATCATCATAGCCTTTCCGATGGAGGGACCAGTTTTCCTCTGAGATCACGTATTGTTTATTATTCTCTTCTGACATTCTCTTCCCCCCTTAAAAATGTTTGCACGCTTTTCATCATTCCTTCATATAATAAATTAGTGTGAGAAAGCCCACAGCAACACAGGTTTAGCTATTCAAATATACAATTCGAGAAAAATCGGATAAAAATAAAAGTATTACTCTATCCTATGCAGCGGCGAAGGATAATTTACACAAAAATTCATTAATGGTTGTTTTGCCCAAAAAATAAGACGGGTTCCTACGCGATAAAAGAAATTGGACATGCTTTGCGGCTGGCCCAGGCCGACAGTGAAGGATAACCTGAACATCAAGAAACTCACTGCGTGGAATATCCTCAGTGAGTGACCAATGTTAATGAGATGATTTAATCGAGCGGAGTCGTTTGTTTCAATGGGAATAAAATAATACGGGGTTTTTAAGATTTGTAGGAATCTTTAAAAGAAGGAGTTGTAGGAGCAGGGGATGTCGGTCTCCCATCTCGATCAATGCGGTTTTTCAATAGGCATTGACACAAGTAAAAGGGCATCCCTGTGATTTCCTTGGATACCCTTTTTTACATGGATGGAACGATTTCAATGGCACGCCTTTTCACTCTTTTTTTTCCTCGACTTCATGTTGGACGGTACCTGGTCGTTTATCCCATTCCTTCAGTTCTTCGTTCGTTCTCTGCCGTTCCATTTGCTTCCCAAGTTCTTTCATCTCGTCTAAGTCTTTCGCCATCGAACTGTTCTCTGGAACATGTTCTCTTTTCACTTCTTCTTTACTCATTTTATATCACCTCTACCTTATTGATACCCTATATTTCCAATTTCCAAACCGTACATATGTCCAACGGGTAAAGGGTATAGATAATCTATATGGAAAAAATCCAGGAGGTGAATGGAGCATGGAAACCACTACACTCTATGTGAGGGAAGCGACAACCGAGGGCCCGATTTTAAATCTAGAGTCCATCCTATTGAGTACGGAAGGCGTCGAGCGTGCCATCATCGATGTGGATGACGGCGAAATCAAAATCGAATACAGCGAAGACAAATTATCACCAAGCCAGCTCGTCACACTCATCGAACAATACGGATTAAATGTCACTGAATAAAAGAACCCACAACACAAAAAATACCGAACTCTCCCAAGAACGGCAGAGTTCGGTATTTTCATTTATAACGTTTTACAATTTCCTGCAGTTTCAATGCCAAAGCGATGTTTCCATCTACCTTTAGGCCACCTGTCATGAAAGCGACCGTTGTATTTAAATCGTCCTTTAATAACTTGGAGAAATTCTTCTCTGATAATTTCAATGTCACTTCTGGATCATTTGTCGTACCTTCGATCACTTCAACTTGTCCATTATTAATCAACAGCTGAACCGGTCCAATCTCTTCAATGTTGAATTGATACACACGATTTTCCTCGTTTTGGATATGCTCCGGATTACTGTTGATTTTACCAGCCAATTCATTCAATTCAGCGATTACACTCATTTGAAATCCCTCCATCAACCTTTTTATGATTACGCTTACAAAACAGAAAAAACCTTACTGATCCATGACAACGACAACGTTTCTTCATGTACATGTTGGACGATCATGTGAAAATATCCGAAGCGCGAAGTATTTCAGAGGATTTTAATAGGTTGTATTATTAACATCGGAGAATAACTGCTTCAGCTAAAAGATATCACGAATTGGTATTATTTACAATATTTTCTTTCAATAAATACCCCCACCTTTTAAGGCAGGGGTGTTCTTGTTTTTAGCGGTTTAACAAGCTTCCTACGTAGCGAAGTAAGTCATTGGCGGAAGTCGAGTTATACCCATGTTCGTCAATAAGTCTCTTGATGACTTCATTCACTTTCTTCAGTTGTCTTTCATCCGGTGTCTTGGTTGAAGTCGTGATTTTGACAACATCCTTCAAATCAGCAAACAGCTTTTTCTGAATGGCTTCACGTAGGCGGTCATGGGAATTATAATCAAATCGTTTTCCTTTCCTTGCATAGGCCGAGATACGGATCAGGATTTCTTCACGGAAGGCTTTTTTGGCATTTTCAGAAATGCCGATTTGTTCTTCAATCGAGCGCATCAATTTCTCGTCTGGATTGATTTCCTCCCCAGTCAGTGGATCGCGCAGTCTTGATTTATTGCAGTATGCTTCGACGTTATCTAGGTAATTGTCCATAAGGATCTTCGCCGACTCTTCATAGGAATACACAAACGCTTTTTGCACTTCATTTTTGGCAATCGAATCATATTCCTTACGTGCAAGCGAAATGAAGTTCAAATATCGTTCCCTTAGCTCGTTCGTTATCGACGGATGCTGGTCAAGGCCTGCCTTCAACGACATCAATACGTCAAGTGCGTTGATAGACGGGTTTTCCTTCCGAATGATAGTGGAGGATATCCGGTTAATGACATACCGTGGATCTATCCCGCTCATGCCTTCATCTTGGTATTCCTTCTTCAGCTCATTGATGTCCGCGGAGTTGAATCCTTCAACATTTTCCCCATCGTACAGTCTCATCTTTTTCAATAAATCGATATCACCTTTTTTCGGATCCTTTAAACGGGTCATGATACTGAAAATGGCTGCCACCCGCAAGGTATGCGGAGCAATGTGGACATCGGAAACATCGCTTTCATGGATCATTTTTTCATAAATCTTCTCTTCTTCGCTCACCTTTAAGTTATACGGGATCGGCATGACGATAATCCGGGAATGTAGGGCTTCATTTTTTTTGTTGGATATGAATGCCTTGTACTCCGTTTCATTCGTATGGGCAACGATCAGTTCATCTGCACTGATTAATGCGAACCTTCCTGCTTTGAAATTCCCCTCCTGGGTCAGTGAGAGCAAATGCCATAAAAACTTCTCATCACATTTCAGCATTTCCTGGAACTCCATCATTCCGCGATTTGCCTTATTGAGCTCACCATCAAAGCGATAGGCTCGCGGATCTGATTCAGATCCAAATTCGGCGATCGTCGAAAAGTCGATGCTTCCGGTCAAGTCGGCAATATCCTGTGATTTAGGGTCGGACGGACTGAATGTACCAATCCCCACACGTTTGTCTTCTGAAAGGAAGATACGCTCAACCATCACGTCTTCAATCCGGCTGCCATATTCCTGTTCCAATCTCATCACATTCAGCGGTGACAGATTCCCCTCAATCCGGATGCCATACTCCTCAAAGAAATCCTGCCGCAAGTTTTGAGGAATGAGATGCAGTGGATCTTCATGCATCGGACATCCTTTTATCGCATAGATCGCCCCTGAGTCATTTAACGAATAACTTTCAAGCCCCCTCTTAAGGAGTGAAACCAATGTAGACTTCCCGCCTGATACCGGTCCCATCAAAAGCAAAATCCTCTTTCGGACATCCAACCGCTTAGCGGCGGGATGAAAATACTCCTCGATGAGCCTCTCCAATGAATCCTCAAGTCCAAACAGCTGACCACTGAAAAAGTTGTACTTCTTCGTTCCATCTACTTCCTCTATCCCAGCATCTCTGATCATGTTGTATACACGCGAATGAGCAGATTGTGCAACTAATGGCTTTTCTTTCAGTATCTCTAAGTATTCTGCGAAGGTGCCTTCCCACTTCAGCTTCTGTTCATCTTCTCTAAATTTTTCGATTTTCTTTAAAATATCCATCTAGGAACCTCCCCCTATCACTTTCAGAGAATACTTAAATCTATGCGCCGAGTTTGACAAACATGTCAGACTTTCCAAAGAGGTTCATCTTGTCCGGCTGCCCAATCCAAGGTTTTCCTTTAAAGTCTTGAATATTTGGTGACAAATCACGAGGCAAGAAAATTTACGTGCACATCTACTAAAAATTGGGGTATACTAAGCCTATACTTAAGTGGGACAATATGGGTAAAGGGAGGTTACATCATGGGAACAGTTATTGTCATTGCCGTAACAATTGCGTTTTTAGCTGCCATCTTCACTGGTGGATATGCCGACAAACCAGGTGTGAAAAATAAATAAGAGCATACGAAAAAGGGAGCTATCCCACAAGTCATGAAAATGACTTGTGGGGGAAGCCCCTTTTTTTTGGAAGAAAAGCATATAAAAAAGAGACACCAAATAAGTGCCTCCACTAAGAGTGACTTTCCTTTTACTTTTCAAACTCTTCAGCAAGCATGCTTGGAATAGAGATTTCCCAACCGGCTTGGGAAGTGTAGCTGTATTCGCCAGAAATAGTTCCGTACACAGTAATAACATCATCTTCTATATAATCGGTCGTACCTGCATACATGACCATTATAATGTCATTAGGATCATATCCATATGATGTTTTTGTAACAGCTAAACGGATGGCCGTAAAGTCCTCTTCTTCCTGGATCTGAATAACCTCACCAGTATATTTCGTATACTCACCAATCATTTTATCTGGATTTTTCTTCAACCTATTATATTCAATAGGTTTTGCATTTGCTTTTTTAGCAGCCGCTTCTTCTTTAGCTTTCTTTTCAGCTTCTTCTTTAGCTTTCTTCTCAGCTTCAGCCTTCTTCTTAGCCTCTGCTTCATCCTTAGCTTTTTCTTCAGCAGCCTGTTTCGCTTTCTCCTCAACAATGGCCTTCTCCTTGGCCTCTCTCTCTGCTTTCTCTTCAGGTGTTTCTGCCTTTTCTGTTTTCTGTTCTTGAGCTGGCTTCTCTTTATCTGTTGTGGTTTCTTCAGATTCCCCGCTTGCTCCTATAATAATAAATGAAATGATGGCTACAATAAATGAACCACCCACTCCAATAAAACGTGATTTTGCCTTTCCGTTCTTTTTGAGTAGTGCTACTATACCTAAAATGATAAATACAAAGATAGATATGAAGCTACAAAAAAATAAAATACCACCTAATACCTGCAAATTGTTACTTCCTTTCTTATTATGAAGTTATCAGTACAAATGTTTATTATATACTTAATTAGGCTGTGAAGTTTTCTCACTATTGCCTTTGTTAATATTTACTTTGTTAAAAAGCGGATAATCTCCTTTTACTTGATTTATGACATGCCTCCTTGAACCTTCGAAATAATTCATCGGAAATTTTTTTTACATCCTATCAGAAAAAGAATATCTGCATTATTTTAATTTATACAAGAAATAAGAGCCCAACACTTAGTGTCAGGCTCTTATTTTTAAGCTCTATATAATTAATGGGATGTAATCCTTTTAAATGGATGCTCGAACATGAAGTAGAGAATCATCCACCTATAATTATTGTTTTTTCAATCCTTGTTTTTCCACAAAGTCCTTCATATACATCCGGCTTTTCTTGCCGGCCATGTCAGCCATTTGTTGCGTCCAGGTTTCTTTCCGTTTTCCTTTGGTCCGTTGCTCATAATAGTCGGAAATCGTATCATTGTATACTTCTAGCTGACCGATGAAGGTCTGTTTATCCGTTTGATAGCCATTTTCATGATATACATTGGCTTGAGGAAGTCTTGGCTTCTTGTCTGAACGTTTTTTAGGATACCCGACAACAAGGCCGAATAGAGGAACGACACGATGTGGGATGTCCAGGATTTCCGAAACTTGTTGAAGGTCATTACGAATACCACCAATATAGCAAATGCCGAGGTCCATTGATTCAGCAGCAAGCGCCGCATTTTGAGCAGCGAGTGCGGCATCGATGCAGGCCACCATGAATTTTTCCGTACTTTCAATTGGTGCAGTAAGATCTTCGTTTTCCATCTCGGCTACTATGTCCATACGATGTAAATCGGCACAAAACACGAATAAATGTCCACTATTCTCTACATATGATTGAGGTCCAGCCAATTCAGCAAGCTTGGCTTTCTTTTCCGGGTCGGTCACCCCGATGATCGAATAGGCCTGGATATAGCTTGAAGTTGATGCAGCCTGTGCACACTCAACAATCGTGGAAATTTGTTTCGCAGACAATAGCTTGTCCTCAAAAGAACGGACGGAACGGTGGTCCAGAATTTTCTCGATGATGTTATTCATTGCTTTCCCCCCTAATTATGTATAAGCATTCGTCAGCAAAGCATCCCCACCCCGCTGACGAATAACTCCTTAATATTCTCTTTTTAATTCCAAGTCACGGTAATCCTGTTGTCTTAACGCCTCATAAATCAAGATGGCGGCCGTATTGGAAAGGTTCAGTGACCGAATTTTATCCGTCATTGGAATACGGAGACATCTGTCCATATTCTCTTTGATCAACTCTTTTGGCAGTCCTGTCGTTTCGCGTCCGAAAATAAAATAAATTTCACTTTCTTGATCACTGTAATCGAAGGTTGTATGCGGCTGTTCACCAAATTTGGTTAAGTAATAAAATGCACCGCCGGCATTCTTCTCAAAAAACTCTTCCAATGAATCATAATAATGAATCTTCACATGTTCCCAATAATCGAGCCCAGCCCGTTTAAGCTGTTTATCATCCGTTGAAAAACCAAGCGGACGGATAAGGTGCAGGTGTGAATCCGTTCCTGCGCATGTTCTTGCGATATTTCCTGTATTTGCTGGAATCTGTGGTTGATATAAAACTACATGTATTGCCACTTCATTTTCACCTCTAGTTTAAACTTCAACTAATTATAGCATTAAACAAACAGACTAAAAACAATCACACTCCATCTAATATCACGAAAAATTTATAGACGATGTTCGGTGTATATCGAGTCGAATCCTCATACGTCCAATATCGATGGCGACTATTCATCGTATGGGCATTCACAAGCGGCATGCCTTTTTGGTCCTTTGCCGTCACAATCAAGTTATGATCGAACCGCCCGTCACCTTCAAAGTCAATGCACAGGATGTCACCCAGGTTCAATTCCTGTGCCGTCTCCACTTCTTTTGTCCTGATCCCTTTCCCTCCCTTAAGCAGATGATACAAAGAATGAGCTGTCGTCCAGGTATAGCTCCAATTCTTTCCTCTGATCCACCACCCTTTATTCTTGTTCGGCTCGCCCCACATCGGGATGTTCCCGGCATGCAAGCACTGGGAAATAAAGTTGGTGCAGTCATCCGTGAATTTATAATACTGTGGATTGAACTCATTCCACCATCGCTCCGCATACTGAACCGCCTTCATCCGGTCATACTTATAAGAAAGCCGATCCAAACCCACTTCCCAATTTTCCGGGTCCTCGTCAGGTTCTAAATCAGGTTCAAGCTCCCGTTCTTCTATTAAGTATTCATCCCGAAACCGCGCCTCCCTCTCTTCCATCTCCTCTTCTATATAGAAGCCATCCTCCTGCTTCATTAAATACTGCAGATGCACTTGATAGGTCAGGATTTTCAAATCCCCTTCCTGCCGTTCCGAGTCAACCTTTCCAGCAGCATTCACACGGACAATTTCCGTATCATGCTTCTTCAGTGCTTCCTTTTTCAGATAGATCTTACCCTCTCCCCGTACATGCTCATTGGAAGTGTAAAGTTCAACCCTTTCCTGTAAAAGCCGTTTCAACTGTTCCCTCAAAATCAAGCCCTCCTTCATAGCACCTCTTCTAATGTGTATGAAGGAGGGCTTGGTTAAAAACACAACTTCATTCGGTCCATTGTTCAACTGAGGAGCAATTATCGGTCGATGGGGTGGTTTTATCAGTCAATTCGGCTTTTTATCGGTCGTTTTGCCACTTTTATCGGTCAAATCACACTATTTATCGGTCAAACTGCTAAAAATGGAAAGGCCCCGAATGGTTGCATTCGGGGCCTTCCTTTTTATTCATTATGGTAAGTGAACTGTAATCCTTTTTCAATTTCCACGAGCACTTCTTCGTCTTTTTCCTTCAACCTGGCTTCTTCCAAAATGGAGGTCGACCGTTCCCGACCGATTTTCCCGATCGCCCAGGCAGCCGTGCCACGCAAAACGGGGCGCGGGTCTTCTTGCATGATTTGGATCAGTTCGGGCATAGCGGTTTCATCCTTAAAGTGAGCCAATGCCAAGATGGCATTCCGCTGAATCGGCTTTTTGCCACGCCATGATCCAGATACATGTCCGTATGTCTCTTTAAAATCACGATTGGAGATGGTGAGCAATGGCTTTAGCAGCGGTTTGGCAAGCTCGGGATCCGGCTCCATCTCTTCATGAAAATGAAAATCCATCCCTTTATTTTTTGGACAGACAGTCTGACACGTATCACATCCATATAACCGGTTGCCTATTTTCGTCCTGAATTCATCTGGAAGGAAATCTTTCGTCTGCGTCAAAAATGCAATACAGCGTTTGGCATTCAACTGTCCACCTTGCACAAGGGCACCTGTTGGGCATACATCCACACACTTATTGCATGTGCCGCACTGATCCTCCATCGGCTGATCCGGCTCGAACGGCAAGTTGGTAATCATGTCACCCAAATACACATACGAACCAAATTCCGGAGTGATGATCATGCTGTTTTTGGCGCTCCATCCGATTCCTGCCCGCTCTGCAACGGCCCGGTCCGAAAGTTCGCCCGTATCCACCATTGATTTCGCCATGGCTCCAGGGACTTTCCCTTTTATAAAATCTTCAAGTAGCTGCAGTTTATTACGGAGCACGGTATGGTAATCCGTTCCCCAGGAGGCCCGGCAAAAAATCCCGCGGCGCTCTCCTTTCTTGCTTTGAGGGGCATCCTTCAATTTCGAAGGGTAGGCAAGCGCAATTGATATGATCGATTGCGGTTTATCGAAGATCAATTCGGGCCTGACCCTTTTTTCGATATCCTTTTCTTCGAAGCCGGACTGATAATCCAGCTCCTGCTGTCGGATCAGCCTGCTTTTCAACTCCGTGAACGTCGTGGCTGACGTAAAACCGATTTTATCGATGCCTATTTCCTTACTATATAAAATCATTTCTTGCTTGAGTGCATGCATATCCATTTCTATCACCTTCGTTCTCTTCATTCTACCCAATGATGCTTGTAACATATCAAACCATTGGTATCTATGATAAACTAATTTCAATCATTTTTGGAGGTGTATCACTTGGAAATTAAGATTTCCTCTAATCTCGCAAGCAAAGTTCCCGATTTCAAGATTGGTTTCATTACATACGAAAACATCGAAGTCGGCCCCTCGCCGCAAATGGTAAAAGGGAGACTTCAATTATTTCAAGAAGCTTTATTTTTTGATCTTGAAGAAAAGGAACTCACGGATTTTCCGGGTATCAAAGAATGGCGGGAGATTTTCAAAATGACCGGGACGAACCCTTCACGCTATCGCCCTTCCGTCGAGGCCCTATACCGCCGAGTCAAAAAGCAGAATTACTTATCCCCTATCCATTCAGCCATCGACTTGAATAACTTCTTCTCGCTTTTATACGAGGTCCCGATTGGCATCTATGATGCAGATGCATTATCAGGTGATCTCTCCATTAAAATTGGTGGAAGTCCGGACCAATATCCTGGATTGAATGGGCGGGTGAACTCGATGGAAAACATGATCGTTTCAGCTGATGATGACGGCGCATTCGGGAGTCCCTACGTCGATTCGGAACGGACGAAGGTCACCGAAGACACCAAACATGCCATCCAGATCATCTATTTACAAGCAAAGACACCCATCAAAGAAGCCGAACAGCTCACAAAGTCATTGATGGATATGTTCCTCGAGATTCACGGCGGAGAAGGATCTTTTTCCGTCCTAGAAGGATAATGCAAAAACATGAGTCATATCGAGATAATGGCTCATGTTTTTTTTGTGTATTTTTTAACAGATTCGGAGGCTACTCCCCTGAAGTGCTCAATTCTGCAGTTGCAATTGCTGCGTGGCTAGCTTTCGATACAAGCCATGACTTGCAAGCAATTCTTCATGTGTCCCCGCCCCAGTAATCCGCCCTTCTTCCACAACCAGTAATCGATCCGCATCAATGACCGTCGACAGCCGATGGGCAATGATCAGGGTCGTCCTGCCTGCCATCAGGTTCTTGATGGCATGCTGAACAAGAAGTTCCGATTCACTATCGAGATTGGATGTCGCTTCGTCCAATAGCAGGATTTTCGGATTGCGCAACACAGCCCGGGCAATGGCAATCCGCTGCCGTTGACCACCCGATAACTTCACGCCTCTTTCCCCTACCTCCGTATCAAAGCCATCCGGAAGCCTTTCGATAAACTGGTTGGCATTTGCCATCTTTGCTGCGTCGATGATTTCATCCATTTCAACTTGACGGCCTAGCCCGTATGCTATATTTTCTTTTATCGTCCCCGTCATGATTGGACTTTCCTGTGACACATACCCAATTTGCGACCGCCATATGGAAAGTTCAATATCCTTAATTGGCACCGTTCCCAACGAGACCATCCCATTCGTGGGTTCATAAAAACGTTCAATCAACGAAAATATCGTCGTCTTCCCACCACCGCTTGGTCCCACCAGGGCGACCGTCTTATTGGCAGGAACCGTAAACGATAAATCATTCAAAATGGGCTTAGACGCTTGATAGGAAAATGATACATCCTTAAACGTCAAATCAGCTGTGACCAATGTGTCATGCTTCCCTTCATAGGTTTCACCAGGTATCGAAAGGACGCCCTGGATTCGTTCCGTCGCTCCCATCGCCTTTTGAAATGCCGTAAAAAATGAGGCCATCTGACTAAAGGGCACGATGATTTGGATCATATAAATAATGATGGCAACAAGTGTCCCCGCTGTCAGTGCACCAGAAGCCACCCGAACTCCCCCATATCCAATAAGGATCACGAGAATCACCATCATGATTGTCGTCATGAAGGGGGAAATGATGGCTTGGATCCTAGCCTCCTTCAATCCAAAACGAAAGAGCTCCCTAACGCCACGATTGCCTTTTTCACGTTCCAACTCTTCGCCATTATGCGACTTCACTAAACGGACCTCGCCTAGGACCCTCCCTAGATTTCCGCTGAAGGTGGCCATTTCATCCTGCGTCTGCTTAGAGACTTTATACATCTTCCGCCCAAGCGGAATCAGGATCAGCATGGATAGTGGTACGATGCTGAGCATGATGACCGTCATCCGCCAGTCCAACAGGAATAAGATGATGATCGACCCGATGATCGATATGATCCCTGAAATGAATGTCACGAAATGATTCGTGATGATCGTCTTAATCGTATTCGTATCCTGAGTGATCCGGCTAAGCGTTTCACCGGACTGGCGGGAATCAAAAAACGATACGGGCAATTGTAAAATATGATCCCATAATTTCCGACGGATTCCAGCTACAACATTTTCACCGATATAGCTCAGAAAGTAGAAGGAAAAACCTCCCGCAACGGTCTGGACAATAAAAGCCCCTAGCAAAAGGAATATCGTTGTTCGCTCGATCCCGCTTCCAGATATCATATCGACCAGATTCTTCGTAACCAACGGGACGACGAGACTCGCCACCGTTTCCACCAAACTTAACACTACGACAAATAACACCATTCCCATTGGCAGTTTTTCCGATCTTAACAAGGAAAAAAATGATTTCACATTCAGCTTCTTATCCATGTACAACCTCATTCCTCCATTTTCGCTTACCTGAATTATAGGCAAGAGAACAGATACTTACAAATTTATAAAATAAAAAGAAATCCTGCTGTAATCAGTAGGATTTCTGTTCGAAAATATAAAAAACGCAAAGCTTCGTTCTCCAAGTAACGAAACCCTGCGTTATGAGTATGTATGATTGGAGCGGGTGAAGGGAATCGAACCCTCATCATCAGCTTGGAAGGCTGAGGTTTTACCACTAAACTACACCCGCATATCCTTGTAGAATTTTGTCGAATCAACTAATAAAATAATTATATAGCTTAATAGAAAAATATGCAACCGTTAAATGAAATTTTTTCATACCCTCTTGTTGTTTGAAATAAAAAACGCAAAGCTTCGTTCTCCAGGTAACGAAACCCTGCGTTATGAGTATGTATAGTTGGAGCGGGTGAAGGGAATCGAACCCTCATCATCAGCTTGGAAGGCTGAGGTTTTACCACTAAACTACACCCGCATATCCTTGTAGAATTTTGTCGAATTACTAACAACAAAAATAATTATATAGCTAATTTCACAAAAGTGCAATAGTCTTTTCAAAAAAAATAATAATAATTCCTGGAGATAGAATTAGTATATGTTTCTACCCAATAAAGATGTTAAAAAGTTCCCGGCAAAAGGATTCTTCCAAACATTATGACCAGATCACTTCCATAAGCCTTGGATAAACTTGTTCCGCTGTTTCAAGCAACATGATCAGCTTTCGGAATGCCAAGTCCGGTAAAAATTCACCATCAAGGGAATACGAATAGCGAATCGAAATCGTCCCATTTTCCTCATATAACTTTGAAAATCGGAATTGAGCATTATATTCATTCAATAACGTATGCACGGCTGCCTTCTTATCGGGATTCTTTAGCTCCGTTACATTAAAACAAAATAAATCCGCCACTTTTTCATCTTGATTAAATGAAAAGACTAACAGGACCTTCCATCCATCCTTCAACTTCTGTTCCACTCTGAAAAAGGTGATATGTTCCTCTTTGAACTCATTCATATGGATTTTTTCGCGCATTAAAAAATCTCGAAATTTCGCAACATTTGACATCATCCATCACCCTTTCTGTCTGTATATACATTTTATAACGAAATATGGCATTTTTACACATATTTCGTGCATTCCCTATAAAATAGTTAACGCGTTCCCTTTCATGGACCATAAAAAAAGCATAGTAAAGGTCTCCCTCCACTATGCCCAGTATAAAAACTTAAAGAACTGCGTATTCCGGATCGGCAACTTTGACAAGCTGCTTCCCTAGGTTCTTTCCTTTAAATAAGTCCAAGAATGCCTCAGGGGTGTTTTCGAACCCTTCCACAATAGTTTCTTCGTACTTCAGTTTACCTTGTTGCAGCCACTGCCCCAAATCTGAAGCTCCTTCTTGGAAACGATCTGCATAATTCCCGACCGTGAAGCCTTTCATAAGTGCGCTTGTTTTGATCATGGCCGATTGCAGGCGTGGCCCAAAATCTTTACCTTCTGCGTTATAAGAAGAGATTGCACCACATAATGGGATACGCGCATTCATATTTAACAGTTTGAAAACGGCATCCGTTACTTGGCCGCCAACATTATCGTAATACACATCGACTCCATCAGGGACTGCATTCTTCAAATCCGTTTCAAAACTTTCCTTCTTATAATTAACAGCTCCGTCAAAGCCCAGTTCTTTTGTTAAATACTCTATTTTCTCATCCGAACCGGCAATCCCCACTACCTTGGCACCTTTGATTTTTGCGATCTGTCCAACGACAGAACCGACGGCTCCAGCCGCTCCGGAAACGACGACCGTTTCGCCTTCTTGCGGTTTACCGATATCCAGTAACCCAAAGTATGCAGTCAATCCCGTCATGCCCAGTATGCCTAAATGAGTCGTGATTGGTGCCACTTTAGGATCAATCACCCTGACTTGCTTTTCATTCACGACCGTATATTCCGCCCAGTCGATATTTCCCACAACGACATCGCCTTGCTTGAAGCTGGACGATTTGGATTCCACCACTTCAGCCACGACGCCACCAGTAATGACTTTATTCAACTCAAATGGGGCAATATAGGATTTAGTATCTTGCATTCTTCCACGCATATAAGGATCAACGGATAAATAAAGCGTCCGTACTAAAATCTGATTTTCTTTCGGTGAGGGAACTTCACTCTCCACAAATTTGAAATCTTCTTTGGAAGGCATCCCTTTTGGACGGTTTGCCAGTGTGATCGTTTGTTGCGTTGATTGTGTCATGCATGTTCCTCCTTGATTTTTATTACATACTATAGAAAAGTTAGCGTAGCATTGATGCAGATTAACGGTCAAAGTTTCTGCTTACTTTTTCCAATACTATTCTATATGTAGCCCTATTTGTAAATCCTAAACTTTCTTATTTTGCATCAAATGAATTTCCCAATCCACAAAACAAGAAAAATAGCACTATACAGACCATTACCATATCTGGTACACTACTATAGTTACCAAGGGTAACTATTATCGGTGAGGAGGCAATAAAAATCGAGACATATCGTAAATTCTTCCATCAACTAATGTTGTTATATAGACCCTTTGAAAACAACCTCAATATACAGCTTGGTAAACACCATCTATATAGGGCCCAATGGACGATCTTATATCGCCTATTTAATGACGGACCTTCGACGCTTGTAGAGTTATCCAATTATCAAGGTGTGGAAAAACCGACCGTCACAAGGACGATTAACCGATTAGAAGAACTCGGGTACGTTGAACAGATTCCTGGTAAGGATAAGCGTGAAAAAATCATGCATCTTACTGAGCTGGGGAGAACCGTTTATCTGGAAGTGCGTGTAACGATTGACCGATTCGAACAGGACATCCTGATAGGCGTTTCGGAGGCTGAGCAGCAAGAAGCTATACGCGTCATGGAAAGCATAAGAAATAAACTTATAAAGTGAGGAGACAAAAAATTGCAACAAGCTGCTAAACCAAAATTATGGACGAAAGATTTTATCATCGTTTCTTCCGTCAACTTTTTCATTACGTTAATCTTTTATTTATTAATGGTCACGATCGGGGTCTATGCCGTAGAAGAATATGGTGCCACCACGAGCCAGGCAGGACTCATTACCGGAATTTTCATCATCGGTTCATTGATTGGACGGCTTTTGATCGGTCGCTTCATCAACGCCATTGGCCGGAAGAATACATTATTGATCGGATTAGTCTTCTTCACCTTGGCTACCCTTTTATACTTTGTGGATTTCGGGGTTCCTTTCCTCCTCGCCAACCGCTTAATTCATGGTTTTACAATGGGGATGGCCGGAACTGCATCTGGAACGATCGTCGCCCAAATCATACCGATTACGCGTAAAGCGGAGGGAATCGGCTATTTCAGCATGAGTGCAACATTAGCCACAGCAATCGGACCTTTCATCGGGCTATCTTTAAGTCAGCATACAAGCTTCCAAGTGATATTGATTTTCTGTGTAGCCTTGGGCATCATCGGGGTACTGACGGCTCTTTTCATATATGTACCGAAATTAGAGATCTCAACTAAAACAGCTGAGGTGAAAGGCTTTAAGCTTTCTAGCTTTATTGAACCGAATGCCGTCCCAATTGCAATCATCACTTTGTTAGTGGCATTCTGTTATTCCAGCGTCCTTTCTTATATTAACTTCTATGCGATTGAAATCGACCTGGTCAGCACAGCCAGCTTCTTCTTCCTTGTCTACGCTGTTGCCGTATTG
Organism: Peribacillus sp. NPDC097224; assembly: GCF_044761985.1. Taxonomy (NCBI): domain Bacteria; kingdom Bacillati; phylum Bacillota; class Bacilli; order Caryophanales; family Bacillaceae; genus Peribacillus; species Peribacillus sp. NPDC097224. Next base: position 37,991 of record NZ_JBIWDK010000003.1, on the reverse strand, counting down.
GTATCGCGTCCTTTCACAGGCCGATTGATGGACTCCAAAGGTGCAAACTACATTATGTATCCGACATTCATCATTTTTGCCGGGGGAATGTTACTCCTAAGTACAGCAACAAATAGCTTTACATTACTATTGTCCGGTATCTTGATTGGACTCGGATTTGGGAACATGCAATCAAGCACACAGGCCATTGCAGTCAAACTGACACCGCCTCACCGGATGGGGTTAGCCACATCAACGTTCTTCATTGCACTTGATGCAGGGCTCGGATTTGGGCCTTACCTTCTTGGATACATCATTCCAAAAACGGGATACAGTACATTGTACGTCATCCTGGGTATTACCGTCCTTGTCACTACCGTCCTATACTACTTCTTACATGGTAAAAAAGAACATGCCGCCATGGAAGAACTTAAGAAATCCAAGCTAGCTTGATTACTACCGATATAAAAAAAATTAGCCAGAGGAGAATCACTCTCTCTCTGGCTAATTTTTTTTATTTACTTTTCACGTGCGTTTTTAATGAAGAGGGAAACAACCAGTCCGGCGACCGCAAGAAGCAGACCGAAAATGAAAGCATCTTGAACACCTGCTGTCAATGAAGCTCCTATGGCAGCTGGGTCTAATGGATTTTCCAATTTCATCATATAAGATTTTTGGGAAGCAGACATGATGGTGATCGCCACTGTCGTACCAATTGCACCCGACACTTGCTGTAATGTATTCATTAGAGCCGTTCCATCAGGGTACAGTTCTTTCGGAAGTTGATTAAGACCATTCGTCTGTGCTGGCATCATGACAAGGGAAACCCCTACCATCAATAAAGAATGCAGGATGATGATCATGGTGATCGTCGTTTCTGTCGTGACGTTCGATAAGAACCATAACACGACAATCATGATGATGAATCCTGGAGTGACCAACCCTCTAGGACCATACTTATCAAAGATACGTCCCGTTATTGGCGACATGATCCCGTTCAGGACACCACCAGGTAAAAGTACAAGTCCAGCTGTGAATGCAGCCAATGCCATACCCGTTTGCAAGTACATCGGTAAAAGAATCATGGAAGACAGGATGACCATGAAAGCAAGGAAAACGGTAATGAGCCCTAACGTGAACATAGGGTATCTCATCACGCTTAAATCGATCATCGGCTTTTCCATTTTCAATTGTCTTAAGGAGAATAAGAGAAGGCCGATCAATCCGACAATGAGTGTAATCAAGACGATGGCACTACCCCATCCTTTGTCCCCGGCCATACTGAAGCCATATACGATTCCGCCAAAACCAATCGTCGATAAAATAATCGATGGCACGTCAATTTTTGGTTTAGTGATTGGAGAGACATTTTGCATATATATCAAGCCAAATAATAATGCGGCCACAAGGAAAGGCAACGAAATCCAGAAAATCCAATGCCAAGTAAGGTGTTCAAGAATCAAGCCAGAAACTGTTGGTCCGATCGCTGGTGCGAACATGATGACGAGCCCCATTAGACCCATCGTTGCTCCCCGTTTATGAACTGGGAATATCAATAATATCGTATTGAACATAAGAGGCAATAACAGTGCTGTTCCAATTGCCTGAATTACACGGGCTACTAGCAAAAGACCAAAACCTGGCGCTAATGCGGCGATGAGCGTTCCAATGATGGAGAACACCAATGAAGCAAAGAATAGTTGACGAGTACTGAACCACTGGATCAAAAGCCCTGAAACCGGAACTAATATTCCAAGCGTCAACAGGTAGCCTGTCGTTAACCACTGGATCGTGGAAGGGCTGACACTGAATTGTTCAATTAAATCACCCAATGCCATGTTTAAAGCTGTTTCACTAAATAATCCGATGAATCCCGCTATTAGGAAAGCGATCAAAATAGGGGTCGTTCTAATGACGGGTGTCGAATTTTGTTGCTGTGTTGCATCTGACATAAAAATAATTCCCTCCAATTACTAACTGAATAGACCTAGCTAATCATAGTTTTTCTGTATCTCTTACTTGTTCATGAATAATGACGGAATAAGCTTGGAAATTGCTTGTAGGGGTTCTGCGCTTTTCGCTGTTAACGATAACAGGATGCCCCCTTCGATCAAAGCGTTAATGGCAAAACTTAGCTCCTTCGACCGCTCTCTACTATATCCCGCATCCAGAAACTCATTCACATAAATGGATTGCCACTGTGTAAACGCATCTTGACAGGCCAATCTTATTGGCTCACTCGTGGAATATGTCTCGCCCGCTATCGTACCTATCGGCAAGCCAACGAGATCCCCATTCTCACCGAATAACTTCGATAATTCATAAACATGATCTTGAAGTGCTTTAACAGGATCATCATTGCTGTCGAATACATGTTTTATCTCCCGTAAGACAAGATCCTTAGCATGGTTAATCGCTTCAATAGCCAGTTCTTCTTTCCCCTTTGGAAAATAATGATAAAGTGAACCCTTGGGAATACTGCTTTCCTCAATGATTTCCTTTAGCCCTACACCATAATAACCCCGGATTCTGAAAAGACGAGAAGCCGCTTCAATAAGGATGTCTTTGGAAGTTGGTTTTTCAGACAATACTGAATCACTCCTTGAAAATTATAACAACCGGTCTACTAGTACAATAAGGGTAGCCCTGTGCTTTGTCAATCCAGAGTGAGGTGCCGTTATATAAAGAATCCATGGCCAAGCCTATCACACAGGGCCCATGATCTATAGCCACCCATTCAAGAATTCTTATCATGATTTTTAAAATCAAGAATCGCAATGACAAACATCCCAAAACCAAGCATGAGAGACAGAACTTCAAAAGTGCCCATTCCTTCATCGCCTCCTTTCTTTCAGCATTTACGGATATAAGATTGTCCTATACAAAATAAAGAAAAAAAGCAAACCCATTTGGAGTCTGCTTTCGTAAGGATCCTAACCATTCACTTAATAAGTCCTTCAATCAAATCGATGCCAGGGAATATGCCCTATTGAAGATACTTCGAAGATTAAATTTGCGGGTATTGCAAGTAACGATCGGGTGAATGCCTTTTACTCTATAATTAAAACAAATCAATGAAGTGTTTAGCCGTCTTAGAAAGGTAGCGGTCTTTCCGCCAGATCAATGCGATTTTCGATTGAATCGCCGAATCGATAATTTCAAGCATCCTTACGCCTTTTATACCGTGTGGTGAGACGGCAGATTTCGGGACGATGCTTGCGCCGATACCCGCTGAAACCAAAGAAAGCAGTACATTTACATCATGGCACTCGCACAGAATATTGGGCTTCAATTCATTTTTCTTAAACTCCTCAATAATCTCTTCATAGATCCCCAACCCTTTTTCCCTATGTACTAATAGCAAAGGCGTATTTTCCAAATCGTTCAACGAAATTTTATCCTTAAAATGAAAGTCCTCCCATTCTTCAGGAACAACAAAAACGTTCGGTACCTCCCCTATATTCTTGATGAAAACTTGATTACTATCCACAGGTAAATAAACAATTGCGAGCTCGATATCCTGATTCTCCATATAATTGTTGATCTCATAGGGATCTCCTGCAAATAATTTAAAAGTAACAGAAGGATATTTATCGTTAAATTGTTTGACTTTGCTTGGTAAGTAAGACATATAAGCAAGTACTGCCCCAATGGCTAAAGTACCTTGTATCCCCTCACCTGTCTCCTTCACTTCGAGCATGGAGTCATCGAATAATTCCAACAGCACCTTAGACTTCTCATATAGCGCTCTTCCAGCCTCGGTTAACTCCATCCTTTTTCCATTTCTTTTCCGATCAAGCAACGTCACGCCCAGTTCTTCTTCCATAAGATTAAGTTGCTGGCTTAACGGTGGCTGAGACATATTCAATCTTTTGGCCGCACGAGAAACTTGCCCCTCCTCCGAAAGGGCAAGAAAATAGCGTAACTGTCTAATATCCATATTTCACCTCGAATTTTTATATATGACAAACATATATAAAAGTAATAATATAGGTATTTTTAATTAGTTGCAAACCATGATAAACTCATTACGTTTCAATAAAAAAGGGGTGGATGGAATGAAAACTATCAAAGATTTAAACAAAAGCTTCATTAATGGAGAATGGGTAGAAGGATTAAGTTCACGTAGATATGATATCTTAAACCCATATGACAATTCAGTAATCTCGAACGTTAGCTTGGCTACAGCAAAGCAACTGGAAGATACTTTTGAAATAGCGAAACAAGCTCAAAAAGACTGGGCAAAAGCTTCTGCAGACACACGTCGCCAGGTTATGATGAAAGTCGGGGAATACCTACAGGAAAATCGTGAAGAAATCATCGAGATGATCGCTCGCGAAACGGGTGGATCACTTATCAAAGCGACTGTAGAGTTTCAATTGACTGCAGAAATAGTAGAAGCTTCGGTCAATATGGTCGATGAAATTCATCAAATGCATGAAGTGCCATCAGCCATCGATGGAAAGGTCAATCATATACATCGTTTGCCTTTGGGAGTTATTTCTTCTATTTCACCATTTAACTTCCCTATGAATTTATCAATGAGAACCATTGCTCCAGCGATTGCATTAGGAAACGCAATCGTTCATAAACCCGATGTTCAAGTTGCATTTGCAGGCGGAATCTTCATTGCCGCAGCCTTCGAATATGCTGGACTACCAAAAGGAATCTTCAATATGATTCTTACGGATTTAGAGGAAATCGGTGACGGTATGCTGACAAATCCGATTCCTAGACTAATCAGTTTTACAGGTTCTACTCCTGTCGGAAAACATATCGGGGCCATCGCTGGACAAAACCTGAAACGAGTTGCACTAGAACTTGGTGGGAACAACCCATTCGTCGTCTTGTCCGATGCGGATGTGGATCGTGCTGTTGATGCTGCGATCTTTGGAAAATACATTCACCAAGGGCAAATTTGCATGGCCATCAACCGCCTGATTGTCCACAAAGACCTTTACGAAGAATTCATCACTAAATTCGTAGAGCGGGCAAAAGCTCTTCCATATGGTGATCAATTAGATCCTAAAACCGTGATTGGACCACTTGTGAACGAACGCCAATTAGAAAAGGTTCAACAAGTCATCGCAGATGCTAAAGCAGCCGGCGTGAATGTAGCATTAGAAGGAGAACGCGTTGGCAATGTATTGACTCCAACCATTTTCCGAGATGTTAAAAATTCAGATGCCATTGCCCAAACGGAATTGTTCTCTCCTGTCGTTTCCATCATTGAAGCAGAAACAGATGAAGACGCCATCGAGATTGCCAATGACACAAAGTATGGACTAAGCTCTGCCATCTTCTCTTCGGATTTGGAGAAAGCGGAACGGTTAGGTCTTCAAATCGACAGTGGCATGACACACATCAATGACCAAACGGTTAATGATGGCACGAATGTACCATTTGGCGGAAACAAAATGAGTGGCTTAGGAAGGTTCGGTAACCCATGGATTGTCGAAGAATTCACTGTGACGAAATGGATTTCCCTTCAAACAAATTATCGTGAATTTCCCTTTTAATTAAAATCTCTACCATAAAATCCCTTGACAATTTTACATTGTCAGGGGATTTTGTTTAAAGGGACTTTACTATCAGTCAACTGCTCACCCTGACTCTGAAGAATTCTCTTTATTTTTTCGGATTGTAAGTCACCACATCCCTCTTAAGGGTTTCACCCTTACTCACTATTATTTTCCTTGTTTGTTACAATTAGATTAAAATTCTCCCTAATGAAGGATTGCTATGAATTATGTGGAATTTATTACAAAACACCTTTAAGGATGAAAAAACATGAAAAATAAAGACTTACATAATTTCGATACGCTTGACTACCGCGAACTCATCCCAAGGAATGGGTTTATATTTAAATTCAGAAAAAAAGATAACCGCTTCGTTCATACTTTCGTTGAAGGTTCGTTCATTACAGATGCGATAACCCCTTCTGCCACGGTTGTGGGTCATACCTTAGAGGACTTCTTACCCCAGAAACAAGCCTTAGAGAAGCTAACATACTATGAAAGGGCGTGGAATGGGGAAAGCGTTACATATGAAGGGCAAATCGATGACGTACAATATGTTGCCTCGTTAAATCCAATGATGAGGGATGGACAAGTCATGGAGGTCATCGGGACAGCCATCGATATATCAGATCAGAAAAGAAGTGAAACAAAAATACAAGAATTAGAGAAACTATCAGTAGTCAGTGAGTTGGCAGCGGGAATCGCTCATGAAATCAGAAATCCATTAACTTCACTATTCGGGTTCACCCAAGTCATTAAAGAACATGTGAAGGATGATTCCATCCAAGATTATCTGGATATCATGAGGAACGAATTAGATAGAATCGACGACATTGTCAATAAATTCATGTTTATAGCACAACCTGATAAAACTATGAATATTAGTGAATGCTCCATTAACTCTATCATCGCTTCTGTTATAAAAAGTCTGGAAAGTCAGGTTGCTATAAAGGGCATTAAGCTCAACTTTCATAACCAAACGATGATTACAGCAGAATGTGATCAAAGCCTCATCGCAAAGGTTTTGAAGAATCTTATCCAAAACGCTTTGGAAGCAACCAACGAAAATAGTGGGGACATAGAAGTATCATTGAAAGACATCAACCAACAGCACTATTTAATCCAAATAACGGATAAGGGCTCAGGCATGACGAAAGAAAGGTTAAAAAGGCTATTTGAACCTTTTTATACGACGAAGGAAAAAGGAACAGGATTAGGCCTGATGATTGATAGACGCATTATCGAGCTACACCAGGGAATCATTGATTTTAAAAGTGAGGTAGGGAAAGGAACGGAAGTGAACATCACTTTACCTAAAGTCCTTAAACCTAAATAAGGTAAAATCGAAGGCTGCAGAGGATGAATATGGACTCCATTAAGCTCAAGAGGCTAGCATAACGAAAGAAATTAGGAAAAATTAAATCCAAAAAGGAAGATGAAATCATATAAATAACATAAGGGCCTATCAGGGCCCTTTTCAACTTTCCTTGAATGATTCCTTCCTGCCTATGGATAGGCTGAAGTTAGTCAAGGTATAGATTCTAGCGGTTAAGATGAATAAATCTTGATAGTTATTTTCAACATATTCATCGATGATGGCCATTCCTTCCCTAAATCTATCAACCAATAAATATGTGTACGTTTCATCCCAAGTGAATCGATTTATTCTTTGGAGCTCATCCGCTAATATTTGAAACTTATACTCTTCTATTAGAAGCTTCACCTGATACAGTTTATCCCGATTCAATGTAAAGCAATTACGTTCGTCTTGGTACTGTTCTTGGACAAACTTCACAAAACCATCTATATTTTCAGCCAGCATTCTCGCCATTTGCATCTCGAAATTCATATTTCCCCTTCCCTTCTTTCCTTTCCATCCTAATAAGAGTGTATGTTCTAAGATATTATTTTAATACTAGCAATATACTTAATCCTTCATGATTCATAAGAAAGAAAAAAAGATGACACTCCGTATAAAGCACGGAGGTCATCTTCTTGTTGCCTTGTATAGATACTTTTAATGAATATCTTGCTTCCTGAAACTGCCGCCTTTGACTTCAGCTACGTCATATACGGTCACAAAGGCATTCTTATCGATTTCATAAATGATTTCTTTCATTTTACTTTCTTCCAAACGGTTAATGACACAAGTGATTTCCTTGAATAGCTCATTTGAATAACCGCCATAAGCATCATTATAAGTAGCACCACGACCTAAGCGATCGCGAATCGTCTCTACCATTAATTCTGGTTGTTTCGTAATGATTTTGAAAGTTTTTGAACCACTTAAACCCTCTTCCACGATATGAATGACTTTAGATGCAATAAAGTATGCGATTGCCGATAGAATAGCCCCTTGTAGTCCGAATACTGTGGAAACGACAATAAACACGAACGTGTTCAAGAATAGGATAAGGTCACTTGTTCCGAAAGGTAATTTTCTAGAAAGCAATACGGCCAACATATCGATTCCATCCAATGCCCCACCATTACGCAATGCTAGACCCATACCAAAACCGATGATGATCCCTCCGACAACGGTAACGAGCAATGTATCACCCTCAATGATTGTAGGGACATGATGCATCAGGACCGTACCGACTGCCAACGAGGCAATGCCGATAACGGAATAAAAAGCAAAACTCTTACCGATTTGCTTATACCCTAACCAAACAAAAGGAATGTTAATGATTCCAATCAGAACGCCTAACGGTAATCCAAACAATTGGGAACCAACGATGCTTAACCCTGTTACGCCTCCATCCGATACGTTATTCGGGATCAATACGGCTTCCAATCCGTATGCTGCAATAAGCGCACCGATTATGATAAGGATTACTTTGGAAACGACCTTCAGTTTATTACTTCTTTTCTTTCTACTATGCATTTGATTTCCCCGTTTCATTTCGCTTCGTTCCTACTTATTTTTCAGTCTCCAGCCCATGGTGCAAGTGGCTTTTAACGATAACATTTTTTATTGTTCTGTTATAAAGTATAGCGTAAATCAATAAAAATCAAAAATAATAAGGCAAAAAAACTCGGAATTTGTCATGGTAGAGAAGAGGTTATCTGTTGATGCAAAAGGCTTCATAAAAAAGTTCTCCATCGCAAAAACGGCAACTTCCCTTGAGGGTAAGTTGCCTTCCTTAAAACGCATCGTTTTCGCTACACATCGACATCAGCCCCCTAAACGAAGCCCTTTCTATTAAAGCACCTTGCTTAGGAAGGATTGGGTGCGCTCATGCCGAGGATTTCCAAATAATTCATTTGGTTCGTTTTCTTCGACTATATACCCACCGTCCATGAATAGAACACGGTCCCCGACTTCCCGGGCAAAGCCCATTTCATGGGTGACCACAACCATGGTCATCCCCTCTTTGGCCAGCTGTTTCATGACTTCTAGAACATCCCCCACCATTTCAGGGTCAAGTGCGGAAGTCGGTTCATCAAAAAGCATGATTTTTGGATTCATGGCTAGTGCCCTCGCAATGGCCACCCGTTGTTTTTGTCCGCCTGATAGCTCTCCGGGATAACTTTTCGCTTTCTCTCTAAGCCCTACCTTATCCAGTAATCCATATGCGAATTCTTCCGCCTTTCCTTTCTCGATATCCTTTATTTTAATGGGCCCCAATGTAATGTTCTCCAAAACGGTTTTATGCGGGAATAGATTGAAATGCTGAAAAACCATCCCTACCTCTTGTCTCACTTTATTTATATTGATTTTCGTTTTTTTATTCGTTATCTCATGCCCGTTAATCACTACCTCCCCACCCGTAACATCCTCAAGGAGGTTAAGGCAACGAAGGAATGTACTCTTTCCAGAACCCGAAGGACCAATAACGCAAATCACTTCTTTTTCCTGCACAACTGCATTGATATCTTTCAGGACTTCCACCTGACCGAAGGATTTCTTCAAATTTTTCACCGTGATCATGCTCATCTTAATTGGACCCTCCTCTCTATGAAATTAGCAAGCAAGGTTAACAGGTAAATGATGATAAAGTAGACTACACCGACAGTCAGCCAAATCTTGAACGCTTCAAATGTCGCCGACGCCTGAATCTGCCCTTGCTGGGTCAAATCCGCAATGCCTATGATCGATAGAAGCGAGGTGTCTTTTAAACTAATGATCGATTGGTTCGTGATAGTAGGGAGCATTCTCCTGAAAGCTTGCGGAAGAACGATGTAGCGCATCGTTTGTGGACTGGTGAATCCGATGGATCTCGCCGCTTCCGTTTGTCCTTTATCAATGGATTGTATGCCCGCTCTTATTATCTCGGCAAAGTATGCCCCTGCATTGATTGCAACGGTGATGATCCCAGCCGTTGTATTGTTCAGGGAGATCCATTGCAGGGAGTTTATCCCGAAGTAGATGAAAAACAATTGAACGATAAAAGGAGTTCCCCGAATCGCGTCTACATAGATCTTCGCTATCCAATTCAATATCTTGAGTGGGGCCAGGCGCAGCATGGCCACGACTAAACCGATTAAAAAACCTAATATGATGGCAATCACAAATATATATAGCGTCACTTGCAGTCCTTGTAATAAATAGGGTAACGCCGAAACAATGATATCCATTCTTTTCATCTCCTTTCAAAAAAGAAGGCGCGCTTTAGGCGCGCTTTAAGCGCGCCTTAAGCATCCTTTATTCACCAAGATATGTTTTTAAAATCTCATCGTATGTTCCGTCTTCTTTAAGGTTGGCAAGCCCTTTATTGATTTGTTCCAGCAACTCCTGATTCTTCCCTTTCAATACGGCAATGCCATACTGATCACCATTCAAACGATCTCCCACGATTTGTAGGCCTAGGTCCTTCTGAGTGATTGCATAGGAGATAACCGGGTAATCTTCGATAAGCGCTTCTGCATTTCCGTTCGACACTTCCTGAAACATAGCTGGGCTGTCATTGAATTGAACGACTTTAATTCCTAGTTTCTTAGAATTATCTTGTGCATATTTGGCACCCGTCGTTCCTTTTTTCACGGCCACGGTTTTTCCTTTAAGGTCATCAACAGATTTAACGGCCGTATTATCCTTATTGACGACCACCGTCAATCCGGCATCGAAATATGGCTCCGAGAAATCCACTACCTTTTTTCTTTCATCGGTGATGCTCATTCCTGCAATGGCCACGTCAAGCTGATTCGCTTGCAGTGCCGGGATGATTCCACCAAAATCCATTGGGGAAAGTTCAATCGTAAAGCCTTGGTCTTTCGCTATCGCCTGGATTAAATCAATATCAATACCCTTATAATCATTTCCATCTTTAAATTCAAATGGTGGGTAGGTTGTATCCACACCCACTTTGTAAACCTTTTCATTTTTCTCTTCTGTTCCGGTACCATTCCCTTTCTCTTTTACAGCTGTTGTGTCATTGGTTCCACATGCTGAGATTACAAGAGTAAGAATGAAAAACAAACTAAGTAAACCAAGCTTCTTCATAAAATCCCTCCGATATACCTTTTTAGGTATTTTCTCACTAACTACTTATATCCTATAATATAACATAAATATAAAAAAATGTTATATTTGTAGTCTGGATAAATATAAAACATCCGCTGGATCATCCATTACTGGTTCAGTAGAATCTTTTCGATGATGGGCTAGATTTCTTATGAAAAGTTTTTATTTACTAGGGAGGAGTACACTCGTACCTGTGAATAGTACGATACCCCTACTAGACGGGTAGATACCTATATGCCTTGTCCCTTCTTCCAGAAATTCATCCCCATAAGAAAAAGGACGATCATAAATGACCATCCCTGGATTATTCTTTTTCGTAAAGTTTTCACTCCATAATAAAAACATTTGCGCTTTATTTATTGGGTCTATACTGGATTGGGTCTTGTTTCAGTCTATCTTGTTCCCCAACAAACTCAATACTAATGACATTTGCCAAATTTATATGTTTGCCGCCGACTTGAAGCCACGTCGCATTCTGAATTAACTGAAGGTTAATGATGCTCGCATGATCAGTTAATGGCTCATTTGCCTCTAACTCTTCCGTTACTCCATTTACATAATAAAACTTATATTTCTCTTTACTCATTTTTCATCATCCTCTTTTCACCTAACGTACTTTATTCGACAGAGATACATGATAGTCCTGCTTATATGGTGAATATAAAAATAAAAACGTTTATTCCTGGTCTCTTTTTCTCTTGCGGGTTTTTATGGAGTTTGATATAAATGATCATATTTCAATTTATACCAAATCAACCTGAGGCAGGAGGATTTTTACTATGAATGATTTACTGATGAAAGTTTTCACATATCGAAAAGCGAGAAGATTTGAAGATGCTAAAAACGTAATGAAAACATTAATAAATAAAGAACCTGACCATGCCATATTTCAGTATCAAATGGCTTGGTGCTACGATAATTTGGGATTGGAAACTGAGGCAGTCCCTCATTACGAAAAAGCCATTCAATTAGGACTCCCTCCTAAAGACTTAGAAGGAGCCTATTTAGGATTGGGAAGTACTTATCGATCAATAGGAAGATATGTAGAGGCACAGAACCTTTTTGAAGAGGCGCTATTATTATTCCCAGACTCTGAGCAAATAAAAGTTTTTTATTCCATGACCTTATATAATTTAAAGCAATATGAAAAAGCGATGGCAGTCCTTCTAAACACTTTAGTCGAAACGACATCTGACGAATCCATATTACAGTATAAAGAAGCCATCGTTTTTTATAGTGACAAATTAAATCAGACATGGTGATACGCAGGTCATGTTAGCCTATCACCATTTGCATCATTATCCGAAGTATTGGTTCAGTATCTCTTTAAAACGTTTCTCATCGACTTCCTCTTTTTCTACTTTCCCGTCTGCCCATCGGGTAAAGGAGGTTTCCGTCAACGTGATACTCCCATTGTCGGTAAGTCGTGTGATCAGTCGGCTTTTGTTAAAAGGTGAATTCGGATGTTGCCTGATGATGGTTTGTACCTCATTCAATTCCCTCATATGTTCTACAGGATGTGCCGTATCAAAGGCATATCCTATTCTCCATTCAGGATCTTTATGCTTCAGCTTCAGTTCCAGGATATGATTGCCATGATCGGTATCCATCCGTTTCACCCGGAATTCCCCATTGTTAGAATGAACGGTTTCCCCGTTTAACGGTACTGGCCTTAATGGTAAGTTGCCTCCAAAACCCGTATCCACTAAATAGGGTTCCCCTTCATGCATTAATAGTATGGCTACATGTGTTCTTCCGGTTATCGACCATCCTTGGTTGTATATCACTCCGCGAACCAAGGAGACCTCCAATCCATTTTCGAGGAAGAAAAAATAGAGGGCCGCATTCAGTTCATAGCAAACGCCCCCCTCATTCCTCATCAAGACTTTCTCCATAATGTTTTCTTCGGAGATATCACTTGATTGTTTGGCAAGGACCGATGAGTTTTCAAAGGGAATCGTGTTGGCCGTTTTCTCAAGTATATTGGGAATATTTCCAAACGTTACTTTTTCACTTTCCGAGATTCCAATTCTTTTTCGAAACAATTCATTGATTTGTCCCATGTTCGACTCTCCTTATTCAATGTTTTGATAAGATATGTGGTATATGTCTTGTACCTTATCATATCCCCCGTGAAATCGAAAAATATTAAATATGAATATCCACACTTTTTATAAACGCTGGAAAATTCATTCCTTTAATCATTCTAAAAATGTATACGCGCAAAAAACATCCAAAGAACGTTCTCTTTGGATGTTTTCGGTTTATCCCATTCATTTTAATCTATTGATGAATGGACCATAATTACGGCTGTTATGTTGAACGGACAGCCATTTTAACGTCGTGAATTCTTCAAGTACCCATTCTCCATTGAAGCGGCCAAGACCTGAGTCTTTTTCTCCTCCGAAAGGCATGTGTGGCTCATCGTTAACGGATTGATCATTAACATGAATCATGCCCGTGTGGATTTTATGAGCGACTTGTGTGCCACGTTCAAGATTTGAAGAATGAACGGATCCGCTTAGGCCGTATGGATACGCATTGACCATTTGGATTACGTCTTCATCATTTTCAAAAGGTATCAAGATGGCAACCGGTCCAAAGATTTCGTTCTCAGCAAGTGGCATCGTATTTGTCACTCCAGTGATCACGGTCGGCTGAAGAACATTGCCATTTGCTTGTCCGCCCAAGCGAATCTTGGCTCCTTGCTCAACGCTTCCTTCTATATCTTTTAAGATACGATCGACCTGATCTCGGTTGATGAGCGGTCCTACATTGGTATCCTCATTCGCAGGATTTCCGTATTTAAGTTTTCCTGCAAGTTGGGTGAATCGTTCAGCAAATTCGTCATAAATGTCTTTATGGACAAAAATCCGATTGATTGCCATACAGATTTGTCCTTGGTGATAGAATTTCCCGAATAATGCGGAATCGACGGCTTGCTCGATATTTGCGTCATCAAGCACGATGAAGGCATTATTTCCGCCCAATTCCAATGCTGTTTTCTTAAGTCCCCGACCTGCAAGCTCTCCAATATGCCTGCCCACTTCCGTGGAGCCCGTAAAGGAAATCAGGCGTGGGGTCGGATGGGTAACGATATCATCACCGATTTCAGATCCGCGCCCGACAATGACATTCAACAAGCCTTTTGGAAGGCCTGCCGCTTCAAAAATGCTGGCAAAGATCAAACCGCCAGTGACCGGTGTATCTGTAGCAGGTTTGATGACGACCGCATTTCCGGTAGCTAGTGCCGGGGCTATAGATCGAATCGCCAGATGGAAAGGGAAATTCCATGGGCTAATGATGCCGATTACGCCTAATGGATTTCGGTACACACGATTTTCTTTTCCTGGTACTTGTGAAGGAAGGATTTTCCCCTCCATGCGATATGGATAAGTGGTAGCCTCTTTCAAGATGTTGAGGGAAGCTTGGAATTCAGACTGAGCCTTCATGAAGGTACTTCCTGATTCTTTAATGATCCACTCGGTGATCAGGTCCTTATTATCCTGCATGACAAGGATGGCTTTTTCCAACACTGCCCGTTTAACTTGCGGAAGTTCGTTAGCCCACTTTTCCTGTGCAAGGCTTGCTGCTTCATAGGCCCTGTTCAGATCTTCTTTTGTAGCGGCCTGGATGGTGAAAAGTTCTTCACCTGTAAAAGGATTGACGTTCGTCATCGACTTGTCACTATTCCCTGTTTGCCATTCTCCAGCTATATACATACGAGTAAAATCTATATTCATCATTTATGTTTTCTCCTTTACATGTATCTATTGTGTCATTCACTTCGAGGGGATTGTTCATGTGCTTAAGCAACCGCCCATTATTTTAGACTAAATGGATAGATTGTGTCTAAAGTGTTTATATTCATACTTTAAACCTCTTACGTCATTTTGTAAACTTATCCGCCTCAAGGCATGGAAAATGGGAGTATGATATAATTTTCGTATTGAAGGGGGTGTCGTTTTTGCGAAAAATCGCACCTGAAGAAAAACAATTATTGAGAAAATCCTATGTGAAAAGAATCATGAACGTGGTACGTACGAAAGGGTTCCTATCCCTGACCATTTCAGATATGGCCAAATTGATGAATATGAGCCGGGCTTCTTTATATAATTACTTTTCCTCAAAAGAAGAAATCCTTTTAGAAGTGATCGAATACTACCTTTCCTACATCCATGAAGCCGATCAGATGATTGCCGATGAGTCATTATCGTATCAGATCCGGCTTCAAAAGGTGTATGAGCAAACGGTCTTATCGGCGCTTTATGCCTCTGACATATTCATGAATGACTTAAAGATTGGCTGTCCCGCACTCTATTCAAGAAAGATGGAGGCGAGAAAAGAGCGGCTGGCTACCGTCCACTCGTTCTATTCACAGGGAATGGCAGCTGGAATTTTCCATGAGCTGAATCCCACAATCCTGATCATTCAGGATGAAGCTGCACTGAAAGTCATGACGCACTCCTCCTTTTTATTAAAAGAAGGACTTTCCTTGAAGCATGTCCTTTATGATCATTATCAAGCGAAGAAAGTACAAGTGCTAAAACCTGAGGCAATTGACGGCGAAGTGGATGAACAGATCCATGAAGTGATCGAACGCATCCTTCAAAAGCTTGCATCGACATTCTGATGATCATGAAAAAGGGGCTGACCAAGAAAATTTCTGGTCAGCCCCTTTGCTTCTATTCATGTACCTTCATGACTATTTTCCCTGTATTCTTATTCTGTTCCATATGTCGGTGGGCCTCTTTCGCTTTTTGGACGAATTCTTCCGTCAGCTCTTTTTTATACGCATCGCTTCTTGGAGTCAATAAGGTACCCTTCAAATGGACCCTCTTAAGCAGCAGATCCATCAGGTTCACTTGATTCACCACGGTTCCGCCCAGGATGCCGATTAACACCCAGCGTCCATCCGTGGCTATACTTCTAAGATTTTTCTCCCAGTATGAAGCACCGACGAAATCAAGAATTACATCCACGCCTTTATTATCAGTAGCCTTCAGTACTTCTTCGTCGAACGATTGTTTTTTATAATTGATGCATACATCCGCCCCAAGGGATTGGCAAAACTCCAGTTTTTCTTCCGAACCGGCGGTTGTGATGATCTTTGCATGGGTCATTTGTTTAGCCAATTGGATAGCGGCCGTACCGACTCCGCTTCCTCCGGCATGAATCAACACGGTATCCTGATCTTTTATTTGTCCTAACCAGAACAGAGTTTGATAAGCTGTCAGAAATACTTCGGGAATGGCTGCAGCTTCTTCAAATGTGAGGTTTTCCGGTACCAACATTGCCCGGTCCGCGGGCATGACGGCGTATTCTGCATATCCCCCACCTTTAACAAGTCCCATTACCCTTGTTCCTAAATCGATACGGGTTCCAGGTACTGCTTCCACTACTTCACCGGCCACTTCGATGCCTAAAATGGGATTGGTCATGTATCCTGCTTTTCCTTCCCTGGCTATGATATCCGTTCTGTTGATTGCAGAGGCCTGCACCTTGATCAACAAATCACCAGGACCTATACGTGGAATGGAGAATTCCTCAAATTCTAATTGATCCGCACCTCCAGGTTGCTTCACTGTCACTGCTTTCATTTATAATCTCCCCCAGTCCTTTTTGTGAGCTATATGCTACTCTAAATAAAAGCATCAGGCAAATCATTGAATGTCAAAACTAGGAAAGCGTTAAAATAAGCATGATTCCCTTGCTTCCTAATCAGAAAAAACCTGCCCCCCGAGGGACAGGTTACAAAACCTGATAATTAAAAGGTCTTATTTCAATACTGCCTTACCATCCAGATCATGATGCAATTGAGTAGCGGGAACCTTTGGATTAGGGATTTGACCTTTTGCAACGGGCTCGGCTACATAGACAAAATCGCCTGTTCCATCCGGAGCGCTTCCTGTCGCCCATAGACCTTCTGCTGATTCTTGTCCTTCTGAAAGGTTCCAGAATTCATAGGCTTCCTTCTGTGATTCCAATTCGGCTTCAGGTGGGAAGGAAGCCGGCACGACCACACCATTTTTCTCTTCTAACTCTGCGATGGCCGCCATCCATTGATATTGGTGATAACGGTCGCGTGCAAGCATTTTACGGAAGGTCGCACGTACACCTTCATCTTTTGTCATATGGTACAAACGCGCTACCTGCAAACGTCCTTGACTCTCAGCATGCAGGTTTGAACGCATGTCCGCTAATAAATTACCACTCGCTACGATGTAGGAACCGTTCCAAGGAACACCATTTGAGTTCGTTGGCAGTCCCCCAAGTCCGCTTACAAGCAGATGCTGTGGATTGATGCCGCCCATGATGGCTGCTGTTACCGGGTCTTTGGCTGCTTCTGCTTGATCTTCGGGTGAAGCTCCATCCAGCAATTGACTAATCAAGGAACAAAGCATTTCAACGTGTCCAATTTCCTCCGTACCAATGTCCATCAACATGTCCTTATACTTTTCTTCTCCACGACAGTTAAAGCCTTGGAATAAATATTGCATCATGACTGTCATTTCCCCGAACTGTCCACCCAATACCTCTTGGATTTGACGGGCAAGCATAGGATCCGGACGATCTGGTTTCACTTCAAATTGCAATTCTTTTTGATGACGAAACATAATGATTCCTCCTTTAGTTTTCTAGAGTTTTTATCCGTGCTATTTTATGAATCTTTCTTTGCTGTTAGGTTGACATCGTCCCTTCCTTTTTCCGAATGGAAGGTTACTAATTACTGTCACGTTTATTTTATTACCCGGATTTCCTGCCCCAAAACCACAAAAATCTTCACAAAAAAATTTGTGAATACTGGTTGAATAAGAGGTTCATTTTGTCCTTCGGGTGGTATAGTAGAAACAATGGATATTATCAATATATGGAAGATACTTAACTGTAGGGGGACTTATAGTTTCAAAAAAACTGAGAGGATTCACGGTTTAGTATACCTACGATTCATTGAAGGAGGATACATATATGGACGTTAGACCACGGCACCATAAAAATAAATCCATGTCGGAAAATCGCTATATCCATTCGTCCCGCAATCTTTGGTCGGGCATCTTATTCGGCATCGGCCTTGTCGCCTTCATAGATGAAATGGTTTTTCATCAACTCCTGCATTGGCATCATTTTTATGATAAGTCGACGACCAATATCGGACTCGTTTCTGATGGTTTATTTCATGCTTTGAGCTGGTTTGCGACCATCGGTTCTTTATTCATGTTCGCTGACCTTCGCAGACGGAATGCCTTATGGTTGAAAAGATGGCAAGGCGGTGTGTTTCTAGGGGCTGGTGGCTTCCAATTATATGACGGAACCATCCAACATAAGCTGATGAGGCTGCATCAAATTCGTTATGATGTGGATATCCTCCCGTACGATATGATTTGGAATATAATTGCTGCGGCATTGATTGTAGTCGGTGTCTACCTCATCTATCGAACAAGACGAAGCACGATAATAAGAGCGAAAGAATCTAAATCATCATGACGAAGGATGAACATATCCACCATATCACTAGTGGGCCTTCTACCGGACTCCCTCTGGTGATTCTACTCGCCATCATTTTAGTCCTATATATAGCAGCGATGATCCTTTCCAACCGGAAGCATAAAAAGTGGCCACTTTACCGAATGTTCTTTTGGGTGTTCGGAGTGACTTGTGCTGCCGCTTCAGTGATCGGACCCATAGCAGACCGGAGTCATATGAGTTTCACCGCACATATGGTCAGCCATTTGCTCCTTGGCATGCTTGCTCCACTGCTGATGGTCCTTGCAGCACCCATGACTCTTCTGCTCCGCACATTAAAAGTACCTCACGCAAGGCGACTTTCACGTCTGTTGAAAACCTGGCCAGTACGCATTTTGAGTAACCCCATCACAGCGTCCACCTTGAATATCGGAGGGCTTTGGGTGCTTTATACGACGGAATTGTATGCGGCCATGCATCAACATGCCTCTCTCTATCTGTTGGTGCATATCCATGTATTCCTTGCCGGCTATCTTTTCACGGCTTCCATGGTTTATATCGATCCGGCCCCGCACCGGTTCAGTTTCGTATTCCGATGCATTATCTTCGTCCTTGCTTTAGCCGGTCATGGAATCCTATCCAAGTACATCTATGCAAACCCTCCAATCGGGGTCATGTCTCACCAGGCGGAATCCGGAGCCGTCCTCATGTACTATGCCGGGGATGCCATCGACCTCGTACTCATTGGTTTGCTTTGCTTTCAATGGTATAAAACCGCCAGCCCCCGTCCGCCGCTAAATACGGAATTTTAATCCCTATGATTTTATGTTTAATCATCCCTATTTGGCTCATACTAATTTCTAGGAAAAGAATATTAGGGATGGAGCTGAATGGAACTTGGAATATGAAACGAAGAATACGACAGAAGCCGCTCTTCATGAATATAAAGCTGGAATTGGCTCTTTTACGGAAAAGATGCCTGAACTTGCAACAAAGTTCAATTCTTTAACGGAAGAATGCTTTAAAGAAGGCACCTTATCGAAGAAGCAGAAACAACTGATAGCTTTAGGGATAAGCTTATATTCCCAGGATGAATATTGCATAATCTATCATACGAAAGGCTGCCTCGATCAAGGTTGCTCGGAACAGGAAATACTTGAAACAATAGGCGTAACCGTTGCATTTGGTGGTGGTGCAGCGATGAGCCAGGCAGTCACGCTCATCCAAACGTGCATTGATGATTTGAACCAGCTCAAACAATAACAATCGAAACAAGGAAAGGCGAGCATATTGCATGCTCGCCTTCTTTAATGATTATGGTCCGATCAATGGGTCATATTGTTGTTGGTATTGGTTGGATTCCCGCTTGCAGGAGCAAATGAGTTTATCATTTGTTGCATATCCTGCTGTTGAAGCTGTGGTACTTGGTAATAATGATGTTTGTTTTGATAAAGCGAAATCTCATAGGCCATCTCTATGCAATTCGGAACGGAATCAGCGATGACCCGACGCAGTACTGGATTTGTCATCTCAAGTGCGGACATGGCTTTTAACGTTGCACTGGATTTCAAAGCCCCTAGCATCAAGCCCGAAATTCCTTGATCATTAATCTCTGACACCGATTGGTAAGGTTTCTTCGGCTTCGATGGTTTTAGGCCATAAATAAAATCATTGCCTTGATTCATATTGTAGGTTTGGGTTGGGACGGAAGGTTTTTGCCCCGTCTGGAAAGCCTCTAAGGAAGTATTATATTCCTGTTGGATGAACTGATATTGACGATCAAGGATATCCAATAATTCTGGGTCCTGTACATGTTGACGGAGCAACATATAGGTATCCAAAACACTAATCGTCCCCGCTAGCACTTCGTGTGCATCAAATAGTTCATGACCACCATGATTCATTTGCGGAGGTACCGCGCCTGTTTGCATATTTTGATGTGTTTGACCCTGTTGTTGATTTTGATTTTGCACTTACATCCCCTCCTTGTATGATGTTGGAACCAATATTAGTATG
The DNA here is from genome assembly GCF_044761985.1 of Peribacillus sp. NPDC097224. Classification (NCBI taxonomy): domain Bacteria; kingdom Bacillati; phylum Bacillota; class Bacilli; order Caryophanales; family Bacillaceae; genus Peribacillus; species Peribacillus sp. NPDC097224. Next base: position 17,546 of record NZ_JBIWDK010000003.1, on the reverse strand, counting down.
GGTAAACCGATAGGGAATATTCATGCCTGTTCCCTTCCATTGACCAAATTTCTCATTGAAATATCGTTCTTCGTTGCGATTAATAACGGTGTGGAAACAGAGTACATTACAGTATGATTGCCTATTTCATAAGGAGGTTGACGATGGGAATATTAAGTGGAAATCCAAAAGAAGAACCGATGCACTACGGAGAAGTATTTGGAACGTGGACCTATTTAGCAACCACAAAGGGCTTGTATCGCTTGTCATCAAACCTTGCTCAACCATGCTGGTGATGAAGATCTGCGTAAATTGATTGAAGAAAAAATCGAAAGAGGGAAACAGGAAATCGCCAAAGTGGAGGCACTATTGAAAGGAAAATGGTATCGGATTACCTCCAACGCCACCTGATCGATCAAAAGTCGATATTGAAGAAATCCCCGTTGGCGCCCGCTTTCAGGACCCGGAAATCGCCGCTTCCATATCCATGGATATTGCCGCCGGTTTAATAGCTTGCAGCAATATGATAGCCCAATCCATACGGGAGGACATTGCAGGGATGTTCGAACAATTCCATACTGAACATGCAGCTATGGGTGCCAATTTCCTTCATTTGAACAAGAAAAAAGGATGGTTGGTCCCGCCACCCCTCCATTTTAATAAAACGAAATAAAATGAATCCCCAAGATAAAGGGGGATTTCTGTTTTATTCTTTTAACCCCTCAAGAATGGGATATAGTTCTTCTAGATGTTTGATTTCATAGGAAGGGATGACTTCATTCCGTTCCTTGTCATGACGATTGATCCATACCGACTGAATGCCGGCACGTGTGGCACCAAGAATATCCGTCATTAAATTATCACCGACCATGAGCACTTCATCCTTATCAAGATTCATGAGTTCAAGTGCATGCTCAAAAATGGAAGCATCCGGTTTTCCGCGTCCAAACGCACCGGAAATGACAATCTGATCAAAATATGGGACAAGTTCAGGCGTGATTTCAAGCTTCGTATTTTGAAGCTGGGGTGAACCATTCGTCAGCAATAACAATTTGTACTTTCCTTTTAACTCATCCAACACGCGGAAGGACTCTTCATAGATGAACGGCTTTTTCCGTCTCTCAGCCGGAAAGCGTTCTGCAAGTTCCGCCCCGAATGCCGGATCATCAATACCTAGGGCCTTCAACCCTCTGGTCCATGCCTCTTTCCGGTATGTCGGCACAATCTTGGCCATTTTCCGGAACTCATCATGGTCATCCTGAAAATCTCCCCAAAGCCCTTCGAAAGGATTGATTCCAATCATTTTCGTAAACTCGTATGTATCATAAGAAGAATAAAGCTCACGTGCTTCCTTGCGCACCGCTTCCTCAAACTCGCCAATATTCACGTCATACTTCGCCTTTGCCACTTCACATGTTGCTACAAAAGCTTCTTTCACACTTTTCTGATCCCAGAGTAATGTATCATCCAAATCAAAAAATATAGCTTTCACCAAGACGTTCACCCTCTTTTCCATTCGTTATATTCGAAAAAATTGCACTATTACAATAATAAACCACAACGGTTGGAAAAAGAATAACTATTGGGGAAATTACCTACATCTTTTTCTGGAATAATAAAAAGATTTTCGCATTACTTACACGGATACAAACCACCCATACCACTATCATTGTGGCCCCTTACAAACTATTTTCCACTTATTTAGGAAAGGGGACCTTTTCGAACATATATAACCTCCCATTGCTGGCGACTGCATACTTCGGACCAGAGAACCCCCTTCGGATCAACTCTTTCCTTATATACACCATGAGAGCCGCATGACTCACGATCAGGGTATCTTGCTCCCCATTTGCCAAGATTTGATCCAGTGCTTGATTGATCCGCTTTTCAGCTTTCTTGATTTCCAGTCTCGTTTGCTTGTTCAAGAATGAGGAGCACCGAATCCAGATGGCCCATAGAATGAAGGGCAGTTTCACTTTCCCTTTAAGAGGGGGCGAAGGAATTTCACGCAGTTCCTTCATTTGAATGATTTTATCGGGATAAATATGCTCGGCGGTCTTCAGTGCCCTCGACATATCGCTTGTGTAGCAAGCCTTCCACTCCACATCCAATAGTGGAGTTTCCCCATAAACAATATCCGCTTCATCATAATCCTTGAACCATTGGTCCATGAAATCGGCCGTCACATACTTTCCGGTTGGAAAATCATGATTGACCTTAAAATGTCGTACAAGTCCAATTTTCATCCTATTCCCCTCATTATCTGTGTAATATAATTGATACGTAAATAACACTATCTAGTTAATCAATACCCTTATATAATGGAACTGTAAAAATATAGCACTAGGAGGAATGCGCATGTGGCCAATCAAAAACCTCTCAAAAATCGTCCTCGCTACCATACTAGCTTTTTCAACTATTTCATACTTTCTGCTATCAACTGACTCTGCTTCCGCTGCCACTACCGAAAATGCCTTGGTCAATACGAAGAACAGTGATTTGACCGTCAGGAGCGGTCCTGGGACCAACTATAAAAAAGTCGGCTCCCTAAAGAAAGGAAAATCAGTGACCGTCTATTCCAGAACCAAATCGGGATGGTCGGAAATTCGTTACAAAGACAAAAAATCCTATGTATCTACTAAATATTTAGCGTTCAGCCCCGTGAAGATTACCAAGAAGAAGTATAAAAGTATCAGTGACTTATCGTATCCTCAAGTATCCGGACTAAAAAGTAAAACAGCCCAGGAAAAAATCAACCGAACATTCACTAAACATGCCAAAGAAGCTTATACATCCTATTTAAAAGTGAAACAAGCGGATAAGGATGATAAAAATGAAGAGTGGTGCAATGGGAAAACGTGTAACTATATGTATGCGACCCAATATAAAGTGAAGTACAACCAAGACGGAAAGCTAAGTATCCTGCTCTACAATTATGTATATGAGGGCGGGGCACACGGAATCGGCGCTGTAACATCATATAATTTCAAAATATCTTCCGGCAAGCAAATGAAAATTGCCGACATCCTCACATCGAAACAGAAATATAAGAAAGTACAGAAGTACGCTTACAAATACATGAGCAAACATGAAGACTTTTTTGTCGATAAACAAAGTGATGTTCCCGTAAACAAACATTCCCAGTTTTATTACACTAAAGACGGAATTTATCTAATATTCCAGGAATACGAAGTAGCTCCCTATTCTTCCGGAAACCCATCCGTAAAAATCCCGGGGTCGGTTTATAAATGATGTAGTTTGGCATGGGGATTGGCTTTAACTCCTATGCCTTTTTACTACCCTTTATTCATTCTCGCTAACATATGATAAAGAATAGACAGATCCATCTCAATCTGTTACGATTTTTGGCGAGCGAGCATCATAAGAAATCGCATAAAGGGGTATCTCCATGTCAGATATATTAAATAACGTCAACACATACCAACTGTTGGATAAAATAGAAGAAAACATCTTTTTAACGGATTCCGACCATACCATTGTTTGGTTTAACCAATATGCGAGGGATCTTTTAGTAACCATCGGTCCCTATGTGAGAATAACAAATCCCGATGATTTCATTGGACTAAACGTCAGTTCCTTTCACGGGGAACGACAGGAAAAAATTCTTCGGGATGGTCCTTTTCCACACTCGGCACAAATCGTTCTTTTCAAAAAATTCAGTGCCAATATCATGGTGGATGAAATACTGAATGAAAGTGGAAAGCGAACAGGCTTTATCCTCTCATGGCAAGATGTAACGGAATATGAGGAAACGATCAAGGAAGGCAAAAAACTGCTTATGGAAATCGATACGCCGATAATCCCAACCGTCCACGATTCAACGGCTTTAGTGCCTATCATAGGAAAAATGACGCCCGACCGTTTAGAAACGATTCAATCTAAAATCCTGAACTATTGTAGAGATCACCAAATCGAGTATATCATCCTGGATTTCACTTCGTTTAAACATGACTTTGATATGTTCGAATTGGATGGTATCAATAAAATATTCAAGGCCCTGTCCTTAATGGGTGTGGAACCCGTCGTGGTCGGCATCGGACCAAAACTTGCTCAGTCGATCCTCCGATCTCGGATAGATATCGATTTTCGTCCCTTCAATTCCTTTAGGCAAGGCATTCAATATATCTTGGATACCAATGGATTTAAATTAATTAAAGAATAAAGAGAAGGCGACATCGCCTTCTCTATTATTTTGTTCACTTTTCAAGGTGAAAGTCCGTTATCGTGCATATTTTTCTGAATTTATATTTCCCGCTCATATCGCTGAACTGGTAATTCTTCAGCACGGTTTCAAGTTGACTCTTTAATGTATCTTCCGCCAAATATGAATCCATCTTTTCTTTCCAGTTTCCCGTTCCGATTAATGCATCGAATGGAACCGTGTTCAATACCTCATCATAAACCTGGATACTTTGGTCAATGCCAAAGCTGCCATAAATGGACCCATTTTCAGCAGCATAGATATGCTCCGATTCAAGTTCCTCGACCAGGATCTCGAAATACCCCTTGGATTCAACGGGGCAAACGGTAATCTCCGCTTCCGCCTTTACAGGACCGAATCTCTTATCTAGGATGTCAATCGTTAATGTAACATGTAACGGCTGGTACACCTTCTCAACTTCTGCACACAATTCTGCTACAGTATTCACTATCATTCACTCTCCCCCTTACTTTTGCTATTATTATATAACATTTTCTCCCCCTGACGCGTCTATTCAATCTCCCTTCGAAGCGATTCTTTCTTAATAACAGTACATTTTTCTCTTTAGCATAAAAGTGAATGTTGATAGTCTCTTCCTCACCTGGCCCCGATCTGCCAGACAACATACCAAAATGTCCATTTCCCATATCGACCATACTGGAATAACCGGACCTCGTATACTCGTATTTTCATCCTCTGCACAAAAAAAGCCAATGGATAGACGCATTGGCTTTTGGCATGCATGAAGCATTTTTATGGTTTTAACACGACTTTGATGCATTCATCTTCATGGTCGTTAAATATTTGATAAGCAGCACTCGCTTGGTCGAGCGGGACTTTATGTGAGATGATTTCTGTCGGATCGAACTCACCTTTTGTAATTTTATCAAAAAGCATCGGCATGTAGTGAATGACCGGGGCTTGTCCCATTTTCAGGTTAATGTTCCGTTCGAATAAATTACCAAGCGGGAACATATTATATTTGGATCCGTATACACCGGTCAGTTGGATCGTACCGAATTTCTTGACTGAGTTCATCGCAATCTCGATGGCACTTAATGTTCCGCCCTGAAGCTTGAGTTTTTGCTCGATGGCTTCAATGGTTGATTTTTTTCCGTCCATTCCGACGCAGTCAATGACGATATCCACTCCGCCTGAAGTGATTTCCTTAATATAGGCACCCATATTATTATACTCATCGAAATTATACGTCTCCACCTTGTTCATCTGTTTTGCCCGGTTCAGCCTGTAGGGAAGGTTATCGATGGCAATCACACGCTTGGCGCCTTTCATCCAGGCAAACTTCTGGGCCATCAAACCGATTGGTCCACACCCTAGAATGGCGACCGTGCTGCCTTCCTTCACACCCGCATTCTCCACACTCCAATAAGCGGTCGGGAGCACGTCCGACATGAACAGAAGCGCCTCATCCTCTAGTTCACACGACTCCGGGATCACGAATGGCATGAAGTTTCCGTATGGTACCCGCAAATATTCAGCCTGTCCGCCTGGATAGTTCCCATAACGTTCCGTAAAGCCGAAATATCCACCCGTATCGATTTCTTCATTACGGTTCGAATTATCACATTGGCTTTCCATATCATGTTCACAATAATAACAATGTCCACACGAAATATTGAAAGGAAGGACGACCCTGTCCCCTTTCTTTACCTTCGTGACTTCCGGTCCGACTTCCTCCACGATTCCCATCGGCTCATGGCCAATGACGTAATCCTTATGTGTCGGGAGCGCTCCCTGATAAATATGAAGATCGGACCCACAAATCGCCGTCGATGTCACCCGTACGATGATATCATCCTTCTGCTGTAATTTCGGATCCTCCACTTCTTTTACTTTTATATCCTTTGCACCTTGAAAAGTTACCGCCTTCATATTCAACCTCCTAATGGATTCTTATTACTTTTTTTATACCCGTCCATCTTACTAATATGTCCCCATTTGAAAATTTTCAAAGAAAATTTTGTAAAAAAATAAACTTCCACGATTCAATCAGGGCATACATTCCTACCTATTCCTATTGCCGCCTAACAACTTCCTTACTGACCTGCCTTTCATACTCTAGTAATAGACAGGAAATCAAAAGCTGAACACACACCCTATCTTTTCTGATTTACAAAGAACCAGGAAAAGATTACTATTAATTAAATAGAATTTTTAGAATAAGGTGATGTATGTTAAAAAACCATCAGTATTTTCAAAACCAACAACGATTCATTCTTAAGAGTTTCATGATTGTGTTGTCTTTATTACTAGTGGTGGGCATTTCCGTATCGCCAATAAGCTGGAAACATGACCCTATCGATATGGCTATACAAGTTTTCTTGATATCCGCCATCATACTATCTTTGTTTTTTTTCATAAAAAAAGACGAAAACAAATGGAAAACGATTTTCATTCTACTCATCACGATTTACCTATACCTGAAATTCTGGTTGTATCCAGATACCGCCATCATGATGGCCATGTTTGCCATGGCACCCTTAATCCCCATATTTTTATTTGATAAAATCGGATTTTACATTGTAGCTGCATCAAATGCCATACTCGGTCCAATTTTCATCCATTTCATTTCTCATACAAATTTACAATATACATATAAGTACGTCTCATTTGATAGTTTCGGAAATATCTTGAATTTCATCGCGATCCAGATCATCTTGGCCTTTGTGTTCATCAGTACAAACAACAGGATGAATTCCATAAATGCCTTTCATACTGAATTACAACAAGCCAAGCAATTGGATTCGGTCGGTCAGCTTGCTGCCACCATCGCCCACGAGATTCGAAACCCAATTACGGTCGTAAAGGGATTTGCCCAGCTATTGGATCAAGAAAAGGAATTGAACAAAACGGAAAAATTCTACGTACAAACGATGCTTACCGAACTGGAATTCACACAGGTCATTATCAATGACTATCTATCATTGGCAAAACCCCATACCGATAATATTGAGGTCATCCAGCTGAATCAGGAAATCCAGAAGACCTCTGACCTTTTGACCAGCTTTGCAAACAATCGTAATATAGGATTCCAACTACTATTCAAGGAAGATTTAATCATAAAGATCAATCCCATTGAGCTCAAGCAACTACTGGTCAACATTATGAAAAATGGCATTGAATCCATGAACAATCCAGGATTTATCATCGTCGAGACCAGTCAGGAACGAGACATGGCAAAAATCAAAATAACCGACACAGGCATCGGTCTATCCAAAGAACAGCTTGAAATAATCGGCACCCCCTTTTATTCACTGAAAGATAGAGGAACCGGTATCGGTCTGACAGTCTGCTATACCATTGCCCAAAAGTACAAGGGGAAAATCGTCGTTGAAAGCCAAGTGAATAAAGGAACTTCCTTTATTATTTATTTCCCTGTATATAAGGGATGAGTGTATTGATACTATAGGTACAAAGGGTGACCCGCTATCATAAGGTCATCCTTTTCTATTGGACGTTAAAACAATTTTTCCTTTTATTCCAACTAAAACTATAAGATTAATACATAAAAGATTGACAAACTCATCCAATCATTGGTAAGATGCATTCATACACAAACCACTTTCCAGAATAGACCATATAGTTAGACGTTCGGAATCAACTGGTCTACCAGAGATTCAACAAGAGGAAACTCTTTGTTGGATCTCTTTTTTGTTTCTTACGTCTTAAAAGTCGACTATTCAAGTAGGTAAAGTGTAATTTAAAACAAGGAGGGGACTTATTGAAGGAATAGTACCAGTTAAAAAGGTACGGTCTCTCGATTAGTATTAGCGGGATGTATTGTAAATGTCAGTGAAACCTCACTAGAAAATCAAACCATCTAAAAAATGGGACTTCTAGTTAGTGGAAAGAAAAAAGAAATTTTTCAAAGTGGATTTTTCTGAAACATCATGCAGCTATAGAGCGTAGTGGGTTTTTCCAGTGGTCCCCCCACTTTACCATATTTTTATTTGATAAGGTTATATCAAGGAGACATTCATTTCAAAAATTGAGGAGGAATATAGTATGACTGAAGTTAAGACAAAACAAGTCAAAGTGGTACCAGTAGCAGGAAGAATCGGAGCGGAGATTCAAGGTGTTCAATTAAGCGGAGACCTGGACCCGGCTATTTTTAACGAAATCAAGCAAGCACTGAACGAGCATAAAGTGATTTTCTTCAGAGGGCAACACCACTTAGACGATGCAGGCCAAGAAGCATTTTCCAGTCTATTGGGTGAACCCTACGCTCATCCAACCGTACCCGTAAAAGACAATACCAACTATATCTTCGAGCTCGATTCCAAACAAGGTGCCAAAGCCAACCATTGGCATACTGACGTCACGTTCGTTCCCGAAGTTCCCAAATACTCCATTCTAAGAGGCGTCACCATTCCAAATGTGGGTGGAGACACGGTTTGGGCGAATACGAATCAAGCATACGAAGACCTTCCGGTAGGTTTGCAAAAGCTTGCAGATGAAGCATGGGGTATTCATACAAATGAATATGATTATGCACAATTCAAACCAAGTGAAACGATTGATGATGAAGTGAAAAAGAACTATCGTGCCGTATTTGCATCGACCGTTTATAAAACAAGACATCCCGTAGTTCATGTGCACTCCGAAACAGGTAAAAAACATCTGTTACTAGGAGGATTTGCAGGCAGGATCGAAGGCTATTCCACAAGCGAATCCGAAAGACTACTAAGCATCTTTGATTCTTACGTCACGCGCTTGGAAAACACCGTACGCTGGCAGTGGACTGAAGGGGATGTCGTAATCTGGGATAACTTGGCCACTCAACATTACGCAATAGCAGACTACGAAGACCAACGCGTCGTACGCCGTGTCACAGTCGGAAAAGATATTCCCGTAAATCAGCAAGGCGAAGCCAGTAAGTTAATTAATAAGAAATAAGTGATAGTACGAGCCTCCCAGATATTTGTTTCTTCTCAGTATGTTGATAGGACTCCATGATCTTCATTTGAATTGTAAGACATTAAATCCGATTATTTTTCTATCCCTGAATTGTTTGTTAACCCCAAATCATTTAGAGCTAAAAAAAACCAACCTCCGATATTCCTATATCGGAGGTTGGTTCGTAGTTATTTCCCAACTTTAACTTTCGCCACTTTTGACTTATTCTTCGCTGCATCCTGGACGACAACATGCAATGTCGTATTGGCTTTTTGCTTTGGCACCTTGATTGAGAATGTGCCTTTCGCATTGACTTTACCCGATGCTACTTTTTCTTTTCCTTTATATATGGTGACCGTGGCTTTTTTCTCAGCTTTTCCCTTCGCGATAGTAGTTGCCGTTGTCACTTTTTCTACAGTCGCTGCTTTTGGAGCAGTTCGATCTAATACAACGCCTGTTTTCTTCGTTTTATTCCCGGCTTTGTCCTTGACGATCAATGTCCATTTCGTCTTGGCAGGGAGTTTGGCGATTTTTAATGTATACTTTCCATTTTTATAAACAGGCTTTGTATACGTCATTCCTTTTGCAGTGAATGTCATCGTCACATTTTTTTCGGTAACGATCGTGACAGCAGTCGTTTTATCTGTCACTGTAATGGGCTTAACGGTTGGCGCGGTGCGGTCGAGCACGGTAATCGTTTTTACCTTACTAGCCGTATAGCCTTTTAGTGTCGCAGAAAGAGATAACTTTGTACCCGCTTTTTGCTTGGAAATCTTCATTGTGTATTGCCCATTTTTATCCGCTTTTGCTGATTTGATATTCTTTTTACCATTTTTTAAGGTCACAACCGCTTTAGGCGTCGTTTTTCCTTTTACCATGGTTGTTTGATCAGTGACCGGTGAGATAGTCGGTACCTTTACTTCTTCTTTGATACCCGGAACCGGTGCTACCATCTCAGAGTCTTTACCGACTTTGAATAGTCCCGTATTCTTCGCTGATGCGATTGGTCCTTTAGGACTTGCGGCCAGTGCTAATTCTGCACGATATTGACCTTCCTTCAAAGATATATCCTTATCATCGATATGTCCGTAATATCTCAGACTGGCGTCTTCGAATACCTTATTATCCGCTTTATCGTAAATACGCAGTACAGGCTTGACACTTGAAGCTGAAGCCGTTGTTCCACCATGACTAATCGTATAGTCGCTCTTCACTGCTTTTTCAACAATTTGCCCGTTCGCTTGTTTTTCATAGGCAATGAGTGCATCGTCAGCTATGCTGAAGTCAGTCGACTGATTGACTAATACCGATGATACGGCATTCCCATATGCATCATTTATGGATGTATGACCGGAAAGCTTGTCTCCTTGAAGCAGTTTTGTTTTTGAGAGGGTAATATTAGCCTTGAAGTCGCCTCCAACCTGCCACTGGACTTGCTGCCCTTTTTGGAATGTTTGTTCACCTTTTGATAGGAAGTAGTTCCAAATGATATTCGCTGATTCATTGTCGCCAAGACCTAGTTGAACTTGTAAATCCATTTTTAAATTGGACGGTACATAAAAGGTATGACCAACGCGTAATGTTTTTATAAAGGACTGACTATATTCGTTGTACGGATAAATAATGGCCCCTCGTACATCGCTGTAGCCTGTTGCGTCAGCTGAGACCTTCACTTGGGCTAATTTCTCTTTATCGAAAACCACTGTATTCGTTTGGCCATCTTTCACTTGTACTGTAGGTTCAAGGAAATAATAGTTGGCCTTCTGGTTGTTTTCATCCGGTAATGAAACATAGTTCCCTTCCATGACGAAGTTTCCTGGTTCTAGATAAATTGAATCATACTTATAATTTTGTAAATTATTCGCCGTTACATAGGTTGTTTGACCACCTATTGTAACAGGCTTTTTAATCATCCAAAGTCTTGTAGAGACACCATCAAGCTTTTTGTCCCCATCCATCGCCGTCACCGCAACCTTTTGCATATTATCCGGAATGGAGATGTTCTTTAATTCATCTAAACTGGTGAACTGGCGGAATATATACGAGTATTCACCTGATGGCTGCATATAACGAATAATCGCCATGTTACCATTTTCTTCATCGCTTAATTCGAGATTGCTTGGTAATGATAAACTTTTCGTCGTATCCGTATTCTGACCCAGAGATTGGACCCATTCCGAATCGCCATCTTCCGTTTTCTCTAAACGATTGATCGTGATGTATGATGGAACATTATTACCACCCTTATTTTTTACCTGCATCGTCGTGCCTGAATCCTGCATGTCAATATTGATTGCCTTGTATAAGCCCTTTTTCGCTAAAGGGTTTTCATCTAACGTCAGTGAAATTTCATATTTTCCTTCTGTCACGTCCGAACTGCTCGTCACCCAGAAAGAATAGAAATAATATTGGCGGTTGGCTGGGTTTGTTGCGTTTTTCGCATGGCTATCAAGCATCACTTTATTATCAGATAGTCTCATAACTTTGTACTTCGAATAAATATCACCAAAGTTAATCGTTTCGATCTGTGCTTCATCATCCACAGTGGTCACGGTTTTTCCTGTATTCACATCTTTTTTATATAAAGCATCTTCTGAATGTAGGGAGCCTCGGTACATGCCCGCTAATTTATTGCCGTAATCATCACCAAATGTTTGCTTCGTGTAAAATGCTTTATCTAGTTTATACGCAATATTTGGATAAGGACGTTCAATGTACGTTAAGCCCCGTTGCTTGTAGTAATTTTTAAGTGATTCTTGATCCGGTTCAAATTTTGTAATATCGATTGAACCACCGGCTTTAATCACCGTCTTTTTATTTTTTTTGATGACGGCTTTTGTTTTATCATTCGCAAGGACGTAAACCCAGTTTTCCCCGCCATCCGGATCCTTCACTTCCGCATCAACCATATAATCGTAGTCACCCGGTGTGGCAAAGAATTTTTGACCAGTGATGACTTCGTCTGAACCGATTGCTTCTGAAATGGCATCATTATATAAATACAACACGCCATTTTCCAGTCCCTTTTCACGATTATCAATGGCCACTTCCCCAGCTTCACGGCTGTCAAAATTCAAAGTCTTCGTATCGTTCCCTACTTGGGCTGCTGTATTTGATAGGAAGTACGTTTTCCCCTCGGCCTTATGGTAGGAGAAAATATTATATGCGCCCTTATCTAAATAGACAGTCGGTGCCTCTTTCGCACCTTCCTCATTAATCATTGTCGTTGAACCTAATGTCATATCCTTTGCATCTTTCATGGCGATGAAGTATTGTGCACCTGGCAAACCTTTTCCTTCTTCATCCACCGTATTCAATGCGACTGGAACGGTATTTTCACTTTTTAACGTAATCGTTCCTGATGAAGCCACCTCACGTGAATACATGAACCACGAGTTACCTTTTGCCGTATCGAATTTCCCTTGTACAACAACTTGTAAGTTTTTCAAATCCGTACCCACATGGCTCGGTACACGAACGGCTCCTTCCGTATCTGTCGTGCCTGTCCACAATTCATTGTAGCCATGAGCATTTGTGTCATCCTCTTGTTCCACTTTTTCATACAATTTAACGGATGCACCTTTTGCGATTGTACCGCTTGGTGTCGTAACCGTGAACATGTAGCCTGATTGCGGGGCATTCATTACCTTCACTGATGTTTGAGTACGGGACAGTTCTTTACCATTCGAATCGAGTGCAACGGCAATTACCTGATGTGACCTGTCTGCCACCTTAGTCGTATCCCATTTGAATTGCACCGAGGTTTGACTCGCTGTCTTTACCTCACCGATGACATTTCCATCGTTTACTTCGTCTGTATAGAAAATAGTCTTACTTGTATTCGCATCATTAATCGCTACTTGTACAGTCGTGGTGCCAACGACATTCGCATTCTTTTTCGGTAAGACGAATGCTAATGAGGGAGTTTCCACATCATCCGCTAACGCGGCTTTCGCATTTAGCTTACCATGGCCCGTTTTCTCATCCCAGCCCTCTTCGTTCAAATCGATTGCCGTTGATGTTAATGCTTCTTCGACTTGACTCGAAGTCGCTTCTGGATGGTTGAGCTTATACAGCGCCGCAACGGCAGCGACATGTGGAGCAGCATAGGATGTACCAGAACCTGTAGAGTAGTGGCCTGCATCCGTACCTAAATCACCAAGTAATGAAGTACTTAAAACATTGACGCCTGGTGCCACGATATCTAAAGTGCTCCCATAATTCGAGCGTTCATACACTTGATCTTTTGTAGCAATGGCACCAACCGATAAGACATTCGGAAGAGCGGCAGGATAGGATGCATCTGCATTGCCGCCACCGTTACCTGAAGCAGCTACAACGACGACACCTTTGTCCGCCGCATTCTTTACGGCCTTTTCTATTGTCTCGCTATATTCACCGCTTATGCTCATATTGATGACATCAGCACCTTGCTCAACTGCATAATCAATACCTTGTGCAATATTGAAGGCATCCCCGACACCTGATTTATTCATGACCTTAACAGGGAGTATTTGGACATTCTTCTCACCTGCTATACCGGAAATCCCTTTTCCATTATTAGCATTCGCGGCAATGATCCCGGATACGAATGTACCATGACCTTGGTCATCCCCTTGAAACGCTGCATCATATCCTTCTACGAATGTTTTCCCCTCTAGTACACGGCCTGCTAAGTCTTCATGAGTACCTTGAACACCTGTATCAAGCACAGCTACTTTTACTAGATTGCTATTATCCTTGACGTTTTCCCATGCGCCCTGTGCATCGATGGCACTTAAGTTCCATTGGTTTTTATAATATGTATCATTTACATCTATAGTTTCAGCGGTTTGATATGTAACATTTTTCTCAACATATTCGACGTTATCCATCTTTTCAAGCTTTGTAATGGCAGTATTTGCTTCTTCAGCTTTTACATCATACAGCCCCAGTTGATTTTCCTCTTCTACATCTTCAACGCCTATGTTTTTCATTTGTTTTTTTGATAAGGCGGTTTTATTCGTTTTATATTTAACTATTAATTGATCGGTCTCTGTATTGGATTCCTCCTCCGCAGAAGCTATTGAACCGACTGGTAGAATTGCAGATGTGGCAAGCGTAATTGCTGCCATCGTTTGAAGCCAAGTTTTTTTCTGTCTCATAAAATAAGCTCTCTCCCTACTCATTACCGTATATGTGGTGGACCACACCAAACCATCATAGTCGAGAATGATTATCATTGTCAATAATTTTTCCGAAAAATCTAGCAGTATCATCCCTAATACCTAGATTCAATATTCAGCCCCATGCCCTGATATAGCTCATAGCTTGGAAAACAAAAAAAGCCCTATACTAAGAGGGCCAATCTGTAGAGATTTTCAATAGCTCCATTATGATATCAAGTAATGATTTCTCTTTATCCACATTTTTTAAAAATTAAGAATATTGAGTTTAGGAAAACCTAGCCTTCTCATTTATTTAGTCATCCCTTCTAACTTTTCAATCGTCTTATTGAATATGGATTGAGTGTCTATGATTATTTTTTGTAAATCTTCTGTTATCTCACTAACCTTCACTACGTCTAAAGTAATATTTTCTACATTGGAATTTATATTTTTTATGGCTTTATCAACATTTCCTGCTAATCTTCTAACTTCGTCTGCAACCACTTTAAAACCTCGACCTTGTTCCCCTACTCGAGCTGCTTCGATCGCTGCATTTAAGGCCAATACATTTGTTTGGAAAGAGATGGTTTGTATGATTTTAGATACATCACTTATTAAACCCGTTTGTTTTTTTAGTGACTCCACTGCTTGAATTTTCTCATTGGAATTCTCAACAACGATATTCACTAATTTTTCAGGCATATCTTTTAGCTGAGAAATGATTTTTATTGTGTTGTTTTCACGCTCTGTAATATCTGTTGCGATTTTAAGAACAGCATGGACTCTACCTTCTTCATTTAGGATGGGTATATAGGTGGCTTCGAGCCATAGGAGATTACCGGTTTTACCGACCCTTTGAATTTTTTCTTGAAACCTTTTTCCATTTTTGAGGGTAACCCATAATGATTCATATTCTCGGGTATTCCTGAATTCCGTTGTACAAAATTGATGATGCTGCATATTTTTCATTTCGTCAATTGTATATCCCAAGGTCATTGCAAAGTTTTCATTTACCCATATTACTTCTCTATTTAGATTGAATTCTATCATTGCTAAATTTGACTCCAGTGCAGCTAAAACGGATGTTTCATCCAATACTTGAGTGCTTATGTTAGTCCTTAAAGAAATGCTCATATCAAAAAACCCCCTGTTATTACGTTTAGTAATAATATTACAGGATAATGGGTAAGAACGCCTATACTGAACTCTTTATTTTTCAATTTAATCATGTCATTAGAAAATTTCAGGGCAATCCACCTAGCGTTTCAACCTATTTCAATTAGTTTCGTTCACTAAGAGCATTGCGTTTATCGCTTTGTTAAACGCATATAAAAACATTATGGTTCGAATTTTTGATAATCCAATCACCATAGTAAATAACAAGTAAGGGGAATGTCTTAAGTTATTGAAGAAAGAATTGCATAACCTGAATTGAGAATGGACATATTTCACATCCTTTCTGACGTATAATCTAAATCTCATGTTTATTAAATACAAAAAGGACCTCAACAATTAAGTTGAGATCCTTTTTGTATTTAATATCTTCGACCGTATGATACCCGAGGCCGGGGTCGAACCGGCACGCCTTGCGGCACTGCATTTTGAGTGCAGCGTGTCTGCCATTCCACCACTCGGGCAAAATTTGTTGGAGGCGGCAACCGGAATTGAACCGGTGATAAAGGTTTTGCAGACCTCTGCCTTACCGCTTGGCTATGCCGCCAACATTTTTGGAGCGAAAGACGGGATTCGAACCCGCGACCCCAACCTTGGCAAGGTTGTATTCTACCACTGAACTACTTTCGCATATGGCTGGGCTAGAAGGGATCGAACCTTCGCATGACGGAATCAAAATCCGTTGCCTTACCGCTTGGCTATAGCCCATTAATGTTATATTCATTATACCATCATTTTATTGAAAATGGGGCGACTGATGGGAATCGAACCCACGAATGCCTGAACCACAATCAGGTGCGTTAACCACTTCGCCACAATCGCCATAACAATAAAATTGGCAGGGGTAGTAGGACTCGAACCCACACCGGAGGTTTTGGAGACCTCTGTTCTACCTTTAAACTATACCCCTGTAAGATGGTGGAGGGGGGCAGATTCGAACTGCCGAACCCGAAGGAGCGGATTTACAGTCCGCCGCGTTTAGCCACTTCGCTACCCCTCCACGGATGAAACATGGTGCCGGCAAGAGGACTTGAACCCCCAACCTACTGATTACAAGTCAGTTGCTCTACCAGTTGAGCTACACCGGCACTACTATGGTGGCTCAGGACGGAATCGAACCGCCGACACAAGGATTTTCAGTCCTTTGCTCTACCGACTGAGCTACTGAGCCAAACAATTAAAAATGGCGGTCCCGACGGGAATCGAACCCGCGATCTCCTGCGTGACAGGCAGGCATGTTAACCGCTACACCACGGGACCATAGATTGCGGGGACAGGATTTGAACCTGCGACCTTCGGGTTATGAGCCCGACGAGCTACCGGACTGCTCCACCCCGCGATAATAATAATGTTACTATATGCCTCAAGTTTTCGTGTTAAGTGTTCCATTCATAAAGAAACAACTTGATGCTTTTTAAAAGAAATGGTGGAGGATGACGGGATCGAACCGCCGACCCTCTGCTTGTAAGGCAGATGCTCTCCCAGCTGAGCTAATCCTCCAATAAGTTATCGAAATGGTGACCCGTACGGGAATCGAACCCGTGTTACCGCCGTGAAAGGGCGGTGTCTTAACCGCTTGACCAACGGGCCAGGTATTAAATGGCGGAGAGCAAGGGATTTGAACCCTTGAGACAGGGTTACCCGTCTACACGATTTCCAATCGTGCTCCTTCGGCCACTCGGACAGCTCTCCAATATGGCTCCGCAGGTAGGACTCGAACCTACGACCGTTCGGTTAACAGCCGAATGCTCTACCACTGAGCTACTGCGGAACAATACAAGCTTGGCGACGTCCTACTCTCACAGGGGGAAACCCCCAACTACCATCGGCGCTGAAGAGCTTAACTGCCGTGTTCGGAATGGGAACGGGTGTGACCTCTTCGCTATCGTCACCAAACATTGTTGGTTAGCATTTTTTCAAGACATCTATTATTATATCATCTTTTTTAAAAAATGCAAGAAGAAATTTTCATTCCTTCAAAACTAGATAATATCAGAAGGTGTTCATCTTTTTAAAGCGTTGGTTAAGTCCTCGATCTATTAGTATCAGTCAGCTCCACATGTCGCCACGCTTCCACCTCTGACCTATCAACCTGATCATCTTTCAGG